>DASWGQ010000395.1:0-1999 GCA_036393595.1 Myxococcales bacterium | reverse complement strand
CGCGCCGAGCACCTGGAGCGCCTCAAGCTGCGCATCCTCGAGCTGCACCCGTACGAGGTGCCCGAGGTGCTCGCGGTGCCGGTCGAGGCGGGGTATCAGCCGTACCTCGATTGGCTGGCGGGCGAGACGAAGTAGCTCAGGTCGCGCACTATTTCTTGAACAGCGCGTCCAGCGCGGCGAGGGCCTTCGCGCGGGGGTCCTCCTCCTTCGGCGCGGCTGGGCCCTTGCGGAAGACGAAGAAGTCACAGTAGTTGGCCGCGTCCTTGTCGTGCGGCGGCTCGGCCTGCGGCTCCCGGCAACCGTAGCGCGCCGTCTCGTCGTAGGCGGCGCAGTTGCGGCAGGCGTGCAAGGGCGCGCGGCAGTGCGGGCACTCGTCGCGCCGGCCGGCGGTCGCCCCCAGGCCGAGGTCGATCTCCTTGCCGCACGCGTGGCAGGCCTGCATCCGGTGGGCTCCTCCCGGCGCGTCGTCCATCCTCCTCCAGGCGCCTTGCTCGTCGCCGCGCAATGAGACTACGCTCGTTTCGCTTCCATGCGACAGCCCGTCCAGTTCGGAAAGTACTTGCTGCTGGACCGGATCGCCGTGGGCGGGATGGCCGAGGTGTTCGCGGCCAAGGCGTTCGGGGCCGAGGGATTCGAGCGCATCCTGGCCATCAAGAAAATCCTGCCCACCATGGGCGAGGACCCCGAGCTCGTCTCCATGTTCGTCGACGAGGCTCGCATCGCGGTGCAGCTCTCGCACCCGAACATCGTCCAGGTCCTCGAGTTGGGCAAGCACGACGAGACCCTCTACATCGCCATGGAGTACATCTCCGGCCGCGACCTGCGGCAGCTGCTCGACCGCTACCGACGCCGGGGGCAACCGCTGCCCATCCCGCACGCCTGCGCCATCGCGGCGCGGGTGTGCGACGCGCTCGACTACGCGCACCGCAAGCGGGACGCCTCGGGCAGCCCGCTCGGGATCGTCCACCGCGACGTGTCCCCGCAGAACGTGCTGGTGAGCTTCGACGGCGGAGTGAAGCTCATCGACTTCGGCATCGCCAAGGCGGAGCGGCGGCTGCAGAAGACGCAGTCCGGCATCCTCAAAGGCAAGTTCAGCTACATGAGCCCCGAGCAGGTGCGCGGGGACCCCCTCGACCATCGCAGCGACGTCTTCGCGGCGGGCGTGCTGCTCTGGGAGCTGATCTGCGGGCGCAAGCTGTTCACCGGCGATAGCGATTTCGCCGTCCTGGAGAAGGTGCGCAAGGGCGAGGTGCCCCCGCCTGCGGGCGTGAACCCCGAGGTGCCCGAGGCGCTTTCCCGGGTGGTGCTGGCGGCGCTCGCCCCGGAGCCGCGCGACCGGTACCAGTGGTGCAGCGAGCTGCACGACGACCTCTTGCCGTTCGCGCAGCTCGGCGGCGCGCCGCTGGGGTCGCGACAGCTCGCTGCGTTCCTGCGCGAGGAGCTGCGCTCCGAGCACGACAAGGAGCAGGCGCGCCTGCAGCGCTGGATCGGGCTCGGCGTGCCGGACAGGACTTCCCCGGACGCCGCCCGCGACTGGGACGTCGCGCCGCACGCCGACACGCTGGTCCGTCCACCGGCTGCGACCGCGCGGACGAAGCCCGACAGCGGAGCGGAGCGGCCGTGGGCGTCCGAAGCCCCGACGGTCGAGGTCGACGGTTCGCTCCTGGCCGAGCAGCTCGGCGCGACGCAGGCGACGCGCGTGCTCGGGCCGGGCGAAGGGGCCGCGCCGGGGTTCGACAGCTCGGGGGAGCTGACCGCCGCGCGCCGCACCGAAAGGAGAGGCCCGCTGACCAGGCCCCGGAAAGCGCGCGCCGGATCGCCTCGGCGGCTCGTCGGGGTGGCGGTCGCTGCGGGCGTTGTCGCGCTGGCCGGCGTCGCGTACCTCGGGCTTCGCCGCGGCCCCGCGCCCGGCAAGGTGATCGTGACCGTGAAGCCGGCCGTGTCCGCCGAGCTTTTGGTGGACGGCAGGTCCTCTGGCCCGCTGCCGCCGTTCCTGCGG
>DASWGQ010000394.1:0-3624 GCA_036393595.1 Myxococcales bacterium | reverse complement strand
CGGTTTCGTGGTCGAGCTGGACCAGTTCTCGGGGCCGCTCGACCTGCTGCTCCACCTGATCCGCGAGGACGAGGTCGACATCACCGACCTCCCGATCGCGAAGATCGCCGACCAGTTCCTCGCCGTGATCAACGAGCTGGGGCTGAACCAGGCGGCGGATTATCTCGAGATGGCGGCGCGGCTGCTGCGCATCAAGGCGCAGCTGTTGCTGCCGCGTCGCGCAGGGGACGACGAGTGGGAGGATCCGCGGGCGGAGCTGGTGCGCCGGCTGCTCGAGTACCAGCAGATCCGGGAGCTGGTGGACTGGATGCAGCAGGCGGCGGCGCGCCGCGCCGAGCAGTTCGGGCGCGGCTTCGCTCCCGAGCCGGCGGCGGCACCGCCCGCGCCGCTCGTGATCGAGCTGAACGAGCTGCTCGCCGCGGCCGAGCGGGTGATTGCGCTCATCCCGGAGCCGATGCTGCACCGGGTGGTGCCGCGCCCCCTCGACGTGGAAGGCGCGACGGCGAAGATCGAGGCGCTGCTGGCCGGGCGCGAGCAACTCGCGTGGCGGGACGTCGTGGGAGCGCGCGCGAAGGTCGTGGACGTGCTCTCCGCTTTTATCGCGCTGCTCGAGCTCGCCGAGCGCGGCGCGCTCAAGCTCCATCAGGACGGGGCGTTCGGCCCCATCGTGATCCGCCGTGAGCCCGCTCGCGAAGCTGCTTGAGGCGGCCCTGTTCGCCGGGTCGCGCCCGCTCACCGTGGACGAGCTGTGCGCGCTCGACCCGCAGGCGGGTGAGGGCACCGTCCGGGCGGCGCTGAGCGAGGTGCGGGAGACATACGCCACGGGGGGTCACGGGGTGGAGCTGGTCGAGATCGCGCAGGGCTGGCAGTTCCTGTCGCGGCGCGAGTACGCCGAAGCGATCGACCGCGCGCAGTTCGCGTTGCGCCCGCGCCGCCTCTCCGCGGCGGCGCTCGAGACGCTGGCCATCATCGCCTATCGCCAGCCGGTGGGCCGGCTCGAGGTGGAGGAGATCCGCGGCGTCGATTCGGGCGCCGTGATCGACAAGCTGCTCGAGCGCGGCCTCGTGGAGGTCGTGACGCGCGGCGAGGGGTTGGGCCGCCCGCTGTTGTACGGGACCACGCCGCAATTCCTGGAGGTCCTGGGACTGCGGGAGCTGGACGAGCTGCCGCGGCTCGAAGAGCTGTCGGTCGCGCTCCGTCCGCCCGCGCCCGCCGAGCCCGAATGACGGCCATGCGCCTGCAGCGCGCTCTGGCGCGCGCAGGCGTCACCTCGCGGCGCAAGGCGGAGGACCTGATCCGCGCCGGCCGGGTGCGCGTGGACGGCGCCGTGGCCCAGCTGGGCTCGAGCGTCGATCCGGCGCGCCAGCGCATCACCCTGGACGGGCGGCCCGTCCGGCTCGCGCCGCTGACGTGGCTCGCCCTCAACAAGCCGATCGGCTTCGTCGTCAGCCGCGCCGACCCGCAAGGCCGGCGCACGGTTTTCGACCTCCTCCCGAAGGTGCCTGGCCTCACGTACGTTGGACGGCTGGACGTGATGACCTCCGGTCTGCTGCTGCTCACCACCGACGGGGCGGCGGCCCACCGGCTGATGCATCCGCGGTTCGCCGTGCCCCGCACCTACTGGCTGCGCGCGCACGGCCTGTCGGCGCCCGAGGTCGAGCGGGCCCTCGGCGGCGCGGTGGTGATCGAGGGCCGGCCGGTGCGGATCGTCGGGCGGCGCGTGCGCGCGGTCGCGCGCGGCGTGGAAGTGGAGGTGACGCTGGCCGAGGGCCGGCAGCGCATCGTGCGCCGCCTGGCGGAGGCGTTGGGCCTGAAAGTCGAGTGGCTGCACCGCGTCGCGTACGGTCCGGTGCGGCTGGGCCGACTCGCCGAGGGGGCGCACCGGCGCCTGACGCCGCGCGAAGTGGAGGCCATCGAGCGACTGAATGGAACTGCGTGATCGCACGGTGATGATCCTCGGGGGCAGCGGGCTCGTCGGGCTGGCGGTGGCCCGGCGGGTGCTGGCGGCGTCCCCCCGGCGCGTCGTCCTCGTGGCGTTGTTCGAGGAGGAGGTGCAGGCCGCGGCCGTGTCGCTCGAGCCCCACCGCGGCCGCGCGGCCATCGCCGCGGAGTGGGGCGATGTCTTCCTCCCGGCCGCCCTCGCGAAACTGGGGCGCAGCGCCGTGGTCGCGAGCGCCGAACATCGCGCCGTGCTGCTGCACGACCTGCTGAGCGACCTGACGGAAGACGTGCTCAGCCGCAGCTTCCTGGCCCAGCTCCTGATGAAGTACCGGCCCGACGCCGTGGTGGACAGCATCAATACCGCCACGGCGTTCGCGTATCAGGACGTCGTGCAGACGGCACGCGAGCTGCTGGAGCGGGCGGCGCAGGGGACGGCGGACCGCGCCGCGGTCGAGCAGCTCACGCTGGTGATCGCGTTGCCGCGGCTCATCCGGCACATGCAGATCCTGGCCGAGGGCCTGCGGCGGGCGGAGACCAAGGTCTACGTGAAGATCGGCACGAGCGGCACCGGCGGGATGGGGTTCAACATCCCCTACACGCACTCGGAGCAGCGCCCGAGCCGCCCGCTGCTCATGAAGTCCGCCGTGGCAGGGGCGCACTCGCTGCTGCTGTTCCTGCTGGGACGCACGCCGGGCGCCCCTGCCACGATCGAGATCAAGCCCACGGCGACCATTGCCTGGCGCGAGATCCGCTTCGGGCCCGTGCGACGGAAGGGCAAGCCGATTCCCCTCGTGGACTGTCCCGAACCCGTCCCCGTGGCGCGGGCCTTCGGCCCGGACGCCCGCGCCTGGCGCGAGCTCGGCAGGCCGCTCGAGGGTGTCTTCATCGACGTGGGCGAGAACGGCCTCTTTGCACGAGACGAGTTCGAGACGGTGACCGCGCTTGGCCAGATGGAGTTCATCACCCCGGAGGAGGTGGCCGACTACGCGGTGATGGAGATCGAGGGCAGGCCCACCGGGCGTGACATCGTCGCGGCGCTCGACGCGGCGACGGCGGGCCCCACCTACCGCGCCGGCATCCTGCGGAGCCACGCCATCGAGCGGCTGCGCGCGCTCGAGGAGCACAGCAACACGCGCTCGGTGGCCTACGAGATGCTCGGGCCGCCGCGCCTCACCAAGCTCCTGTTCGAGGCGTTCCTGTGCTCGCGCCTGCGCCCCACGGTGCGGGCGCTGGCGGACGCGCAGGCCAAGGGGCTCGCCGCCGAGGCCCACGCGCTGGTGCAGCGGGACGGCGCGCTGCGGAGTCATATATTGTCCGTGGGCATCCCCATCCTGGTGCCGGATGGCGAGCGCCTGTACCGCGGCAGCCTCGTGGTCGTGCCGGGCGAGCCGCCCGATCCGCTGGCCGCGGCGCCGCGCGGCTGGGTGGACCTGCGGCCCGAGCAGTTCGGGATCTGGATCAAGCGGGCGAAGGAAATGGTGACGCAGGCGGAGCGGCGCCGCCTCGTCGCCGCGGACTCGGGCAGCGACTACGACTGGACGGGCATCGGCCCGGACGAGGCGATCGCGCCGTCCCGCTTCGCTACCTGGGTGTTCCACTACGAGGACCGGGGGGAGCGGATCAAGCGGTAACGCCCGCGCTATGGATACCGCCGGACTCGAACGCGCGCTCGGGGCCATCGCC
>DASWGQ010000393.1:0-2154 GCA_036393595.1 Myxococcales bacterium | reverse complement strand
CGCGCAGGGGAGCGAGATCCCGACCAGCGCGACGGAGAGCTTCACCACCTCGCGCGACGACGAGCGGCGCCTCGCCATCCACGTGCTGCGCGGATCCGGCCGCACCGCCGGCAAGCTGCACAGCGACGGCTGGTGGGTGGTGGACGGCGTGCAGCCGGGCCGCGCCGGGGAGCCGCGCGTCCACGTCACCTTCGAGGTGGACGCGCAGGCCGGCCTCACCGTCTCCGCGCGGCAGGACGACCACAAGCTCAAGGTGAGCCGCACCGACGACGCGAAGCTCAAGCCGGCCGCGCTGGCGGAGCCGGACGACTCGGAAGACGCGGAAGACGACCCAGACTGAGCCGCACCGCATGACCAATTACATCGCGCTGGCCATCCCGTTCTTCTTCCTGCTCATGGGCGTCGAGCTGTGGGCCGCCCGGCGGCGGCGGGCGCGCGTGTACCGCTTCAACGACGCGCTGGTCGATCTCTCCTGCGGGATGACCCAGCAGATCCTGCTCGTCTTCGGCGTGGGTGTGCTGGGCGCCGGCTACCTCTGGCTCTACCAGCACCGCCTCTGGACCCTGCGGGGACCGGCCGCGTGGCTGCTCGCGTTCTTCGCGGTCGACCTCATCTACTACTGGTGGCATCGCCTCTCGCACCGGGTGAACTTCCTCTGGGCCGTGCACGTCGTGCACCACCAGAGCGAGGACTACAACCTGGCGGTCGCCCTCCGGCAGGCGGTGCTGTCGGTGTGGACCATCTGGCCGTTCCACCTGCCGCTCGCGCTCCTGGGCGTGCCGCCGGTGGTCTTCGCGACGGTGGAGTCGTTCTCCACGCTGTACCAGTTCTGGATCCACACCGAGTTGGTCGGGAAGCTCGGCTGGTACGAACGCGTCTTCAACACGCCGTCGCAGCACCGCGTGCACCACGCCGTCAATCCCCGCTACCTCGACCGCAACTACGCGGCCACGCTGTGCATCTGGGACCGGCTGTTCGGCACCTTCGAGGAGGAGCGGGAGCAGCCCGTCTTCGGCCTGGTGAAGCCGCTCACGAGCTTCAATCCCCTCTGGGCGCAGGTGCAGGGATGGGCGGCGCTCTGGCGTGCCTCGCGCGAGGCGCGCGGCCTGGACCGGTTGCGCGTCTGGCTGAAAGGACCCGATTGGAGACCCGGCGGGCTTCGCATCGAGGCGCCCGAGGTGACGCGCGCGGCGCAGCGCAAGCACGACCCCGGCATCCCCGCCGGACTGGTCGCTTACGTGGCCGCTAATCTGATGGCGGCGATCGCCGGAACGACCTACCTGCTCTTCACCCAGTTCACGCTTCCCCTTCCACTGCAGCTCTCGCTCGCCGCGCTGGTGCTCCTCACCCTGCTCGGCTGGGGCGGGCTGATGGAGCGCCGCCGCTGGGCCCCGGCGGTGGAGCTGGGGCGGCTCGCGCTGGCGGGGTGTGTGGCCGCGGTCTGGCTGCGCGACGCGCACGCAGCCGCGGCGGTGCTCTCGGCTGCCGTCGCGGCGGCGCTCGCCCTATGGTTCCTGCGCGCGCGCGCAGGCAGCCCCGCGATCGGCTGAGGCGCGCGCTTGGCGGCGCAGGGCGAGCAGGGCCGCGGCGGCGAGCAGCTCTTCCCACGACGGCGCGCGCGACAAGCCCGGATTGACGCGCTACTGGGCCGCGCCCGCTCCCTCGAACGACGCATCCACCGCCGCGGTGCGCCAGCCGGTCTGCGGATCCACCTCGACCGCCGACACCTTGGCCCACGGACGCGGGCGGTACTCGATGCGGTGCCCGCGCGCCTCGAGCGCGCGCGCCGTGGCCGCCTCCATGCCCTGCGGCTCGACGCGGATCGCGTCGGGGAACAAGTTGTGGTGGATGCGCGGCGCCGCGAGCGCGCGATCGATCGGCATGCGGTAGTCGATCACCTGGATGATCGCCTGCGCGACCGTGGTCGGGATGGTGGACCCGCCGGCCGACCCGAGCACGAGCCGCAGCTCGCCGCCCGGGCCGAATACGAGGGTGGGCGCCATCGAGGAGAGCGGCACCTTCCCCGGACCGGGCGCGTTCTCGGACCCGCCGCGCACGTCGAAGGCGTTCGTGACGCCGGGCGCGACGGCGAAGTCGTCCATCTCGTCGTTGAGCACGACTCCGGTGCCTCGCGCGACCACGCACGACCCGAAG
>DASWGQ010000392.1:0-2453 GCA_036393595.1 Myxococcales bacterium | reverse complement strand
CGCGGTCCTGGTCGCGTCCGGCGCCCGCGCGGACGGCGCCTTCCCCACCGGAATGAGCGTCCTCCTCCCCGCCGGCGCGCCGCAACGGATCCTCGTGGGGACCACCTTCGGGCTGGTCCTGTCGGAGGACGCGGGCGCGACCTTTCGCTACGTGTGCGAGCTCTACGTGACGGGTTCCGGCGCCACTGTGCTCATCTACCAGGCGGCATCCGACGCCGTGGTCGCCGCTCACCAGGACGCGCTGTCGGTCACCGCCGACCTCGGCTGCAGCTGGACGCGCGCTTCGGGCCTTTCGCCCGGGCTAGTGGTCGTCGACGCCTTCATCGACCCGTCGAATCCCTCCTCGGTGCTGGCCCTCGCGTGGCCTCCCGCCGCGGGTGCCTCCCTCCATGCTTCGACCGACGGGGGCCGGAGCTTCGGCCCGGCGTTGCTGACGAGCGGCACGCCGTCCGTCCACGCCGACGAGCGGCTGGTGAGCGTCGAGATCGCCGCCTCGGCGCCCGTGATCTACGTGACCACCTTCGCCTTTCCCAGCGCGTCCTCGCCCGCCGGCAGCGCCGCCCTCTTGCGCAGCGGCGACGGCGGAGCGAGCTGGATGCGCTTCGAGCTGGGCGTGGGCCCGTCGGTGCAGGTGAAGATCGCCCAGGTCGATCCGGCCGACGCGAACACGGTGTACCTGTTGGTCAGCGTGGGCGGCGCGGACGAGATCCGCGTGACGGCGGACGGCGGCGCGACCGTCCAGCCGCTGCTCGCCCCGAACGCGATCCTGGGCGGGTTCGTGCGCGCGTCCGACGGGACGCTGTACGCCGGGACGGCCAGCGGCGACTTCTACGTCCGGACGCCCGGCGCGACGGGGTTCGAGCGCCGGGCCGGGCCGCAACTGCGCTGCCTGGGCGAGCGCGCGGGCCGGGTGTACGCGTGCGGCAACCCGGTCGTGGACGGCTACGACCTGGCCACCACCGCCGACCGGGGGAAGTCGTTCCAGAAGCTGCTCAGCTTCACGCAGATCCTGGGGCCCGCCACCTGCCCCGCGGTGCAGTCCGCCTGCGCCACCGACTTCGACCTCCTGCAGCGCACGCTGGCGGGTGCGCCGAGCGCGGGGAGCTGCAGCTGCGGGCAACCGTCCGGCGACGCGGCGGCGCTCCTCATCCTGCTCGCGGCGGCGCTGAGGAGGCAGCGTCGAGCGCCTGCGCGAGGTCGGCGATGATGTCGTCGGCGTCCTCGATTCCGACCGCCAGCCGGATCAGGTTGTCGTGGATGCCGATCGCCTCGCGCTCCTGGGTGGTCAGCTCGTAATAGGACATGAGCGCGGGCTGCTCGATCAGCGTCTCGACCGCGCCGAGCGAAGGCGCGATGGTGGCCAGCTTGCAGGCGTCCACCAGGCGCGACGCCTCGCGCAGCCCGCCTTCGACCTGGAAGCTGACCACTCCGCCGAATCCCTTCATCTGCTCGCGCGCGACCGCGTGGTCGGGATGGCTCGGAAGCCCGGGGTAGAAGACCCGGCGCACGCCGCGCTGCGATTCCAGCCACTGCGAGATCTGGAGAGCGGTGCGGTTCTGCCGCTCGACGCGGAGCGAGAGCGTCTTGAGGCCGCGCAGCAGGAGATAGGCCGCGTGCGGGTCGAGGTTCCCGCCGAGGACGCCCCGCAGGTCGCGGATGGCGGCGATGAGCGGTGCGCGCCCGGAGATGGCGCCTGCCAGCACGTCGTTGTGGCCGGCCAGGTACTTGGTGCACGACTGGATGGACAGGTCGGCGCCCAGTTCGAGCGCGCGCTGGTTCATCGGAGTGGCGAAGGTGGAGTCGATGAGCAGGTTGACCCCGCGGAACCGGTCGCGCACCTCCGCGAGCGCGCGCAGGTCGGCCACGCGCAGGTACGGGTTGGTGGGCGACTCGGAGACGATCAGCCGCGTCTTCCCCGGCTGCACCGCGGCCGCGAGCGCGGCGGCGTCACCCGGCTCGACCAGCGTGTGCGTGACCCCGAAGCGGGAGAGGAACGCGCGCACGAACTGGCGGGTGCGGCGGTAGCAGTCGGAGGTGAGGATGACGTGGTCGCCCGCCTTGAGCAGCTCGAACATGGTGGTGGTGACCGCCGCCATGCCGCTGGCGAAGAGCGCGCAGTCCTCGGCGCCCTCCAGCGCGGCGATCTTCCGCTCGGCGGCGCGGACGGTGGGGTTGCCGTAGCGCCCGTACTCCTCCCGCTCGAGGTCGCCCTCGAAGTAGCGCACGATCTCGGCGGTGTCCTGGAAGGCGTACGTGGCGGTGCAGACGATCGGCGTGGTGACGGCGTCGTACGCCTTGCGGCGCTCCTCGCCTCCGTGCACGGCCAGAGTGGAGTCCTTGGGCATCGGCGGCCAGCCTTTCCGCCCACCCGAAGCCCGAACGCGTTCCCAGCGGCTTAGAGGGACATTTCTAAGGCGCGTCCCCCAAGGTGGGCGAAATTCGCGCGCCGCCCC
>DASWGQ010000391.1:0-18480 GCA_036393595.1 Myxococcales bacterium | reverse complement strand
GAACCAGCCGCGATCGTCGACCAGCCGCACCACCTCGCCGCCCTGGAGCACGCTCGGAGCGCGCAGGTCGCTCCGGTACACCCAGACGTGCCCGGAGCGGAGCCGCTCGAGGCCGCGGCGCGAGAGGGTCACCTCCGGCTCGTCGGAGGACGGCTTTGCGGCGCGGGCGCTGGCCCGCCGCGTGGCTTGTCGGGACGGCACGGCGCGACTCTATAGCGCGTTTTGTGTACGCTCCGGCCCACTAACCAGGAGTCCACTCCATGATCGCGCTCGCCTTGCTCGCCGCCGCCGCATCGACCACCGACGCCTATCTCGACCAGACCCGCGCTCGCTGGGAGGGGATGTCCCGCCAGCTGTGGGAGTACGCGGAGACCGGCCTCAAGGAGGACAGGTCGGCCGCGGCCATCGAGGAGCTTTTGCAGAAGGAAGGATTCAAGGTCGAGCGCAACGTGGCCGGGATGCCGACGGCGTTCATCGCCACCGCGGGCAGCGGCGCACCGGTGGTGGCGATCATGGCCGAGTACGATGCGCTCCCCGGGCTCTCGCAGAAGCCGGGCGAGGCGAAGAAGGACCCGGAGAAGGAGGGCGCGCCGGGGCACGGGTGCGGGCACAACCTGCTCGGCACCTCCGCCGTTGCCGCGGGGGTGGCGGCCAACCGGGCGCGCCTCGAGCAGAAGCTCCCCGGGACCATCCAGATCTTCGGCACGCCGGCCGAGGAGCTGCTGCTCGGCAAGGTCTTCATGCTCAAGGCCGGGGTGTTCGACAAGACCGACGTGGTGCTCTCCTGGCACCCGGAGGCCGCGAACCAGGTGGTCACCCGGCCACGGCTCGCGCTCACCGCCACCGAGGTCGAGTTCTTCGGGAAGACGGCGCACGCCGCCGCCTCGCCGTGGCTGGGGCGCAGCGCCCTGGACGCGATGGAGCTGTTCGACATGGCGATGGCGCTGATGCGCGAGCACATCCAGCCCACCGCGCGCATCCACCGGGTCATCAAGGACGGCGGCAGGGTCCCCAACATCATTCCCGACTACGCGAAGATCCAGACCTGGCTGCGCGACCAGACCGGCACCGCCGTGGACGAGCTGCTCGCGCGGATGCGCAAGGCGGCCGACGGCGCGGCGCTCGCCACCGAGACGCGGGCGAAGGTGACGCTGCTCGCCTCGACGCGCGACCCGCTCAACAACCAGGTGCTCGGGCACGTCATGCAGAAGGAGATGGAGCGGGTCGGTCCTCCGAAGTTCGACGAGAAGGACCAGACCTTCGCCAAGGCGCTGCAGAAGGAGGTCGGGGTGGAGCAGTCGGGCCTCGCCACCGACGTGGTCCCGTACGGCCCGAACCACGGAGGCACGGCGTCGTCCGATCTCGGCGAGGTCAGCGCCGCCGTCCCGCTGGCCGAGCTGAACATCGTGGCCCGCCCCATCGGCACCGCCGCGCACCACTGGGGCCAGACCGCCTGCGCGGCGCACCCGATTGGCCTGCGCGGCATGCTGGTGGCGGCGAAGGTGCTCGGCGCATCCATGGTGGACCTCCTCTCGGACCCGAAGCAGGTCGCCGCGGCGAAGGAGGAGTTCCAGAAGACGACGAAGGGCAAGCCGTACCAGACCCCGCTGGCCCAGGATGCGAAGCCGGTGGTGTACTGACCGGTCCGATGGAGCGTCCCACCTCTAGCGGGACCAGTTCTTCAGCTTCTGCCAAAGACTCTGCGCGGGTTTCGCCTCGCGCGGGGGCTCTGACGTCGCGGTGCTCGCGGATGTGTATCTGAAGCGCGAGACGAGCGGTCTCGACGCCAGTCTTGCCGACGGCGATGCCAGGTGGTAGCTCGCTTGCCATGAGAGTCACCTCCGGGATGGCGCACTCTGCGAGGGAGCGCGTTGCCCGTTACTCCTCCGTCGTGCTGCGAAAGGGTGAGCCCTCGGCGGGTGCGAGGGCGTGAAGAAGGTCGAGCCACGGCAGTGCAGAAACCGTCGGCCGTTCGTGTCCGTGAACGAGCTACACGCTTGGAAGCCGGTGGACAGTCAAGGGCGGCGTCCGAGGAGCGATGTGGTTGGGTTTCGAATGGAAAGGGGATCATCATGTCGAAGAAGCTCGTGAACGTCGTTCTCGTCCACGGTGGCTTCGTGGATGGCGCAGGATGGGAGGGCGTCCACAGAATTCTGAAGAAGGACGGCTACAACGTCAGCATCGTCCAGAACCCGACTCTCTCGCTGGCCGACGACGTTGCGGCTACGAAGCTCATCCTCGCTGCGCAGGACCGGCCCGTGATTCTCGTCGGCCACTCCTACGGTGGAGTGGTGATCACCGAAGCCGGCAACGATCCGAACGTCGCCGGGCTCGTCTATATCGCAGCCTTCGCCCCGGACAAGGGCGAGTCCGTGGACCTGCTCATCAAAAATCCGCCGCCTGGGGCACCGGTGCCTCCGATCCTGCCACCGCAGAACGGCTACCTGTTCCTCGACAAGGCGAAGTTCGCGGTCTCCTTCGCGGCCGACGTGGACGCGGAAAAGGCCGAGTTCATGGCCGACTCGCAGGTCCCCTGGGGTGTTGGCGCTCTCGGCGGCACGATCAGCGAAGCCGCGTGGAAGACCAAGCCGAGTTGGTACCTCGTCGCGACCGAGGACAAGATGATCCCGCCGCCCGCTCAACGCTTCATGTCCAAGCGAGCCGGTTCAAATGTCGTCGAGGAGAGGGGCAGTCACGCGATCTACGTGTCGCAGCCCAAGGCGGTGGCCGCAATCATCGCTAAGGCCGCCGAAAGCGTGAACGTGGCAGCGGTCTGAGCCTGGACGATCAGATGCCGGTGTTGACGGGGCCTTGGTGGACTCGAACTGCGGGACGGGACTGGTGTTCTCCTGCATGGTGATTCTCCTGGGCGAAGGACAGATAAGCGAGGTTCTGTCGCCGTGGTCCTCTCGCCGCCACATCCGGATCAAGCCAGCCGAACGCGGCGGGGATGTGCTACACGCCGCCGCGCAGGGAGAAATCAAGGCATAGGCGCAGGGCTGTCCGGCCGCCGTCAGCGCAGCGTTTGCTGCAACTCCGGTACGTCGTTCTGCCAGGGGGCGTCTTCGCTTGTAGTGGCCATCCGGGCGGGCGCCGATGGACCAATCTAGGTCAGGTGACCGATGCCGCGGCGGGCGAAAATGGATTACTGCCGAAATCGATGGGACGGAAGCGGCAGCTGGCGTTCGACCTCCGGTATCGTGGTCGCGGTGGATACCGCCCCGGAGCGGGACGGCCGAAGAAAGCTGGAGCTGCGGTGCCGCACGTTCGCAGGCCGCCGCTCGCGCCCCGCCATCCGGTGCACGTCACTGTGCGCGTGCAAGACGAGGCGGCGCGCTTGAGGAGCCGGGCCTGCTTCCGCGTCATCTTCCAGGCGATCGGCGCTGGCCGGGAGCGGGACGGGTTCCGGCTCGTGCACTTCACAGTTCAGAGCAACCACCTGCACCTCATCGTCGAGGCGCGCGACGCGATTGCGCTCGCCCGTGGGATCCAGGGACTCTCCATCCGCATCGCACGAGCCGTGAATCGCGCGCTCGAGCGCCGCGGGAAGGTGTTTGCGGATCGCTACCATGCACACGTGCTGCGCTCGCCCACCGAGACTGCCAACGCCATCGCGTACGTGCTGGGAAACGCGCACATCCATGCTGCGCGCCGGGGTCATCCCATTCGCCCGGACGCGATCGACCCGCTCAGCTCCGCAGCGAATCGGCAGCTCGTCGCGGAGCCGCGTACGTGGCTATTGCGCTTTGGCTGGACGCTGGGCCTTCCGTCGGGCTAGCGCGCGTTCCCGTCGAGACGGCTCGGTTTCCTACGACGGCGTCACCTCCAGCGGCGGCTGCTCCGCCTCGGACCGCTCCAGCGCTGCGAGTCGCCTGCGGCGAGGCTCCGCAGTGAGGAGGTGGCCCGCGGAGACGGCGAGCGCCACGGCGAGGCAGAGGAGCCAGAGAGCGCGGGCGCCGAAGCGTTGCATCACCTCGCCTGCGGCGAACGGGGAGACGGTGAACGCGGCGCCCCAGCACATTGCGAATGCTCCCTGGTAGCGGCCGCGCAGCGCGGCGGGGGCGAGATTGGCCACCATCGTCGAGGCCACCGGGAAGCCGATCACCTCGCCTACGGTCCACAGAGCGGTCCCGACGCCGTAAACGGCCAGGCTCCCGCCAACGGCGTTGACGCCGTAACCGACGCCGAACAGGGCGGCCGAGAGGGCCAGCAGCAAGGCGGCGTCGACGCGGTACAGGCGCGGCGAGAGGAGGGGCTGCAGGAACACCACCCCGGCGCAATTCAGCGCCATCAGGAAAGCGTAGGCCGCCGGCCCCAGACCGTGCGCGGCCATGTCGATGGGCAGCGCGAGCTGCCACTGGACGAAGACGGCTAGCGCGGCCAGGTGGAGCAGGAGGAAGGAGAGGAAGGGTCCGTCGGCGAAGACCTTGACCAGCCCGCGGAGCGCGGGCTCGTGCACCACGCCCTGAGGGCGCGTTTCGGGGACCCGGAAGAGGACGATGGCGGCAGCCACCAGGGAGGTTCCGGCGTCGGCGAGGAACAGCGCGACGAAGCTCCGCTCCGCGACGAGTCCGCCGATGGCCAGGCCGACCGACAGCGCGAGGTTCACCGCCCAGTACACGAGCCCGTACGCGCGGGGCCGGTCGGCGGGCGGGACCACGTCCGCGACCGCGGCGCTCATGGCCGGGCGGTAGAGATCGCCCGTGGCGGCGGCGAGAAAGGCAAACAGCGCAAGCAGGGCAGGGGCGCGGGCGAAGGCGAGCGCGCCCACCGAGCATGCCCCCAGCACGAGCCCGGCAACCATGGTGGCCCGCCGGCCGATCCGGTCGGCGAGCAGCCCGCCCAACGGTCCCGCAATGGTGAAGCCCACGCCATAGAGGGCGAGGATCCGTCCCGCCTCGGCTGGGCCGAGGCCCCGCTCGCGCACCAGGTAGAGCGAGAGGAAAGCGATCACAAAGCTCGCGAGCCGATTGACGATGAGGCCCCACCACATCGTCCAGAAGACGCCCGGCAGTCCGCCGACGGCAGCTGCGAACCGTTGGCTGATGGCCGCGCGCACGACCAGAGTGCATGCCAGAACGTCCGCGTCGTGAAAAGCACAGCGCCGCCCTATCGGCGGCGGCTGGCAGCGCGCATCGCTACACGCGGTCGAGCGCCTGGGCGAGGTCGTCCACCAGGTCCTGCCCGTTCTCGATGCCCACCGACAGGCGGATGAATCCGTCGTCGATGCCGAGCTGCCTGCGCGTCTCCGGCGGGACCGAGGCGTGCGTCATGATCGCCGGGTGCTCGATGAGGGACTCGACCCCCCCGAGGGATTCGGCGCAGGTGAAGAGGCGGACCGACTTGAGTACGGTGCGCGCCGCCGGCAGCCCGCCGCGCACCACGCAGGTGAGCATGCCGCCGAAGCCGCGCATCTGCTTGGCGGCGAGGGCGTGCTGCGGGTGTTCCGGCAGCCCGGGCCAGGTCACCTTCTCGATCTTGGGGTGGCGCTGCAGCGCCTGCGCCACGAGGCGGGCGTTCTGGTCGTGGCGCTCCATGCGGACGTGGAGGGTCTTGAGGCCGCGCAGCACCAGGAAGCAGTCCAGCGGTCCGGGCACCGCGCCGACGGCGTTCTGCAGGAAGGCGAGCTTCTCGTGCAGATCGTCGCGGCGCAGGACCAGCGCGCCGGCGACGACGTCGCTGTGGCCGTTCAAGTACTTGGTCATGCTGTGCGCGACGACGTCGAACCCCAGCTCGAGCGGCCGCTGGAAGAACGGCGTGGCGAAGGTGTTGTCGCAGACCGAGACGATGCCGCGCTTGCGGCAGATCTCCGCCACCGCGGCGAGATCGACGATCTTCAGCATCGGGTTGGTGGGCGTCTCGGTCCAGAGCAGGCGCGTCTTGGGAGTGATGGCCCGCTCCACCTTGCGGGGGTCGGTCATGTCCACGAAGGACAGGTCGATCCCGAGCCGCTTGAACACCTTGTCCGCGATGCGGAAGGTCCCGCCGTACAGGTCGTCGCCGAGCACCACGTGGTCGCCGGCGTTGCACAGGTGCAGCACCGCGTCGGTGGCCGCGAGCCCGCTGGCGAAGGCGAGGGCGTGCTTGCCGCCCTCCAGCGCGGCCAGGCAGCCCTGCAGGGCGTCGCGCGTCGGATTGCGCGTGCGCGAGTATTCGAACCCTTTATGCTCCCCGGGGCCTTCCTGCGCGTACGTGGAGGTGAGGTACACCGGCGTCATCACCGCGCCGGTGGTCGGGTCGGGCCGCTGCCCGGCGTGGATGGCGAGCGTCTCGAAATGATCGCTGTCGCGGGTGGACATGGCGCCGAGTGAATACCACCGGGTCTTCCTGCTGTCTCCCGCGAACGCCTCGGGCGAGCGCATGCAGATGCTGCTGCGTCCGGCGGCGCAATTCGACCTCGCCCGGCGGCTGCGCGCCGGACAGGCGACCCTCGGCGAGGCGTTCGAGTTCACCAGCGGCCTCTATTTCCGCGGCAAGCTGCTCTACGCGCGCACCTTCGCGCGGGCGCCGGGCGGCGTGCCCGGTGCGCTGGTGATCGCGCCGGGCGCGGGCCTGGTCCCCGCCGAGGCGCCGGTCGACGCTGGCCAGCTCCTGCGGCTGGGAAAGGTGCCGGTCGACGCGGCGGATCGCCGCTTCCGCGTCCCCCTGGAGGACGCCGCCCGCCTGGTGCTCCGCGCGCTTCCGCCGCACAGCGAGATCGTGCTGCTCGGCAGCATCGCCTCGGCCAAGTACGTCGACCCGCTGCTCGGCATCTTCGGCGAGCGGCTCCTCTTCCCCCCGTCGTTCGTGGGCCGCGGCGACATGAGCCGCGGCGGCCTGCTGCTGCGCTCGGCGCGCGCCGGAACGGAGCTGGAGTACGCCAAGGTGCACGGTGCCGTGCGCCACGGACCGCGCCCGCCCAGGCTGCCGCGGTTGCCGAGACGCTCGGGATGAAATGCAGAGCGCCGTGCCTACGGGGCGACTGACTCACTCCGGCCGCATCGTTGGTGGAGTAGTCCCCTGGACCGGCCGGTCAGCGCGCGGCGAGCCACTCGATCAGGTCGATCTTCGTCACGATCGCCGCGACCTGATCTCCGTCCTTGACGATCGCCACCTGGTCCTTCGCGAACAGCTCGCGCAGGCGCGAGACCGGGGTCCGCAGCGTCACCACGCCGTCGATGGGCTTCATCACGGCGCTGACCGGCTCGTCCAGCTCGTGCCGGCCCTCGAGCAGCGCCTGCAAGAGGTCCACCTCGTGCAGCATGGCGACGGGCTTCTCGCCGTCCACCACCGGCAGCTGCGAGACCCCGTGCCGCTTCATCAGCTCGACCGCGTGCTTGGCGGTGTCCGAGGGCTTGACCGTGTAGACCGTGCGCTTCTTCCCGCCGAGCAGGTCCCCGACCGTCCCCATCCGGTCGGTCGGATCGAGGAACCCGTTGTCCTTCATCCACTCGTCCGAATAGAACTTGGTGATGTAGCGGGACCCGCTGTCGGGCAGGATGACCACGATGGTCTTGCCCTTGCCCATCTCCTGCGCCAGCTCGACGGCGACGTGGATGGCCGACCCGGACGAGCCGCCGCCGAACAGCCCCTCTTCGCGCGCCAGCCTGCGCGCGACCTGGAAGCTCTGCTTGTCGTCGACGCGCCGCACGTCGTCGAGCACTTTGAAGTCCATCGCCTTGCACAGCATGTCCTCGCCGATGCCTTCCACCTTGTAGACGTGCGGCTGCACCAGCTTCCCGGTCTTGAAGTAGTCCAGGTAGACGCTGCCCTCCGGATCAACGCCGACGTTCTTCGACTGCGGGAACTTCTCCTTGAGGTATTTGCCCGCGCCGCTCATGGTCCCGCCGGTGCCGAGGCCGGCGACGAACGCGTCGAGCGTCAGCCCCGCCTTCCGCACGTCGTCCTCGATCTCGGGCCCGGTGAGCTTGTAGTGCGCCTCGATGTTGTCGGGGTTGTGGTACTGGTTCAGCATGAACGAGCCGGGCGTGTCGCGGTGGATGCGCTTGGCCGTCTCGTAATAGCTGCGCGGGTCCTCGGCCGGCACGTTGGTCGGCGTGACCACCACCTCGGCGCCGAACGCCTTCAGCGCGTTCACCTTCTCCGAGGACATCTTGTCCGGCATGGTGAACACGCAGCGGTACCCCTTCACCGCCGCCCAGAGCGCGACTCCCATGCCGGTGTTGCCGCTCGTGTTCTCCACGATGGTCGCGCCCGGCTTGAGCCGACCCTCCCGTTCCGCCTTGTCCAGGATGTACAGAGCCATGCGGTCCTTGATGGCTCCGCCCGGGTTCATGAATTCGCACTTGGCATAGACCGCCGCGTCCTTGGGGCCGACGAGCTTGTGCAACCGGACCAAGGGCGTCCGGCCGATCGCCTGCAGGATGTTGTCGAAGACGGGCATCGAGGGCCTCCGCTCGCCTTATTGTAGACTCGTTCGCGCGGGGAAGTAGACTCGTTTGCAGATGGACCACAGCGAGCTCGCGCGGGCATACGCGGAGGCGATGGGGCGTCCCGCGGCGAAGATCGAGCGCCTTCCCGGGGGCGCGGGGAACCGGACCTACTGGCGCGCCACGGATGGCACCGGGCAGTCGGCCATCGTCATGGAGCTGCCGCCCGAGCCTTCGAAGAGCGAGGAGGTGTCCAAGGACGGCGCCGCGCACGACCTGCCGTTCCTGAACGTGCACCGCTACCTGGAGAGGCTGGGTGTTCGCGTGCCCCGCATCTACCTGGACGCGCACCGGCGCGGGTTCGTGGTGCTCGAGGACCTGACCGACCGCACGCTGGAGATGGCCCTGCGCGACGGCGCGCCGGGCGCGTCGTGGCCCGAGCACCGGCGCGAGATCTATGCGCGCGCCATCGACCAGCTCGCGCGGCTGCGCGCGCACGCCGAGCGCGACCCGGATCCTTCCTGCCTCGCGTTCGGCCGCGCCTTCGACTTCGACCTCTACCAGTGGGAGTTCGAGCACTTCATCGAGTACGGACTGCTGGGCCGTGGCGCGAAGCCTTCCGAGACCGAGCTGCGCGAGCTCCGGGAGACGTTCACGCGCATCTCGCGGCAGCTGGCCGCCGCCCCGCGCGGGTTCACCCACCGCGACTACCAGAGCCGGAACATCATGGTGCTCCCTTCCGGCGAGCAGGTGGTGATCGATTTCCAGGACGCGCTGCAGGGGCCACGGCAGTACGACCTGGTGGCGCTCCTCCGCGACAGCTACGTCGAGCTGCCCCGCGATCTCATCGACGAGATGCTGCGCAGATATCTCGAGAAGCTGCCCGCCGAGGGCGGACCCAAGCTCGACGAGCGCGAGTTCGCCGGGTTCTTCGATCTGCTCACCGTGCAGCGCAAGCTGAAGGACGCCGGGCGCTTCGTCTTCATCGACCAGGTGAAGAAGAACCCGTCGTTCCTGGCGCACATCCCGTCGTCGCTGCGTTACGTGAAGGACGCGCTGGCGCGGCGGCCGGAGCTGGTGAAGGCGCGCAAGATCCTCGCGCGCCACCTGTCGGAGCTGAAGTAGCTCAGCGGGCCTTGCCCCCGTTGGCCTCCGGCGCCCGTTCCCACCGGTACTCCGTCAGCCGCGATGGGATCTCGCCGCCGTCCTCCTGCTTCTGCCGCGTGCAGTCGTCGCGCACCCCGTAGGAGGTCTCTCCCACCACTTGCACCGCGTCCGGCTGGCAGGAGCTGACGCGCATTCCGAACTCCAGATCGCAGCGGCGGCCGCCGGGCGCCTCGCCCTTGGTCTTCATCGTCCCCGCCAGCGCCTTGTCGGTGCGGTGCAGGTCGATCAGCATCGGGTCGTCGCCCGGCTCGGGCGCCGCCTCGCCGCCGTCCGCCTCCCGGCGGAAGAACTTCCCGCGCACGGAGTCGCCGTGGTCTTGGAGGCGGTACGCGTAGGACGGATCGCTCGCGTTCACCCAGACGCCGGACAGGTCCTGGTCGCAGTAGCGGGCCTGGGGAGGCGGAGCGCGCTTGCAGCCCGTGGAGAGGGCGATCGCCGCACAGACGAGTAGGGGGGATCGGGACATGGGAGGCGGCTCTCTACCACAGCCGCCGCCGTCTCCGGCGGCGCTGCGCTTTTACGTCGCGGGCACCGCGACTGGGGCGAGCAGCAGGCGCTCCGCCCGGTCGACGTCGGTGAAGTCCTGCAGCACCACCTCGGGACCGTGCGTCGAGAGATCGTGGACCGTCCAGCGCCCCGTCGCGACCGCGCAGGCGGGCAGCCCGGCCTCGTGGGCGGCGAGGATGTCGCGCGGCGTGTCGCCGATCACCAGGGCCTCGGTGGCGCCCAGGCCGCGGGCCCGCTTCCACGCGGTGCGCACGATCTCCGGACGCGGCTCGGCGTCGCTGCCGTAGCCACCGAATCGGAACCGCTCCCACAGCCCCACGCAGCCCAGCTTGAGGCGCGCCCCCGGCTCGAGGTTCCCCGTGCAGAGCCCGAGCACCACGCCCTCCCGGCGGCCCAGCCGGTCGAGCAGCTCGGGCACTCCGGGGAGCGCGACGTACGACTTCGCCGCGCACTCCTTCTCGAGCGCGAGCAGGTACTGCGCGAGGACCGCGTGGATGTCCTCCTCGGGCACCTGTTGCGGCTGGCCGTGCCGCTCGGCAGCGAGCAAGAGCCGCGCAATCGCGCGGTCGGTCATCCCGTCGAGGCGCATCTTGCGCAGCTCCTCCGCCGCCCGGGGGCGCGCGCCCACCGCCGCGGCCAGCGCGCGCGTGCCCGCTCCCGAGCTGCGCGTGAGCGTGCCGTCCAGGTCGAAGAGGAGGGCGCGCATCAGGATCCGCTGATCACGGCCTCGGCGATGCGCAGCGTCGGCGCCGCCGTGCTGGAGCGCAGGTCGAGGTCGTTGCCGACGGCGTCGATCGCCTGCAGCATGTCGAGCAGCGAGCCCGAGACCGTCACCTCCTGCACCGCGTGCGCGATCTGGCCGTCCTCGATCCAGAGGCCGTTGGCGCCCCGCGAGTACTCGCCGGTGACCGCGTTGGCGCCGTTGCCCAGCATGGCGGTCACGAGCAAGCCGCGCCGGGTCTGACGCACGATCTCTTCCGGGCTCACCCCGCCGCGGTCCAGCACGAAGTTGCTGGTGCCGATGTGCGGCAGGCTCGACCAGCCCCGGGCGGCGTTGCCCGTCGAGCGCGCGCCGGCTTTTCGCGCCGTGTACGTGTCGTAGAGAAAATTCCTCAGCACGCCGCGGTCGATCACCACCGTGCGCTGCGAGACGACGCCTTCGCCGTCGAAGGGCCGCGTGGCGAGCCCCCCTTCCAGCGTCGCGTCGTCGACCAACGTGACCTGCTCGGACGCGATCCGCTTGCCCAGGAGCTTCGCCAGGAAGCTGCTCTTCTTGTAGACCAGGTCGCCGTTCACCGCGCCCGAAAGGCCCGCGAGGAACCCGGCCGCCTGCTGCGGCTCGAAGATGATCGCCGCCTTCTGCGTCTTCACCTTGCGCGCGCCCAGCATGCGCGCGGCGCGCTGCGCGGCGATGCGGCCGATCTCCTCCGGCGCCTGCAGCTCCGCCAGGCGGCGGCGCGTGTCGGACCACGAGGCGGTCTGCAGCTGGCCGTCGGCCTCCGCCACCGGCGAGCAGTACAGGTACGCGTAGCTCGCCCGCGACTCGCCGGAGGCGCCGCGAGAGGAGGCGATCGCCGACCGCGCGAGGAAATCGCCGGCAGAGGTCCCGTCGAACTTGCGCACGCGCCGGTCCACCTGGGCGGCGGCCCGCTCGGCCGCGTGGGCAGCGCGCAGCTTCCAGCCCGGGTCGATGTCCTCGATGGCCGGGTCGAACGCGCCCTCCGGACCCCGGCCGAGCTGGCTCCCGCGCGGGAGCTCGTTGAACTGGTCCTTCGCGGCCCCCTTCGCCAGCGACACGGCGCTTTGCGCCAGCTGGCGAAGGCCCTCCCGGGAGAAGTCGGTGCCGTACGCGAACCCGAGCCGCCCCGCCGTGAAGACGCGCAGCCCGACGCCCTTGCTGGTCGCCTGCTGCAGCTCCTCGACGTTGCCCTCGCGGACCTTGACCGACGACTCGCGCGTCCTCTCCGCGTAGGCCTCGGAGTCGCTCGCGCCGGCCTTCTTCGCCAGCGCGACGAGCTGCTCGCAGATGTCGAGGAGCCCGGCGTCCTGCTCCTTCCGCGCCTTCCGGGACGCGACCTGCGCTTCCATGCTCAGGCTCCCGTCCCGCCGACCGTCACGTCGTCGATGCGCACCGTGGGCAGGCCCACGCCGACCGGGACGCTCTGGCCGTCCTTGCCACAAGTACCCAGCCCCGGGTCCAGCGAGGCGTCCGAGCCGACCGCGCTCACGTGCTTGAGCGCCTCCGGGCCCACGCCGATGAGCATGGCCCCTTTCACGGGGCGGGTGATCTCGCCCCCCTCGATCAGGTACGCCTCCGAGATCTCGAAGACGAAATTGCCGTTCGAGATGTCCACCTGGCCTCCGCCGAACTGGCGGCAGTAGAGGCCCTTGCGCACTCCGCCCAGGATCTCCTCGGGCGTCTGGTCGCCCGGGGCGAGGTAGGTGTTGGTCATGCGCGGCATCGGCGCGTGGCGGAAGCTCTGGCGGCGCCCGGAGCCGGTGGATCGCTGCCCGGTGAGCTTCGCGTTCAGGTGATCGTAGAGGTACCCCTTCAGCACGCCCTTCTCGATCAGCACCTTGCGCTCGCCCGGGTTCCCTTCGTCGTCCACGTTGAGCGAGCCGCGGCCGCCGGCCACCGTGCCGTCGTCGATCACGGTCACCAGCTCGGAGGCGACCTTCTCGCCCAGCTTGCCGGCGAACAGCGAGGTGCCCTTGCGGATGAAGTCCGCCTCCAGGCCGTGTCCGACCGCCTCGTGGAGGAGGATGCCGCTCCATCCGGGAGCGAGGACCACCGTCTGCGGCCCGGCCGGCGCGGGGACGGCGCCGAGGGTCGCCACCGCCTGCCGCGCGGCCTCGCGGCCGACCTGGGCGGGAGAGAAGTCCTCGAAGAAGCGGAAGTCGACGCGCCCGCCGCCTCCGTAGAACCCGGTGCGCCGCTCGCCGCCCTTGCCGAAGGCGACGCAGCTGACGCCCAGGCGGCAGAGGTCCTGCCGGTCCTCGGCGAGGTGCCCGAGCGTGTTGGCGACGAGGATCTCGCGGGTCTGATCCGCGTAGCCCGCCATCACCTGCTTGACGCGCCGGTCGTGTGCGCGCGCGGCGGCGTCGGCTTTGCGCACCAGCTCGATCTTGCGGGAGACGTCGATGGCCGCGAGCGGCTGCTTGACCTGGTAGTACGTCGGCAGCGGCGTGCGCGAGAGCGCGACCGGCCCCAGCTCGCGGTTGCCCTCGGCGATCAGCGCGGCCGTCTGGGCCGTGCGCAAGAGCGCCGCTTCGTCCAGGTCGTCCGAGTAGGCGTACCCGACCTGGGCGCCGCGGATGGCGCGCACGCCCACGCCGGTGACGGCGCCGACCTGCGCGCTGCGGACCTTCGCCTCGTCGAGGGACACGGCGGTGGTGGTCGAGCGCTCGACGTACACCTCGGCGAACTCGGCGCCGCGAGACATGGCCGCGGAGAGCAGCTTCTCCACCAGCGGCAGCGCCAGGAGGGGCGCGCGGGGGGCGGCGGGCTTCCGGACGGCTTTCGGCATGGCAAGGAAGTAACGCGGACGGGGCGTCGGGGAAAGCGGGAATGGAATGGACCCCCTTGACCTGCCGGCGACGACGAGATGACCTGCGCCCCGTGCGGCTGTTCTTCAGCGTGCCGGTGCCGGACGAGGCGCGGCCTCTCGCCTCGGGCGCGCTGCGCGAGATGAAGCGCGCGGCGGGGGACGCGCCGCTCTCCTGGACGAAGGACGTGCAGCTGCACTACACGCTGGCGTTCCTGGGAGAGCAACCCGAGGAGGCGCTGCCGCGGCTCCGCGAGGCGGCTGCCCCGTGCGCGGCGCTGCACGAGTTCTGGCTCAGCCTGTCGGGCGCGGGCGCGTTCCCGAATTCGCGGCGGCCGCGCGTCCTGTGGCTGGGCGCGGGCGAAGGCGCGCGCGAGCTGGAGGAGCTCGCTTCCTGCCTTCAGCGAGGTCTGCGCTCAGCGGGATTCGCGCTCGAGGAGCGGCCGTTCCGCGCGCACCTGACCGTGGCGCGCGTGAAGCCGGGAGGAGAGCGCGCCGCCTCGCGCGCGCTCGCGGCGGCGCCCCAGGGAGAGATCGCGCGGATGCGCGTGGACCGCCTTTCCCTGATGCAGAGCAAGCTTTCTCCTCAGGGCGCGACGCACGCCGTCGTCCACGACGTCCGCCTCGGCTGATCTCGCATGAGTGGACCTGCTCCGTGATGTACTGCGAGGTGCGATTGACCGTTCACCCGCGCTTCCTTACAAGGCGTGCTCCATGGCGGGCGCGGACGGACTGGCACGGGAGGAGCTGGCCGCGATCGCCGCCAACGGCCTGCTCCGCTCGCTCGAGCCGTTGCGCAGCGGGGCCGGCGCCGAGGTGGAGCTCGCCTCGGGAGAGCGCCTGGTCAACTTCAGCGCGAACGACTACCTGGGGCTCGCCTCGCACCCCGCCATCCGCCAGGCGCTCGCGGACGGAGCGCGGCAGTGGGGCACGGGTGCGGGAGCGAGCCGGCTGGTCTGCGGCGACTACCTTCCGCACCAGGCGCTCGAGCAGGAGCTGGCCAGGTTCGAGGGCACCGAATCGGCGGTGCTCTTCAATTCTGGCTACGCCGCCAACTGCGG
Source organism: Myxococcales bacterium (assembly GCA_036393595.1). GTDB lineage: Bacteria > Myxococcota > Myxococcia > Myxococcales > 40CM-4-68-19 > VBKO01. The sequence continues at coordinate 3,831 of DASWGQ010000391.1, read as the reverse complement.
GCTGGTGCCGGCGTTCGCCGGGCCCGAGGACGCGGTCCTCTCCGACGCGCTGAACCACGCCAGCCTGGTCGACGGGTGCCGGCTGTCGCGCGCCCGCACGGAGGTGTACCCGCACGCCGACGTTGCCGCGCTCGAGGCGGCGCTGCGGCGCGCCCGCCAGAAGGGCGCGCGGCGCGTGCTGGTCGCCACCGACACGGTCTTCTCCATGGACGGCGACCTCGCGCCGCTGGGGCAGATCGCCGAGGCGTGCGAGCGGCACGGAGCGCTGCTGGTCGCGGACGAGGCGCACGCGACCGGCGTCCTCGGGCCGCGCGGGGCGGGGCTGGTGGCGCAGCTCGGGCTGGGTGGACGCGTCGACCTGCGCATGGGGACCTTGTCGAAGGCGGCGGGCGCGTTCGGCGCGTACGTCGCGGCGACGCGCGCCTGCTGCGAGCTGCTGGTCAACCGCGCCCGCCCTCTCATCTTCAGCACGGGGCTGCCGCCCGCGGTGCCGCACGCGGCGCTCACCGCGCTGCGCATCCTCGAAGGGGAGGAAGGCGACGCTCTGCGCGGCCGCCTGCGCAGGAACGTGGAGCGGTTCGCGGTCGGCCTGCGCGCGCTGGGCCTGCCCGCCGAAGCGGCGACTCCCATCTTCCCCGTGGTGCTCGGCACTCCCGAAGCCGCGCTGTCCGCCTCCGCCCAGCTGCGCAGGCGGGGCCTGCTGGTGAAGCCGATCCGGCCTCCCACCGTCCCCGCCGGATCCTCCCGCCTCCGCATCGCCCTCACGGCAGCGCATACCGACGCCCACCTCGACCTGCTCCTCTCCGCGCTGCGCGAAGCAGCCTGAAGTCCTTCTCGGCTTGACGCGCAAGCCCCGGGCAAGGATACAGCGCGCATGGGAGAGAACATCCCGGCCGCGCCGGAGGACCCGCAGGAGCGCACCCAGCGGCTGCTCGCGCTCGATCGCGCCCACCTGTGGCACCCGTTCACGCAGATGCAGGGCTGGATTGAGCCGCCCGAAGGCGACGAGCCGGTCGTCATCGACCACGCGCGCGGGACCTGGCTGTTCGACACCCTCGGCCGCAAGTACCTCGACGGCGTCTCCTCGCTCTGGGTGAACGTGCACGGCCACCGCAAGGCGGAGATCGACAGCGCCATCCGGCTGCAGCTGCAGAAGGTCGCGCACACCACGCTCCTCGGCCTCGCCTCGCCGCCGTCCATCGAGCTGGCGGCGGAGCTTGCGCGCCGGGCGCCCCGCTTCGAGGGGCAGCCGCAGCTGAGCAAGGTCTTCTTCTCCGACTCCGGGTCCACCGCCGTCGAGGTGGCGCTGAAGATCGCCTTCCAGCACTGGCGGCAGCGCGGCAAGCCGAAGAAGGCGCGCTTCGTCGCGCTCGGCGAGGGGTACCACGGCGATACCGTCGGCTCGGTGAGCGTCGGTGGCATGGACCTCTTCCACCAGATCTTCAGGCCGCTCCTCTTCGACGTGCTGCGCGTCCCGACGCCGAACGTCTACCGCTGGCCCACCGGCCCGCGGCATTGCCTGGAGTCCGCCGCGCTCGCCGCCGAGGCGGTCATCTCGGGCCGGCGCGACGAGATCGCCGCCGTGGTCCTCGAGCCTTTGATGCAGGGGGCGGCAGGGATGATCGCGCACCCGTCCGGCTACCTGCGCCGCATCGCCAAGGCCTGCCGGGACAACGGCGTGCTCCTCATCTGCGACGAGGTGGCCACGGGGTTCGGCCGGACGGGAACCCTGTTCGCTTCGGAGCAGGAGGAGGTCGTCCCGGACATCCTCTGCCTGGCCAAAGGCCTCTCCGGCGGGTACCTGCCGCTGGCGGCCACCATCACGACCGACGCGATCTACGAGAGCTTCCTCGGTCCCTTCGAGTCGAAGAAGACCTTCTTCCACGGGCACAGCTACACCGGGAACCCGCTCGCCTGCGCCGCGGCGCTGGCGTCGCTTCGCCTCTTCGACGAGGAAGGCACGCTCGCCCACGTCCGCCAGATGGCGGAACGGTTCGCCGCCGGCCTCAAGCCAGTCGCGAAGCTCAAGCAGGTCGGCGACGTGCGCCAGCGCGGGCTGATGATCGGCATCGAGCTGGTCAAGGACCGCGCCACCAAGGAGCCCTACGGATACGGCGAGCGCATGGGCCACCGGGTCTGCCTGGCCGCGCGCAAGCGCGAGCTGATGCTCCGGCCACTGGGCGACGTGGTGGCGGTCGTGCCGCCGCTCTCCATCGCGCCGGTGGAGGTAGATCTATTGACCGAGGCGCTCCACGCTTCGATCAAGGAAGTGACGGAGGGGTAGCCGCCGCCGTATTCGGCGGCGCTCTTGAGAGAGCGGACGTCATGGCATGCGTCGCAGGAGTGCGCGGGTTCTTCGTCGCCGGCACCGATACCGGCGTCGGCAAGACGGAAGTGGCGCGGGCGCTGCTCTCGCTGCTGCGCGGCGCGGTCCCGCTCAAGCCCGTCGAGACCGGCTGCGCGGAGGGCCACCCCGAGGATGCCCTCGCGCTGCTGCGCGCGTCCGGCGGCAACTTCGAGCTGGACCGGGTGTGCCCGTACCGGTTCCGCCTCCCCGCCGCGCCGCTCGTCGCCGCGGAGGCGGAAGGTAAGACGGTCTCGATCGGGCGCATCGAGCAGCTCGTCGCGCTGGCGTCCCCGAACCCGGTGGTGGTCGAGGCGGCGGGCGGGCTGTTCGTCCCGCTCGCGCGGGAGGTGGCGGCCCTGACGGTGGAGCAGGCCGACCCCGCCGAGCGCGCGCCCGCCGCCGCGCTGGTGACGAACCTCGACCTGGCGGAACGGCTCGGCCTGCCCGTCCTGCTGGTCGGCCGCGCGGGCCTGGGGACCTTGAACCACTGCGCGCTGTCCGCCGAGGCGCTCGCCCGCCGCGGAGTCGAGCTGCGCGCGATCGTCCTCAACCGGGTGGTCCTGGAAGACGACCCGACCGTCGCCACCAACCGCCGCCTCGTCGAGGAGCTGACCGGCGCCTTCGTCCTCGGCCCGATGCCGTTCGTGGCCGACGCGTCGGCGCGCCCCGGCGCGATCGCGGCGGCGCTGGCGGGGCTGATCGAGCCGCGTCGTTGACAGCGCTCGAGTCCCTGGCGCAGGCAGGCGTCCTGCCTTCACGTCACGGGGGCAACATCGTGCGGAAGATCCCGCACGACAGCGACATTCACGACGACGCGGGCGAGCCGATCGACTGAAACGCCGGCGAGTGATTGACACCTCGGGAGGGCGTCGCTAGGCTGCGCCGCCCCTGAATGAATGACCATTCAGTCGCACCCACGAGCCGAGACGACGCCATGGCCGACGCCCCGACGACTCCCAAGCAGTACTTCGAGGAGAAGATCGCCAGGAAGCTGCAGGACAGGCCGGACATCGCCAAGGCCGTGAACTCCGTGTACGAGTTCAACATCACCGGCGACGACGGCGGCGTCTGGACGGTGGACCTGACCAAGGAGCCCGGCGCGGTGACCGCGGGCTCCACCGGGGGGGCCAAGTGCACGGTGACCGCGGCCACCGGCGACTTCATGAACATCGTCAGCGGGAAGATGAACCCGCAGATGGCGTTCATGAGCGGGAAGCTGAAGATCAAGGGCGACATGGGGCTCGCCATGAAGCTGCAGAAAGTGATCGGGTAGCGCCTCTTCCGGCGCGCCCGCCATGCCCGGCCCGCTCGCAGGCGTTCGCGTCGTCGACCTGACGCGCCTGTACCCCGGCCCGTACGCCACGCTCCTGCTCGCAGACCTCGGCGCCGACGTGGTGAAGGTGGAGGATGCCGGGGAGGGCGACTTGCTCCGCGGTCTCCCCGAGCAGTTCGAGGCGCTGAACCGCGGGAAGCGCAGCATCGCC
>DASWGQ010000390.1:0-8796 GCA_036393595.1 Myxococcales bacterium | reverse complement strand
CCTCGTGGACGGGAAGCTGTGCGTGGACGGCGGGGCGATCACCTCCGTGCTGACCCTCGAGGAGATCCTGCAGATCGACGACATCTTCCTCACGCACAGCCACTTCGATCACATGAAGGACGTGCCGCTGATGACCGACGTCCTGGTCGGGCGGCGGCAGAAGCCGGTCGTGGTCCATGGTCCCGCCGAGACGATGGAGGCGATGGACAAGGACGTCTTCAACAACCGGGTCTGGCCCGACTTCCGCGTCATCCCCAGCGCGGACAACCCCGTGATCGCCTTCGAGCAGATACCCATCCGCCAGACCGTGACCTGCCAGGGGTATCGCATCCGGGCGATCCCGGTGCACCACCCGGTCTATTCCGTCGGGTACATCTTCGAGTCGAAGAGCGGGGCGGTGGCCTTCTCCGGCGACACCGGGCCCACCGACGAGCTGTGGCGCGCGATCAACGCCACCCCGGACCTCAAGGCCGTGTTCCTGGAGGTGTCGTTCCCCAGCGAGATGCAGTGGCTCGCGGACGTCTCCGGCCACCTCACCCCGCGGACCGTGCTGAGCGAGCTCGAGAAGCTCGACCGGCGCGGGGCCCGCATCTACCTGTACCACCTCAAGCCCAGCGTCATCGACGAGGTCAAGAAGGAGATCGCTGCGCTCCGCCGCGACTACCTGCAGATCTGCGAGCTGGACGACGTCTATACGTTCTGAGGCTCATGTCGCTCCGCACCTTCCTCCTCGCCTCCGCAATCGGGCTCGCCGCCGCTGCCCAGCAGGGCAGCGCCGCGGTGCAGTCCTCCGCGCCGCCGGCTCCTTCGCAGCAGGAGGCCGCGCAGCTCCAGCAGCAGCAGAGCAATGCGGCCGCGGCCGCCGCCGCCGGAGCAGGCGCGGTGATCGTCTCGCAGCAGATCGAATCGCAGGACCCGTTCGCCTTCCCCGCGCCCAGCCCGCGGGCGCGGCAGTGGCTCGGGTACGCGTCGCCCTCCACCATCCTCATCCTCGGCGCCGCGCTGATCGTGATGGCCGCCTTCGTCGGGCGGTTCGCGCCCAAGAAGCGTCGGCGGATCCGGCGGGCGAGCATCCTGATGATGCTCTACGTGACCACCTTCGCGGTGGCCGCGGTGCTGCACTGGGTCCACGCCGAGGGCTGGTCGCGGCGCGTGTGGTTCTTGGCCGACCTCTTCGAGGTGCTGGTGGTCATCGACCTGGTGGCCATCCTGCTCTTCGACCTGGTGCTGCTCGCGCTCCGCATCGAGATCGCGAACATCGTCCACGACCTGGCGCTCGGCGCGGCCTACATCCTGGCGTTCATCGGGATGCTGCACCGGAGCGGCGTGCAGCTCTCGGGGATCATCGCCACCAGCGCGGTGGTGACGGTGGTGCTCGGCCTCTCCCTGCAGGCGACGCTCGGCAACGTGCTGGGAGGCATCGCGCTGCAGCTCGACGATTCGATCCACGTCGGCGACTGGCTCCAGCTCCCCAACGGCCAGCAGGGCAGGGTGAAGGCGATCCGCTGGCGTCACACGGTGGTGGAGACGCGCAACTGGGACACGGTGATCGTCCCCAACTCGTCGCTGCTCAACGACAACATCCTCATCCTCGGCGAGCGCGAGGACCAGCCCACCCAGCACCGCATGTGGGTCTATTTCAACGTCGACTTCCGCTACTCGCCGGAGGAGGTCATCAACGTCGTCGAGGACGCGCTCCAGTCGACGCCGATCGCCAACGTGGCGGCGTTCCCCCCGCCCAACTGCATCTGCTTCGACTTCGCCCGCCAGGGCGGCGAGAGCTACGCGAACTACGCCGTGCGGTACTGGCTCACCGACCTGGCGCAGGACGACCCCACCTCCAGCGCGGTGCGGGTGCGCGTCTACGTGGCGCTCAGGCGCGCCAACATCCCTCTGGCGCTGCCGGGAGCGGCCGTCTTCGTCTCGCAGGACGATCCGCAGAACCGCGAGCGGAAGCAGGCGCGCGAGATGGCGCACCGGGTGGCGGCGCTGGAGCAGATCGAGATGCTCTCCTCGCTGTCCAGCGAGGAGCGCGTGCAGCTCGCCACCTTCATGCGCCTCGCGCCTTTCGGCCGGGGCGAGGTGATCACGCGCCAGCATGCCACCGCGCACTGGCTGTACGTGCTCACCAAGGGCGAGGTGGAGGTGAAGGTCCGCGCGGAGAACGGCGCGGAGAAGCTCGTCGCCCGCCTGGCGGCGCCGAACGTGTTCGGCGAGATGGGCGTGGTGACCGGCGAGCCGCGCACCGCTTCGGTGATCGCCGCCAGCGAGGTGGAATGCTACCGGCTGGACAAGGAAGCGTTCCAGCGGGTGCTCAAGCAGCGCCCGCAGATCGCGGAAAGCGTCTCCAACGTCATGGCCCGCCGCCGGGTCGAGCTGGCCGCCGTGCGCGAGGGCCTGGACGCCGCCCAGCACAAGCTCCGCATGCGCGAGGAGAAGAGCCGCATCCTGGATTCCTTGCAGACTTTCTTCGGCATGGACGACGAAAAGGCGAGCTAGCGCCCGGTGTTCGCCCGCGAGTTGCGTGTTAGAACGCCGCGCATGGCTTGGTACCACAAGGTCCCCGCGCCCAAGCTGCCCGCGCAGGACAAGCGCGCCCGCCTCGAAGGCCTGTGGATCAAGTGCGACCAGTGCGGCGAGATCATCTACAAGCAGGAGGTCGAGCGGAACCTCGAGGTGTGCCCGAAGTGCGGCGAGCACTTCGAGCTGCCGGTGCGGCGCCGCCTCGACCTGGTGCTCGACCCGGGCAGCTTCGTCGAGCACGACCGCGGGCTCGAGTCGACCGACCCGCTGCAGTTCACCGATTCGAAGAAGTACCGGGAGCGCATCCGCGCCGCGGCCAGGGGCGCGGGCGAGACCGAGGCGTTCGTCAGCGGCATCGGCCGGCTCGCCGGCCGCGAGGTGTCGATCGGCGCCTTCCACTTCGGGTTCATGGGCGGCTCGATGGGCTCGGTGGTGGGCGAGAAGGTGACCCGCATCTTCGAGCGGGCGACCGACCGGCGCATCCCGGCCATCATCTTCTCCGCCTCGGGCGGCGCGCGCATGCAGGAGGCGATCTTCTCGCTCATGCAGATGGCGAAGTGCAGCGCCGCGCTGGCGCGCTTCCGCCACGTGCGGCAGCCCTACATCAGCGTGCTGCTCGATCCGACCACCGGCGGGGTGGCCGCCTCGTTCGCCTTCCAGGGCGACGTGATCCTCGCCGAGCCGCGGGCGCTGATCGGATTCGCCGGGCCGCGCGTGATCGAGCAGACGCTGCGGCAGAAGCTGCCCGAGGGGTTCCAGCGCAGCGAGTTCCTGCTCGAGCACGGGATGATCGACGCCATCGTCCCGCGCAAGGAGCTGCGCGACCGGCTGGCGCAGCTCCTCGGCCTGCTCAGCTGATGGCGTACGCGTTCGACGATCTCAAAGAGCTGCTCTTCCAGCGCAGCAACTTCGGCATGAAGCTGGGCCTCGAGCGCATGCGCGAGGCGCTTGCGCTGCTCGACAGCCCGCACGTGGCCTTCCCGGTGCTGCACGTCGCGGGAAGCAACGGAAAGGGCTCGACCTGCGCCTTCGCGGAAGCGGCCCTGCGCGCGGCGGGCCTGCGGACCGGCCTCTACACCTCGCCGCACCTGTTCCACTTCTGCGAGCGGATCCGCGTGGCGGGCGAGCCCGTCTCCGAGGAGCGCGCCGCCGCGCTGCTCGAGGAGATCGTCCGGCGCGTGCCGTGGGCGCTGCGCGACGACGGGCTCACCTTCTTCGAGCTGGCCACGCTGATGGGCTTGCTCGCCTTCGCGCAGGACCGCGTGCAGGTGGCGGTCGTCGAGGTCGGCCTGGGAGGGCGGCTCGACGCGACCAACGTGGTCGAGCCGCTGGCTTGCGCGCTGGCGCCGATCGCCCTGGAGCACACGAGGTGGCTGGGACCCACGCTCGCGCACGTCGCGGCCGAGAAGGCGGGCATCCTCAAGAAAGGCGCTCCGGCGGTGAGCGCCGGCCAGCCGCGCCCGGCGGCCGACGTCCTGCAGGCGCGCGCGCGGGAGCTGGGCATTCCGCTCTGGCGGCCGGGCCGCGACTACGTCTACGAGAGCAGCGACGTCAGGCCCTTCTGCTATGCCGGTCCCGGCGGAGCTCGCGTCTCGCTGGACGCGCTGGCGCTTCCGGGCCATCACCAGCGAGGGAACGCGGCTCTGGCGTGTGCGCTGCTCCAGGCGGCGGCAGGGCGAGGCCTGCCGGTCGGCCTGGAGCACGTGCGCGAGGGGCTGCGCACCGCTCGGTGGCCGGCCCGGCTGGAGGTGGTGGCGGAGCGGCCCCTGGTGCTGCTGGACGGCGCGCACAATGCGCACGCCGCGCGGGCGGTGGCGCACGCGTTGCCGGCCCTCGCCGGGGGGCGGCCGGTACAGCTCGTCTTCGCCGCGATGAGCGACAAGGACCACGCCGCCATGCTGCGCGAGCTGTTGCCGCTCGCCGCGCGGGCGCACCTGTGCGCCGTCGAGTCTCCGCGCGCAGCACCGCCCGAGCAGCTCGCCACGCTGGCACGGGGACTGGGCGGGGAGTCCTGTGCCGTGTACCCGAGCGTGCGCGAGGCCCTGCAGGCCGCGCGGGCGGCGGCGGGGCCGGACGGGTGCGTCCTCTGCTGTGGGTCGCTGTACCTCGCTGCCGAGGTGCAGGCCGCCCTGCGGGGCCGCCCGGCCGCCCGCATGCCGAGCGAGCGACTGTGAACGTTTTTGCCGTACCTGCAGCGAAGCCCTAGATTGGATCGAGGGCGGTAGCGCCCTCGCGGGAGGAACTGCCGGCTCCGGCGCCGGGTCCCAACATGAGACGCCTTCACGCCCCACATCCCCCGCCGCTCGACGAGATCCCGTTCAAGTCCTTGTATCGCAAGGAGATCTACGACGCGCGGACGCGCGACGGATGGGTGCTGCAGATCACCCGCTACAAGCCGGCGCCGCAGGACTGGGAGCAGCCCATCCTGGGCGAGCCGCTGCTCCTGGTCCCCGGATGGTCCCAGAACCGGCACGCGTTCACCTGCGCCACCTTCGTCAAGCGGCTGCTGCTGTTCGGCGCCGATTGCCACATCGTCGAGCTGCGCGGTCACGGGCGCAGCTCGCGCGAGCTCCAGGTCGAGCTGTGCGGGAAGGAGCGCCGGCCGCTCCCCCGCGACCTCGATTGGGACTGGGACCTCGACAGCTACCTGCTCGAGGACATCCCCGCCGCGGTCCAGGCGGTCAAGGAGCGCGCGCGGCGCGACAAGGTCGTCTACCTGGGCAATAGCATGGGCGGAATGCTCGGCTACGGCTACGCGGGCAACCACCGCGACCTGGCCGGGCTGGTCACCATCGGCGCGCCCAGCGACATCGGGCGCGGCTTTTTGCTCATGCGCGCCGCCGCGCTGTTCGGGCCGGCCATGCTGGGCCCGCTCATCGACGCCCTGTGCGTCGCCGCGACCGGCCTCGACTCGGCCCGCCACGGCGCCGCGCACGCGCTGCGGCGCCTCGGGGCGGGCTTCCTGCAGCGCGTCGCGGACGCGATCGCGCCGGCAGGAGCGACCCGCCGCGGGGTGCGCTTCAGCCACGTGCCCGTGGACAGAATCCTCCGCCAGCTGGCGCGCGTCTCGACCCCCGGCAACCTGCGCCGCTACGAGCTGGTCGCGCGGCACTTCGGCTCGCTGCTCAATCCCGCCCGGGTCACGGCCGAGGAGTTCCGCTGGCTGCTCAGCGAGGGCGGCGAGAAGGAGCCGCGCCGGGTGGTGGAACAGTTCGCGCGCTGGATCCGGCGGGACGAGATGAAGTGCTACCGCACCGGGTACGACTACAAGGCGCACTTCAAGGAGATCGACTGCCCGATGGCCGTGCTCTTCGGCGACCTGGACAAGATCGCCTCGGCCAAGAGCACCGGCAGCATCTACCGCAAGGCGCGCAGCGAGTACTTCCTGTGGCGCCCGGTGAAGGACAACTCCCACCTCGAGCTTACAGTAGGCTACGACCTGCGGCAGATCTGCGAGGACGTGAAGAACCTGGTGGACTACGCGGCGCGCCGCGAGCGCTTCCGCCGGGCCGCCGGCCAGGCGAGCTGACCGCCGGCGACTTGCTTGGGACGGGGGGAGGCGCGTGCTAGCGTCCCGCTGGTGCGCACCACGTCCGCCATCGCGCTGCTGGCCACCGCCGCGGCCGGCGCGGGAGGCGGCAGGCTCCTGTCGGTACGCCCGGTCGCGGGGCCCGACGCAACGCTCGTGCAGCTCGACGCCGACCAGCCGCTGAGCTTCACCACCCTCAAGCTCGCCGGCCCGCCCCGGGTGGTCGTCGACCTGGCCGAGACCGCCGTCGCGGGCGTCGCTTCCGAGCAGGAGGTCGGCGACGGAGCGGTGCGCCGCATCGCGGTGGCCGCGGCGGGAGCGCACACCGCGCGGGTGGTCATCGAGCTGGCGGGGGATGTGGACTTCGACGTGCGGGCATCGGGGAACCGGATCGAGGTGCGGGTGCCGCGCGCGGCCGCACTGGCGCGGAGCGGGGGAAGGGAGGCGGGCGTGGTGGCGAGCGCAGACGGGACAACCACTGCGACCACGAGTGCCACGACTACGACTGCGATACCGACAGCGACACCGACACGGACAGCGACCACTACACCGACTACGACAGCGACACAGACTACGACAGCGACACCGACTGCGACAGCGACATCGACTGCGACAGCGACACCGACTGCGACAGCGACCACGACACCGAATGCGAAACCGACACCGACAGCGACACCGACAGCGACACCGACAGCGACACCGGCTGCGAAACCGATAGCGACTGCCATGCCGAGTGCGACGATGGCTCCGACTGCGAGCGGGACTCCGACACTCACGACCGCGACCTCTACCTCCGACCGGACCCCAGCGGAGATCCCCGAGGTCCGAGAGCGAGCGGGGCTGCCCACCGTGTCGCTGGTCGGGTCCCAGCGACCGGAGAGCGCCGAAGGGACGACGCCAGCCGTCGCGCAGCGAGCCGCGCCGGCGCGGAGTCCGGCGAAGGGCCATGCCGCCATCACCGGCATCGGGTTCCGGCCGCAGTCCGGAGGCGAGGTGATCGTGCGCAGTGACCGCCCGCTGCAGTACGGGGTCTCCTCGTCGGATCGCGCCGTGCTCCTCCACCTGCCCAACGCGGCCATCCCGGTGGCCAACAACCGGCGGCCCCTGGACACCCGGGTCTTCGGCGGGCCCGTCCAGCGCGTGGTCCCCCATGAGGTCAAGGGAGGGGCCGAGGTCCGCATCGAGCTGCGCGAGCCCGCCGAGGTCCACCTGAACCAGAGCGGCTCGCTCCTGACCCTCTCGTTCACGCCCGGAAGCTGAAATCGGCCGCGGGCCAGTCGCCGCCGTATTCGGCGGCGCTGCGCTTTTCGCAGCGCGGATATTGTGGATCCGTTCTGACCATGAAGAGACGAGCCGCCATCGCCGCCCTCGTCCTGTGTGCGGGGAGCTTGCCTGCCCGCCCGCAGGGCGGCGGCGCCGCCGCGGGGCCGCAGGACGGCGAGGTCGAGCTGACCGCCGACCGCATCGTCTACGACTGGGAAGACCGCAAGCTGGTGCTGGAGGGCCACGTGGTCGCGACGCGCGGCCCGGCCATCCTGCGCGCCCCGCGCGGAGCGCTCGACCGCCGCAGCGGCATCTTGCGCCTGGAGGGAGGGGTGCTGGCCGTCCAGGGCCGCCAGATCCTGGTGGCGGAGGCGGCGGTGATCGACCTCGAGTCGAAGTCGGCGGACATGAAGGACGCCACGCTCTTCCTCAAGGACCGCACCGCGCCGCCGCCCAGCCTGCTGACCGATCGCGCCAAGGTCCGCGCTGCCGGCAAGAACGCGCTGGTCCTCACCGGCAAGCGGGTGCGCAGGCTGCCCTCCGGCACCCTGCTGGCCGAGGACGTCACCATGACCCCGTGCGATTGCGCGGGCGAGCCGGACTTCGAGCTCGCTGCGCCGGAGGTGGAGATCGAGGACGATCGCGCCCGCCTGAGTAGCCCGCGGCTACGGTTGCTGGGCGCGTCGGTGCCGCTGCTGGTGCCGGTCTCGCTCCCGCTCACCGAGCGGCAGTCCGGCTTGCTGTTCCCGCCCTTCGATTACGCCGCGATCACGGGACTCGGCACCGAGGTGCCGCTCTTCCTCACTCTGGGCCGGAGCGCCGACCTGACCTTGGCGCCTGGCTACTTCACGGGGAGCGGCGGACCGAGCGGCGCGCCCCTCGGGACGCGCTCGGTGGTCGGCCCGCGCCTCGGAGTGCAGTTCCGCTACGCCCCGGCGGAGCGCACCTCGGGTGAGATCACCTTCGATCTGGTGCGCGATCTGCGCGGGCGCGATTCTCCCGGCGGGGCCACGCTGGGGCTGGCGCCGCCGGACGGCGGAGCGCCCGGCCCCATCGAGGTGCCCAGCTCGCCGGGGAGGGGCTTCGAAGGAGTCCGCGGCGTCGTCCGGTTCGCCCACCGGACCGAAGCGCCGGGGCTGCTCGCCGCCGCCCAGGGGACCCTCGCAACCGACAACATGTACCTCAAGGACACGGAATTGCGGGAGCTGGATCGCTTCCTGGATGCCCTGCGCACCGACGCGGGAGTTGTGCGGACGCAGGGACCTGGCTCCGCGGGCGTCGATGCGACGCTTCTGGCCGACGTTCGGATCAGCAATTCGGCGGCCCCGGATCGGCGGCTCTTCGGTCCGGAGCAGCGGTCGACGTTCCAGCGCCTTCCGAGCTTCTTCGGGCAGCTCGCTCCCGCGCGCGTCGGCCCGTTCGCGCTGTCCGCCGAGGTGAGCGCCACCCGTTTCGCGCCCTTCGGCGCGCTCGAACGGGCC
>DASWGQ010000389.1:0-4454 GCA_036393595.1 Myxococcales bacterium | reverse complement strand
CGCGGTCGCAACGGCCTGCGGGCTGGTCCTCGGCGCGCGCACCACCTCCAGGAGCGGCATCTTGTCGACCGGCGAGAAGAAGTGCATCCCGACCACGCCCTCGGGACGGGCGGCCGGCTCGGCGATCCGGCCGATGGGGATCGACGAGGTGTTCGAGGCGAACAGGGCTCCCGGCGCCTCGCGCTCGGCGTCGCGCAGCGTGTCCTGCTTGAGCTTCAGGTCCTCGAACACCGCCTCGACGACCACGTCGCAGGTCTTGAACCCGGACCAGTCGGTGGTCGCGGCGACGAGCGCCATCTTCTCTTCGCGCTCGGCCGGGGTGAGGCGGCGCCGCTTCACGCGCTCGTCGAAGATGCCGGCGATCTGCCGCAACCCGCGGCCGAGCGCCGCGTCATCCTTGTCGCGCAGCCGCACCGCGATGCCGGCATCGGCCGTCACCGCGGCGATGCCCGCGCCCATCAGGCCCGCGCCGACCATGCCGATCTTGGAGACGCGCGCCGGCTCCACCGAGGGACCATCCACGCCGGTGTCCTTCTTCAGCGCGGTGGTGGCGAAGAAGATCTGCACCAGGTTCCGGGAGACCTCGCTGACCACCAGCTCGCCGAACCGCTCCGCCTCGGCGCGAAGCCCCGCTTCCATGCCGGCCTCGATGCCGATCCGCACCGCCTCCAGCGCCTTCTCGGGGGCCGGATAGTGGCCGCGCGTCTTCTTCAAGAGCGCCTTGCGCGCCTGCTGGAAGAGGATGCGCCGCCCGATGGGGTTCTCCTCCAGCGCGACGGCCTGCAGCACCTCGCGGTCGGCGATCTGTCTCAGGTGCACGCGCGACCGGTCCGGCCGGAGCGAGCCCGAGGCCAGCTCCGCCGCGCGCCTGCGTGCCACCTCCAGCAGGATGGGCCTGGGCACCACCTCGTCGACCAGGCCGAGCCGCCGCGCCTTGGACGGCCGCACCGACTTGCCGGTCAGGATGAGGTCCAGCGCCTCGGCGATTCCGATCAGCCGCGGCATCCGCTGGGTCCCGCCCGCCCCGGGGATGAGCCCCAGCTGCACCTCGGGCTGCCCGAGCTGCGTCTTCCGGTCGTCGCTGGCGACGCGGTACGTGCACGCGAGCGCCACCTCCAGGCCGCCTCCCAGCGCCGGACCGTGGATGGCGGCGACGATCGGCTTGCGCTTCCCCAGCTCCTCGAGCCGCGCCATGGCCTGCTGCCCGCCTCGGGAGAGCGCCTCGGCCTCCTCGCGCGTCCTGATCCGGTGGAGCATCTGCACGTCCGCGCCGGCGATGAACCCTTCCGGCTTGCCGCTGGCGAAGACGATGGAGGTGATCGCCGGATCGTCCGCCGCGCGCCGCAGCAGCTCGTCCAGCTCGCCCTGGAAATCGGCGCGCAGCGTGTTGACCGGCTCGCCAGGGACGTCCATCAGCACGACGCCCACCCCGTCGCCTTGGCCCTCGAGGCGGAAGGTCGAAGAGTGCATGTCTACTCCCGGGTCAGGATGCAGGCCCCGCCGAGGCCGCCGGCGGCGCAGATGGACACCAGCGCGGTCCCCAGCCCGCGCGCCGACATCTCGCGCAGCGCCTGGTGCACCAGCCGCGCGCCGGTGGCGCCGAACGGATGGCCGAGCGCGATCGACCCGCCGTTCGGGTTGATCTTCTCCTCGGGAGGGGCGCCGATCGGCTCGCCTCCGCCGAGGTGCTCGTCGGCGAACTTCTTCGACCCCCACGCCTGCAGATTGGAGAGGACCTGCGCGGCGAACGCCTCGTGGATCTCGAACAGGTCCACGTCCGCCACCTTCATCCCCGCGCGGCGCAGCACCTTGGGCACCGCGAAGGCGGGCGCCTGCAGGAGCTGCCAGGCCGGATCCACGGCCGCGTAGGCGTACTCCTTGAGGAAGCCGAGCGGCTTCATCCCCAGCGCGCGCGCCTTCTCCTCGGCCATGACCACCAGGGCGGCCGCGCCGTCCGTCAGTGGCGACGAGTTGCCCGCCGTCACCGTCCCATACTTCTTGTCGAAGACGGGCTTCAGATTCGCGTACGCCTCGAGCTGCGAGTCCTTGCGGACGATGTTGTCCTCGACCACCACGTCCTCGAAACGAGGGGGGACCAGGACACGCATCGCTTCGTTGCGGAAGGTGCCGTCGGCCCAGGCGCGCGCCGCGCGGGTGTGGGAGCGGTGCGCCCAGGCGTCCTGCGCCTCGCGCGAGATGCCGTTCTCCTTGGCCATCTTCTCGGCGCTCTCGCCCATCGACATGCCGGTCGAGTACTCCGCGATCGCGGGGGGCACGGGCAGCAGGTCGCGCGGGGAGATCTCGCGGAAGGCCTTGAGCTTCTCGACCAGCGTCTTGCCCTTCGCCGCCGCCACCACCGCCTGCGCGACCGGGCGCGAGTACGTGATGGGCACGTCGCTCATCGCCTCGGCGCCGCCGACGATGGCCACGTCCACCTCCCCCACCGCGATGGCGTCGGCGGCCGTGGTGAGCGCCTGCAGGCTGGTGGCGCACGCCCGCGCCACCGAGTGCGCCTCGATGGTCTTGGGCAGCCCGGCCGAGAGCCCCACCTCGCGGGCGATGTTCGGCCACTGCACGATGGGGATGACCACGCCGAAGACGATCTGGTCGATCTCCTTCGGCGGCAGCTCCGACCGTTGCACCAGCTCCGAGACGGCGATCCGCCCCAGGTCGAGGGCGGTCAGTCCCTTGAAGGCGGTGCCGGACTTCACGAACGGCGTGCGCAGGCCGGCGACGATGGCCGCGCGGCGGCCGGTCCTTGTTGCCATGGGGCCTCCGGGGGTGGGTGCGGAGGAATAAGCGCCTCGACGCAGCGGGTCAAGCTGACCGCATCAGGGGCAGCCGACCACCCGGGCTTCAGTTCGCCGGCGCTCCGGCGGACTGCTCCTCGCGCATCTCGAGGAGGTACTCCCAGGACCAGATGCCGGAGTTGTGCCCGTCGCTCCAGTCGATGCGCACCGCGTAGCGTCCGACCGGCTCCAGGTTCTGCGCCCGCACGTCGGCCTTCACCTGCGCCTCGCCCACCGTGCGCTGCCCGCTCCACTCGTCGACGCAGCCGGCGCAGGGGCAGCGCGCCCGCAGCCACCTCGCCGGGAATTGGCTCTCCTTGCCGTCGTCCCAGCGCAGCTGGACGCCGCCGTCCGGAGAGACCGCCACGTCGGTGGGCCGTACATTTGCTTTGTGCGGCTTGATCTTGTCGAGGAGGCCCATGGTTCTTGTGACAATATCCCACGCGCATGCTCCGTAGCGAGCGGTTCTTCCAGGCGGTCGCGCTTCCCTACGATCTGGTGACGCGGCACCCCGTCTGGGAGCGGGACTGCGCACGGATGGCTTCCGAGCTGCCGCCCCGGTGCCGGCTCGCGCTCGACCTCGGGTGCGGCCCGGGCAATTCCGCCACGCACCTGCGCGATGCGGTGCCCGCGGTGATCGGGCTCGACCATGCGCCCGCCATGCTGCGGCGGGCGCGCCGGCGCGATCGGCGCCTCCTGCTGGTCCGGGGCGACGCGCGCGGGCTGCCGCTGCGCGACGGAAGCCTGGACGCGGTCACCTTCCACAGCGTGCTCTACCTGCTGCCCGACCGCGCCGCGGCCCTGCGGGAGACCGCCCGCGTGCTGCGCCCCGGCGGCCGCGCGGTGCTGCTCGAGCCCCGGGACGGAGCGCGCGCCACCGGCAAGGCCCTCCTCCGGGCGCTGCCCCGCCCGCGATGGGCGGTCACCGCGCTGCTCTGGCGGGCGATGAGCGGGTTCTACGGCAGCTTTTCGGCCGGGCAGCTGCGGCTCTTGCTGGAGGCCGCCGGACTGCGCGTCCTCAAGCTGGACGAGGCGCTGGGCGGGCTGGGCCTCCTGGCCGTCGCCGAGCGGCCGGCATGAAGCTGGTCCACTTCTCCGACGTGCACGTGCAGCTTCGCGACTGGCGGCGCCGGCGGCTGCGCGAGCTGGGGCCAATGCGGGCGCTCGCCACCGTCGAGCTGTGGAAGGGCCGCGGACGGCTCTTCGACGGCGCCGAGGAGTCCCTGCGCGCCCTGGCCCGGGTGGCGGCTGGGGCGGACCACGCCGTGTGCACCGGCGACCTGACCCAGCTGGGGCATCCGGAGGAGTTCGCCGCCGCGCGCGCCGCGCTCGGCCCACTCGCCGCGGACGCGGATCGCTTCACCGTCTTCCCGGGCAACCACGACCGCTATCCCTGGCTCGGCGCGCCGTCGCGGCTGTTCGAGCAGCACTTTCCGGAGCACACGCGGAGCGACCTGCCTGGTCCGCTGCGGGTGCGGCTGCTCGGCGAGGCGGCGCTCATCGTGCTGGACTCGGCGGGCCCCCTCTGCTGGCCGGTCGTCTCCCGCGGCCGCCTCGATCGGGCGCAGCTCGACGCGCTTTCGGCCACTCTCGCCGCGCCCGCGCTCCGCGGCCTGTGCAAGCTGATCGCGGTCCACCACGCGCCCTTGCTCCGCGGCGGCCGCC
>DASWGQ010000388.1:0-3181 GCA_036393595.1 Myxococcales bacterium | reverse complement strand
CGACGGGTCCTGCAGCACGTTCCCGGGGACCGCGATCACGTCGGCCAGGTACCCGGGCGAAAGCTTCCCGACGCGATCCTCCATCTGCAAGAGCTTGGCGCCGGCGATCGTCCCCGCCTGCAGCGCCTGCGCCGCCGGCATGCCGTTCTTGACCATGAGCGTGATCTCGTGCGCGTTGAACCCGTGGTGCGACACCCCGGAATCGGTGCCGAGGGCGATCGGGACGCCCAGCTGCACGGCGGTGCGGAACGTGTTCGCCAGCGAGGACGCGGCCTGCAAGGCCTTCTCCGCCACCAGCGGCGGCAGCTTCTTCTCCCGCGCGCGCCGCTCCACGTTCTCCACCGCCATCAAGGTGGGGACGTAGACCACGCCGCGCCGCTTCATCTCCGCGAGCGTCTCGGGCTTGAGGAACGATCCGTGCTCGATGGAGTCCACGCCGGCCGCAATGGCGATCTTCGCCGCCGCGTCGCCGTGGCAATGGGCCGCCGCTTTCTTGTGCCACAGGTGCGCCTCGTCGACGATGGCGGCGGTCTCCTCGGGCGTGAGCTGCGGAACCTCCACCGGATCGGTCAGCGAGAGCACGCCGCCCGAGGCCATGAGCTTGATGACGTCCGCGCCGTATTTGAGCTGCCAGCGCACGGCGTCGCGGCACTGGTCGGCGCCGGCGCAGATCCCCTCCTCGACGCCTTTCGGCGCCAGGTGCGTCGGGGGCGCGGGCGCGCCGTCCGCGTGGCCGCCGCGCGAGCCGATCGCGTTCTCCGAGACCAGCATTCGCGGGCCGTCCGCGAAGCCCAGCTCGATGCCGCGCTTGAGCCCGAAGTCGGTCAGGTCGGAAGCGCCCAGGTTGCGGACGGTGGTGAAGCCGCCCAGGAGCGTGCGGCGCGCGTAGACCCGCGCCTGCAGCGTCGTCTCGGCGGGGAACTTGAACAGCGACTCGACGATCGCCTTGGCGAAGTCCTCCTGGGACTCGCCGGTGAGGTGCACGTGCGCGTCGATGAGGCCGGGGAGCAGGGTGGCGTCTCCCAGGTCGATGGTCCGCGCGTCGCCCGGCACTTGTACGTTCCGGCCGGCAGCGGTGATGCGATCGCCCTCGATCAGCACCGTCGCGCCGTCGATCAGCGTGCCCTTCTCGGCGTCGAAGAGGTGCGCGGCCTTGAGCGCGAGCCTCCTCGGCGCCGGCGCGGGCGTCCCGCTCTTCACCACCACGCCGCCCTTCATCACGAACGACACCCGCTCGACCGCCGTGATGTCCTGCAGCGGGTTCCCCGGGACGGCGATGACGTCGGCCAGCTTGCCCTTCTCGAGCACGCCGGCGTCGACTCCGAGCAACTCCGCATCGACGACGGTGGCGCTCTGCAGCGTCTCGGCCGGTGTGAATCCCCACTTCACCATCCAGGCGAGCTGCTGGGGGTTGGTCTTCCCGTGCTCGCCCACGCCGGCATCGCTGCCGAAGGCGATGCGCACGCCCACCCGGTGCGCGTTGCGGATCATCTCGGGCCATGCCTTGCCGGCGGCCAGCGCCTTCTCCACGATGGGCCGTGGGAACTTCTTCTCCAGCTCGTCGCGGGGCTGCCCCTTGGGGTCGTACACCGGCCCGGGCATCAGGACCACGCCCCGCTTCTTCATCTCCAGCAGCGTGTCGGGCTTGAGGAACGTTCCGTGCTCGATCGAATCCACGCCGGCGCGGACGAGCATCTTCGCCGCCGCGTCGCCGTGGCAGTGGGCCGCGGCCTTGCGACCCCACCGGTGCGCTTCGTCGACGATGGCGTCGAGCTCGGCCTGGGAGAGCTGCACGTTGTCGACCGGATCGGCGAGCGAGAGGATGCCGCCCGACGCGACCAGCTTGATGACGCCTGCGCCGTACTTGACCTGCCACCGGACCGCCGATCGGCACGCCTCGGCGCCGTCGCAGATGCCTTCCCGGATGCCCAGCGGCGGCACGGCATCGGGAGGGTACGGGTCGAGGTCCGCGTGCCCACCCCGGCTGCCGACCGCGTGTACCGCGGTGACCATGCGCGGCCCCGGCACCGCGCCCGCGTCGATCGTTTTCTTCAGCCCCACGTCGATGAAGTCCCCGGAGCCGAGGTCGCGGACGGTGGTGAAGCCCGACTCCACCGTCCGGCGCGCGTACTCGGCTGCGTACTGAGCCTGCTCCGCGGGCCAGCGCAAGACCAGGTCCAGGGCGTCGCGGTACCAGCTCGCACCGCCCTCGAGGCTGAGATGCGTGTGCGCGTCCATCAGGCCCGGCAGGAGCGTCGCGTTCCCGAGATCGATGGTCCTCGCCCCCGCCGGTGCGGCGCCGCCCACCTGGACGATCCGTTCGCCGTCGACCACCACGAGTCCCGGCTGCACGATGGCGCCCCTGCGCGCATCGAACATGCGCGTGGCGCGGACGGCGGTGGGTTGCGCGAGCAGGAGAAGGGCGAGCAGGACCATGGAACCTCCGGTCCGCCGCTCCTACCATACGGAAGCGCACGCCCGCTCGCGGCAGACGGCGGCCATCAGATTCCGCTTCCGCCGAGCAACCTTCTCAGCAGGGGCCGCAGCAGCGAGGCGGGGACCGCGGTCCCTCCCGCGCTCGCCGGATGCGTGGTGATCCCGACCAGGTGCCCCCGGTCGTCGAACACCGGGCCGCCCCAGAAGAGCGGCGGCAACGCACGGTCGGTCTGCAAGCGCGGGCCTGCGTCCTCGCCGACGCCGACGCGTTCGAGGAGCACTCCGACGGCCCTGATCGAATCGCCGTCCACGCAGATGGCGAGCATCGCGTCGCCGACCTTGGGATCCTCGGCGGCCAGCGACGCTCCGGGCAGGCTCCTGGCCTCGTCGGGCAGCTTGAGGACGGCGACGCCGAGACCCGCGTCGCCGGCGAGGAGCCGGGCGGGCAGGGGACCGACGTCGTCGACGAGGACCTCGATCTCGTCGGCTGGCTGCAGCCCACCGTTCCGGTCGGGCAGCGTCACGGCGCCGAGCCCGGTCAAGACAAGCCCGTTCCCGACCAACACGCCCGACGCCGAGCTGACCGCGTCGCGCACCCGCAACCCGCCGTCCGTCTGGTCGGCGACGAAGGCTCGCGCGCGGACCTGGACGGTGAGGGCATGGACGCGATCCGCCACGGCCTGGAGCTCCGGATGCTGCGGAAGGGGCACGACCACCGCGGCCCGCGCGGCGCCGACCGACAGGA
>DASWGQ010000387.1:0-8372 GCA_036393595.1 Myxococcales bacterium | reverse complement strand
CACCGGGAGGGAACCGTGCGAATGCGAACTCTGGCCGCGGCGATCGCGGCCCTCGCCACGTGGGCGTGCTCGGACGACCAGGCTCCCTCCCGTTGCACGTCGGACGGTCAGTGCGGGCCCGGGCGGGTGTGCGACACCGGCACCTGCAAGACGGCTTCGGCCCGGACCGCCGGCGAAGCGTGCACCACCGACGCGAACTGTTCGGTCGGTTCCACCTGCGCGACGTCGATGCCCGGCGGCCTCTGCACCTACACCTGCGCGGGCGACGCTTGCCCGAGTGGCGCGGTGTGCACCGACCTCCGCGCGAGCGGCAGCGGGATCCTCTGCTCCCAGGCGTGCACCGCGCAAGGCGATTGCCGCAGCGGATACACCTGCTGCCCGGGGTTCGGCGCCTGCCTACCGGCGGCGAGTTGCCCCGCGCAGAACAGGCCTGCGAGCGCCGACCTCGGCACGCCGTGCACGGCCGCGTCCTGCGCGGCAGGCGAAATCTGCGGCAACGGGCCCGAGTTCCCCACGAACGGGGCCTGCACCTCGGCGTGCAATCCGGCCGACCAGACCACCTGCCCAGCGGGCAGTGCCTGCGTCAGCACCTCCACGGGCTCGTTCTGCTTCGTCGCCTGCACGGCCCCGACGGACTGCACCAACCTGAACGCGGGGCTGAGCTGTACGTCGGGCCTGTGCCGCTCGGCCACGCCTTCGCCCGTGTGCAACCCGACCGGAACGGCCCCCACGCCTGTTTCGAGCAGCACGCTGGCGGGTCCTGCGACCCAGCCGACGTGCGTCCCGACGGCCGTGACGCCCCCTCAAGCATCGGTGCTGACCGCCCAGCAATTCGGCGCGAATACGGTGGGCAAGGAGCTCACGGTGCAGAAGATTCCCGCCGGCACCGGCAGCCTGAGCATCTACTCGCAAGGCGTCAGCGTGCCGGTGACGTTCGTGACGCTGACCAACGGCAACGTCAAGCTCCCCAACAGCGTCGTGCCCACGCTGCTGAAGGACCCGTCGGGCAGCCTGCTCTTCGACGACGTGCCTGCGCCCCCGGCCGACGCGAGCGGGCTGCCGATCTTCTACGCCGGCTTGTCACCGTTCACGGGCACCATGACGTTGCCGAATACCAGCTTCCTGCTCGAGCACACCGCGCTGCAGGGGGGACTCACCCCCGGGCCGTGGAAGTTCACCGTGAACGACTTCGCGCAGGAATGCACGCAGGTGAGCAACTGCACCGGCGGAGGCACCACCGACACGTACGACATCCAGGTGTACCTGAAGCCCGGGATCGCTCCCGCGACCGGCACGGTGGACTTCGCCTTCTACTTCGTCCCGCCCCTCATAGGCGGGCAGATCTCCTTCAGCGGCGCCCCGACCGACGCGAGATTCCAGCGGATGCTCTCGTCGCTGGCGCAGATCTATGCGAGCGCCGGGATCTGCATCGGCAAGGTCACCTTGTACGACATGCAGCCGTGGGTGAAGAGCTCCCCGGACTTCGGCGGCAACATCAACGCCGACGACGACTCGCCGTGCAGCCCCTTGAGCCGGCTCTTTACGCTGTCCCAGCCCGGCAACCAGATCAACATCTTCCTGGTGAACGGCTTCAAGAACGCCGCCGGCAGCGCCATCAACGTGGTCGGCGTGGACGGGACGATCCCGGGTCCGTCGAGCATCGGCGGTACGGTGAGCAGCGGCGCGGCGGCGAACGGCTCCGACCTGATCGACACCACCAACTGCGGCTCGACGTTCTCCCCGCGCCTGTGCGGACCGGACTCGGTGGCGTACATCGTGGCCCACGAGGCCGGCCACTTCATGGGCCTGTACCACACGACCGAGCAGATGGGAGACAGCTTCGACCCCATCTCGGACACCAAGCGGTGCCCCTGCAGCACCTGTGCTCCGACCGCCAACCAGGCCGCGTGCGGCGCTTCGTCGTCGCCGACCCTCATGTTCAACCGCTACTGCGTGAGCACCGCCTCGGTCCCGCAGTGCGGGGGCGGAGACAACCTCATGTTCTGGTTCCTGGACGTCGAGTCGCAGGGCACGCTCAGCCCGCAGCAGGGGCAGGTGATGCGCGCCAATCCGGTGGTCCGGTGAGGAGGCCCGCATGACGTCCATCCTGCTCGCATCGCTCCTCTCGCTCTTGCCTCCGGCCCGTGCGCGGGGCGCGCCGCCCGCGGAGCAGACCGCCCCGGGACCTTCGCGCACGCTGACCGACGCCGAGATCCAGGATCGCGTCGAGGCGTACCTGGGGACCATCGACACGCGGACCTCGACCGAGGACTGGCGCGCCCTGGGCGCCCGCGGGGCGGCCATCCTGGAGCAGGTCGCGCAGGATCCGCGCACGCTGCCCACCCGGCGCGCGAAGGCGGTCGCGGGGCTCTCCGCCATAGGCGCCAGCACGTCCGGCGACGTGCTCGTGTCTCTCGCGCGATCCGAGCAGGCGCCGCTCACGGTGCGGCTCGCCGCGGTGGACGGCGCGCCCTTCGTGATCCCAGCTCCCCGCCTTGCCGCGGCGCTCAAGCCGGTGCTCGAAAGCGCGAAGGACGGCGTCCTCCGCGGGGCGGCGGCCGAGGTGCTGAGCCGCCACGGCGGATGCACGCTGGTGCGCGCGCAGGCGCGGCGCGAGGCCGACAAGATCCGCATGCAGCGTGCGCTGGAGCGCTGCGGCCAGCGCTGACGTGATCCCGGAGGCATTGATCGAAGCGGTGCGCGGCGCCTCGGCGCCGGGCGGCGTGGCTGCCTTCGACGCCGACGGGACGCTGTGGCGCGAGGACGTGGGTGAGGCGTTCCTGCGCCACCTGGTCGGCATCGGCTGGGTGCGCCTGCCGGACGGGCGCGACCCCTACGAGGCGTACGAGCGGGCGGTGGAGCGCGACAAGCGGACCGGCTACCTGTACGCCGCGCAGCTGCAGGCCGGGCTGGACGAGGCCGAGGTCGCCGCGGAGGCGGAGCGATTCGCGCGCTCGTGGGTGCCGCGCCGTCTGGTGCGCGCGGCGCTGGAGCTCCGCGCGGCGTGCTCCGAGGCGGGGCTCCGCCCGGTGGTGGTGTCGGCGAGCCCGCTGCCCATCGTGCGCGCGGCGGCGCCCCTCGCCGGGTTCAGCGACTTCGCCGGGATCGCGGTGCGCGTCCGGGACGGCCGCTTCACCGCCGAGGTGCTCGAGCCGGTAACCTACGCCGAGGGCAAGGTCCAGGCGGCCGCCCGCTTCGGCCCCCTCATCGTTGCCTGCGGCGATTCCCTCGCCGGCGACCTCCTCCTCCTCTCCGCCGCCCGCGTCCCCGTGGTCGTCGCCCCCTCCACCGGCAGCCCCCTCGCCACCGAGGCGCACCACCGCGGCTGGCCCATCCTCAATCAAGACTAAAGGCGTTTCATGGGAGCGCGGGAGATTCGGGAGCGCGGGAGATCTTGTTTCTCGAGCTCCGAACGGACGCATGCGCCCGTTCGGCCACTGAAAACCAAACTCCCGCGCTCCCGTGACTCCCGCGCTTCCCTGAAACGCTTTTAGCCGCTGTCGCGGGCGAGGGAGGGCGAGATGGGTTCGGGTTCGTCGCGGTCGCGGGCGGGCTCGACGCGGGTGACCTGGAGGGGGGTCGGGGTGAGGCCGAGGCGGCCGGCCACGTCGACCGCGGTGGCGGACGGGAAGCGGAGGATGAACTCGCTGCCCTCGCCGAGGCGGCTCTGCACTTCGATGCTGCCGCCGTGCGCCTTCACGATCCGCTGCGAGATGGCCAGCCCCAGGCCAGTGCCCTTGGACTTGGTCGTATAGAAGGGGATGAAGATGCGGTCCTTCGCCTCCTCCGGGATCCCGGCGCCGGTGTCCGCGAATCGGACCTCGACCTGGTCGGCCGCGTAGCGCGGCGACGAGTCGGAAAGGCCCAGCTCGAGCGGCTGCCGGGGCCTTCGGGTGCGCACGGCGAGTCGCCCGCCGTCGGGCATCGCCTGCACAGCATTGAGCGCCAGGTTGATGAATACCTGCTTGAGCTGCTCCGCGTCGCCCAGGATGCGCGGCAGGTCCGGCTCCAGCGACAGCTCCAGGCGCACGTTCGGCGGCAGGGAGCCCTCGATGAGCTTCACCGTGCGCGAGAGGACGTCGTTCAAGTCGGTCGGCGTCAGCTTCTCGGTCGCGCCGGGGCTCATCGGGCGCGAGTAGTCGAGGAACTGGGCCACCACGCCGTCGAGGCGGTTCACCTCCTCGACGATGATCTGCAGGATCTCCGCGTCGCCCTCGCGCAGCGACGCCGGGTCGAGGTACTGCGCGGCTCCCTTGATGGCGCCCAGCGGGTTGCGGATCTCGTGCGCCAGCCCGGCCGCCATCTCGCCCAGCGCGGCGAGGCGATCGCGCTCCTTCATACGCTCGTACAGCCGGCTGTTCTCGATGGTGATCGCGGCCTGCTCGCCCACCTGCAGCATGGCGGCCAGCTCGTCGGAGGCGAACGCTTCCGGCACCCGGTCGTCGAGCAGGCAGAGGAACCCGACCACGCGTTGCCCGGCGACCAGCGGGACGGTCACGCCCGCGCGCATCGCGGCCATCGCCGCGCCCAGCTCCGACAGGCGCGAGCGCTCCTCCGCGAGCGCCTCCGCGCGCGGGTCGCGCTCGGCCGGCGTGCGCCCCTCTTCCTCGTCGGGGAGGAGCTGCCGCAGCTCGGCGAGCCTTCGCTCCACCAGCTCGACCAGCTGCGCCTTCTGGCCGGCCTGCGCGCTCTGCACCAGCCCGCGAGCGGTGGCCGCGTCGATGTACGGGGCGGGCGCGGGTCCGCGGTGGTCGAGGCGCCGGTAGCCGAGCCCGTCGTCGCTGAGCAGGTACAAGGACGCGTGCGTCACGCGCCGCGTCTCGTAGATCCCGTCCAGCATCACCTGGCCGAGCCGCCGGACGTCGACCACGCTCGCCATCCGCGTGCGCAGCGTCTGCAGCGCCTGCACCAGCTGGAACCGCTCGGCGAAGAAGAGCGCCAGCACGCGCTCCTCGACCTTGGCCTTGAGCGGCTCGAAGAGGATGAGGATCACGAACGAGGCCACCAGCGTGTTGAAGAGGAAGAGCCCGGTGCTCCCCCCGCCGGTCCACCGGACCAGGAGCCCGTAGATGGCGGCCAGCACCAGTCCGACGCTGGCGAGCACGACGATCTTCCCGAGCAGCTCGTTCAGATCGAGCAGCCGGTGGCGCTGGATCGTCTGCGAGAGGAAGTAGAGGTAGATGGTCAGCGCCACGTTGGCGAACGGCGGCGGCGGCCACCCGGCGAGCCGGATGAGCAGCTCGCCGAAGGTGAGGCCGACGCACAGCGCGGCGCCGACCCACAGGTAGAAGAGCCGCGCGCGCTCGGTGCGGCTGGCCGCGCGGCGCATGCGCGCGTAGAGGAGCGACACGGCCGCGGTGAGCTGCAGGAAGACCGCGCTGGCGACGGTGATGCGCACCCAGGGATGCAGCGCGATGGGCGAGACCGCCAGGGCCAGGGTCACCAGGCCGGAGGCTGTCCCCAGCCGCCGCAGGCCGAGCCCGCGGCCGGCGTCGCCCTGGAACTCGACCAGGAAGCCGAGAACGGCGCTGGGCACGAATCCGGCCGCGACCAGCGTGAGCCGCAGCGGCCAGGCGACGTGCAGGACGCCGGCGAGGAAGTCGCCCAATTCGTAGACGAGCAGCGCGACGTTCAGGAGCGCGAACGCCGTCCACAGGCGCATGCGGCCCTTGCGCAGCAGCATCGCCACCGCCAGCGCCAGGGTGACGATGGCCGCGAGCAGCGCGCTCTGTGTCCTTGCGTCCACGCTTCCGAGGGTAACACGCGGGTGCGCCGCGTTCAGTCGTGGAATGCAGGGCGTTGCGCGCGCGGTTCCCGAACTGGACTCCGCCCTGCGCGGGTGCCACAGTTCCCTACCTTCCTGAACGCGCCATGCCCGTCTCCAGAACGGTCCTGCTGCTTGCCCTGGTGTCGCTCGGCACGGCTCCGTTGCGCGCGGAAGATGCCGCGCGGCCCGAGGGAAAGGCCGCGGAGCCCGAGGCAAAGGCCGCGCAGCCCGAGGCAAAGGTCGCGCAGCCCGAGGCAAACGCCGCGTCCGCCGCCGCGTACGGCGAACCCGAGCTGGCCTCCTACTTCGCCTCGGGGCCGCTGAAGCGGGCCGCGGACGCGTTGCAGGCGGGACGCGCCGCCCAGGCGCTGAAGCTCCTCCCCAGACGGCCGGAGGATTTCCCGGCACGCTGGCTCCGGGCGCTCGCCCTGCGCGCGGCGGACCGGCCTCGCGCGGCGCGCGCCGCCTTCGAGGAGCTGGCGGCGGGCGGCGGACCGCTGGGCGACCGCGCGCTGCACCTCGCGGCCTTGTGCGCGATCGACGGCGGAGAGGCGGCCGCGGCCGATCGGCTGCTCGCGCAGGTCCCGGCCCGGTACGTCGATGCGGACCAGGCGGTGCTCGAGCGCGCGCGCCAGCTGCAGAAGGCGCACGTGGCCGGGCCGCGCCTCGCCGCGCAGGTCGAGGAAGTGCTCGAGCCGATCTTCAGCGGCAAGGTGCGCGCCGACGTCGCGACCGCCCATCTCCTCGCCGGCGACGCGCAGCTCGCCGCGGGCGCCAAGGAGAAGGCGCGGGCGCACTGGCGCGCCGCCTGGCTGGATCACCCGCTCTCGGCCGCCGCCGACTCGGCGCGCGCGAGGGAGCGGCAGCTGGGCCCCGGCGAGCCGATCCCGCCCGTGAAGCTGGTCCGCCGCGCCGAGACGCTGCTCGACGCGCACCGCAACCGCGAGGCGCTCGACCAGCTCTCGCGCATCAAGCTCCCCTCGCTCTGCCGGGGCGGCTGCCCGGGCGACCGGACGCCCGCGGCGCTGCTCAAGGCAGCGCTGTCGCTCCTCGCCCCGGAAGGTCTGCCGGTCGAGCACCAGCCGACGGCCGAGGACGTCTCGCGCGTCCCGCAGGAGCCCGCGGATCCGCTCGCCTGCCGCGCCGGGCTCGACCGCGGGCGCGCCCTGCGCAAGGAGCGCGACTACGACAAGGCGCGCGCGGCGCTCGCGCCGGTGGTGCTGCGCTGCGCGGATCCCGATCTGCGCGCGCGCGCCCTCTACCTGCTCGCGCAGCTGCAGACCATGGCGCAGGATGCGCGGGTCGCCTCGCTCTGGGAGGCGCTGCACCGGAACTTCCCCGAGTCGAGTCTCTCGGACGACGCGGTCTCCGCGCAGGCGCTGGCCCGCCGGCGCGCGGGCGACTACGCCGGCGAGCGCGCGTTCCTGCACGACATCGTCGAGCACCATCCCGACAGCGACCTGCGCACCGAGGCGCAGTTCCGCCTGTTCTGGTCGCACTTCGCGGAGGGCCACCCGCGCCAGGGCGTGATCTTCCTCGACGAGCTGGCCTCGCACCCCGACGCGGACGGCGCCGAGGAGGAGCGCGCCCGGTACTGGCGCGCCCGCGCGCTGCTCGAGCCGGACGGCGCGGAGAGCGACGCCGCGCGCGCCGCCTCGCGAGAGGCCGCCCGGGCCGATCTGATCTGGCTGGTCGAGCTGCGGCCGCTCACCTACCACGGGTTGCTCGCGCGGGGACGGCTCGCGCAGCTCGATCCGGAGCGGCTCCACGCGCTCGAGGAGGAGGAGACTCCGCGTATCGCCGCGATGCTGCGCTCGCGCGCGCCGCTGCGCGCCGGCGCCCTGGCGCGCGACCCGCACCTGCTCGCCGCGGTCGAGCTCCTGCGGCTCGGGATGAGGCCGGAGTCCGCGCGCGAGCTGCTCGCCGTCGACCGCGTCCCCGCCCGCGCGCTGGGGTTGGAAGGCGAGGAGGCGTTGGTGCTGCTGGCCGACCTCTCCGCACGCGCCGGCGACGTGCGCAACGCGCACGCGCTCATCCGCACCGAGCTGCGCGGGCTGCTGCGGCGGACTTCCGAGCCGCTCGCCCTGCGCGCCGCGGGGCTGGCGTACCCGCTCGCCTTCCGCGAACAGATCGCCAAGGCGGCCCAACACGCCTCGATCCCCGCCGACCTGCTGCAGGCGCTCATGCGGGAGGAGAGCGCGCTCGATCCGGCGGCCCTGTCCTCGGCGGGCGCTCTGGGCCTGACGCAGCTGATGCCGTCGACTGCCCGAGAGATCGCGCAGCGGCTGAAGCTGCGCGGCTACACCACCGGGCAGCTGGTCGACCCCGAGGTGAACATCCGCATCGGCGCCACGTACCTGGGCCAGATGTACCGGCGCTTCCACCATCCGGCGCTGGCGCTCGCCTCGTACAACGCCGGGCCGGGCGCGGTGGCGGGGTGGATGAAGGCGCGCGGCGCGCTGCCGCTCGACGCCTTCGTCGAGGAGATCCCGCTCGACGAGACCCGCGCCTACGTGAAGCGTTGCCTGCGCAGCTTCGCCGCCTACCAGTACCTCTACGGCTCCGGCACCTCCCGCGCCCCCCAACTCGGCCAGGAACTCGCCAC
>DASWGQ010000386.1:0-16729 GCA_036393595.1 Myxococcales bacterium | reverse complement strand
GGCTGGGCGCGCGCGTGTCCCAGTCGCGGCCCGCGCGGGCCACCGTGGAGGACGCGTTCGTCTCGATGGTGCGCCGCGAGGCGGCGCGGGAAGGCAGGGCCGCATGAGCACCGCCGCCGCGGCCACGGCCGCCGCCGACGTTCCACGTGGAAGACCCGTTCAGATCGCCGCTTCCCTCTCCCGCCTCTGGTCGGTCGCCGTGAAGGAGCTCCTGCAGCTCCGGCGCGACCGGCTCACGATGGCGATGATGGTGGCCCTGCCCGTCATCCAGCTCACGCTGTTCGGCTACGCCATCGACACCGACGTGCGGCACGTCCCGACGGTAGTCTACGACCAGGACGGCTCGGCGCGCTCGCGCGACTTCGCCCGCAGCCTGCAGGCGACCGGCTTCTACGACCTGAAGGGCGAAGTGCGCGGGTACGACGAGATCGAGCGCGCCCTGCGCTCGGGCACCGCCCGCGTGGCGCTGGTGTTCCCGCCCCGCTGGTCCGCCGATCTCCTGGCCGGGCGTGCCGCTCCCCTGCAGCTGGTGGTGGACGGTTCCGATCCGCAGACCGTCTCGAGCGCGGCCAACACGGCGGCCGGGCTCGCGCAGGCGCGCTCCCTGGAGATGCTCGTCCGGCGCTCGCCTCTGGCCGCGCCTCGCATCGAGCTCGCCACCACCACCTGGTACAACCCGGACCTGCGCAGCGCGGTCTACATCGTGCCCGGCCTGGTGGGCGTGATCCTCACGATGACGATGGTGATGATCACCGCCATGGCGATCGCGCGGGAACGCGAGCGCGGCACGCTCGAGCAGCTGATCGTCTCGCCCCTGCGCCGGGGCGAGCTGATCGTCGGCAAGATCGTCCCGTACGTGGCCATGGGCCTGTTGCAGATGACGCTGATCCTGCTCCTGGGCCGGCTCCTGTTCGGGGTCCCCGTCGCGGGCTCGCTCGGGCTCCTCTACGCCTTCGCCCTGGTCTTCATCGCCGGGAACCTCGCCCTGGGCCTGTTCTTCTCCACGCTCGCCCAGACCCAGCAGCAGGCCATGCAGATGTCGTTCTTCTTCCTCTTGCCCAACATCCTCCTCTCCGGCTTCATGTTCCCCTGGGACGCGATGCCGGCGCCGATGCAGTGGCTTTCGCAGGCCCTGCCGCTGACCCATTTCCTTCGCATCGTGCGCGGCGTCGCCCTGAAAGGGAGCGGGTTCCTCGACCTTCTCCCGGAGGCCCTCTGGATGGGAGCGATCCTGGTCGCGCTGCTGGTGTTGTCCTCGCTCCGCTTCCGGAAGAAGCTCGCCTGATGGCGCGGCCCCGCTCGGACATCGCCCCGCGCATCGTCCACGCCGCGCGCGACCGCTTCTTGAAGCACGGCGTGGACGGCGCCTCGCTCCGGGAGATCGCCCGCGCCGCCCGCACCAGCGTGGGCATGGTGCACTACTACTTCCCCACCAAGGACGACCTGCTGCTCGCCGTGATCGAGGAAGTGTACGCCGCCCTCTCGGCCGACATCCGCAAGGCGCTCGAGCCCGACGCCAGCGTTCCGGACCGCCTCCGTCGCCTGTACACGCGGATCGCTTCCATGAGCGACGAGGAGTTCACCGTCATCCGCATCGTCCTGCGCGAGGCGCTGGTTTCCTCCGGGCGCCTGAAGAAGGTGTTCGCCCGCTTCACGGCCGAGGGAGCGCACGTCCCGCTCATCGCCGGCACGGTCCTGGAGGGAATCCAGTCGGGCGCCCTGCGCGCGGACGTGAATCCCCTGGTGCTGATGGCCGCCACCGCGGCCCTCGGCTTCATGCCGGTGCTCGCACGACGGCTGGCACAAGGCGCCCTGCCCGATCTGGAGCTCCCCCCGCCCGCCCAGATGGCCGAGAGCCTCACCCGGGCGCTGCTGGACGGGATCGGCGGCCCCGAGGTGCGCCGGAAGGCCGATCTCGGGTAGAACCGCACGTCCGGAGGCTTTAAATGCGCTCGCTGGACCGCCTACGCCAGAGCTACGACGAAGACGCGCAGGTCGTGATCCAGGATCGGAAGTCGCCGCCGCGGCTGCTCTTTTCCGACACGGAGCTGCTGCTCGAGGAGGTCCCGATCGGGACCCGGGTGGTGTTCCCCAACCCGCCGATCGAGCCGCTGGCGAACTGGCGCGCGGCCATCCGCTGGGCCATCAACCACCCCGAAGGGTGCGACCCGCTCCACGCGCAGCTGCGGCCGGGCATGAAGGTGCTGATCGCGCTCGACGACATCTCGCTGCCGCTGCCGCCGATGCGCACGCCCGACGTGCGCCAGACGATCCTCGAGATCGTGCTCAACCTCCTCGCCGACAGCGGCGTGGACGACGTCCATCTCCTCATCGCCAACGCGCTCCACCGCCGCCTGACCCCGCGCGAGATGGAGCGCATGGTCGGCCCGAAGATCTTCAACGCCTACTACCCGGACCGGTACACGAACCACGACGCCGAGGAGCCGGGCGGGATCGTCGAGCTGGGCGAAACGGAGGCGCACGAGAAGGTGCGCATCTCGCGCCGCGCGGTGGAGGCCGACCTGGTCATCTACTGCAACGTGAACTTCGTCCCCATGGACGGCGGCCACAAGTCCGTGGGCACCGGGCTCACCGACTACCTCGGCCTGCGCGCGCACCACACGCCCCACGCCATCCGCGGCAGCAAGTCGTACATGGAACCGAAGCACTCCGCGCTGCACGGCTCGGTGGACCGCATCGGCCGCGTGATCGACCAGCAGATGAACGTCTTCCACATCGAGACGTGCCTGAACAACCGGATGTACGACGGTCCGCTCTCCTTTCTCGGCAAGCGCGAGGAAGATTTCACCGACCTGGACCGCACCGCGCTGGCCGGTCTGCGCTGGACCTTGGGCAAGACGCCTCGCGCGCTGCGGCAGCAGATCTTCCACCGCGTCCCCGCCGCCTACGGGCTGATCGCGGTCGCCGCCGGCCGCACCGAGCTGGCGCACGAGAAGATCCTCGAGGCGTGCCGGCGCCAGTGCTTCGTGAAGGTGAAGGGCCAGTCCGACATCCTCATCTGCGGCATTCCCTACATCTCGCCTTACAACGTGAGCTCGATCCTGAACCCGCTACTCGTGCAGGTGATGGCCTGCGGGTACTTCTTCAACATGAACCGGGGCATCCCGCTGGTGAAGATGGGCGGGACGATGATCCTCACCCACCCCTGCATGGACGAGTTCGATCCGGTGCAGCACCCCAGCTACATCGAGTTCTTCCACCGGCTGTTGCCCGAGACGACCGACGCGCTGGAGCTGCATCGCAAGTACGAGCGCGAGTTCGCGCAGAACCCCAGCTACGTCCACCTCTACCGGAAGGGCAACGCCTACCACGGCGCCCACCCGTTCTACATGTGGTACTGGGGCGAGAACGGCCGGCAGCACCTCGGGCAGATCATCGCCGTCGGCGCCGAGAACCAGCACGTCCCCCGGCTGATGGGGTGGGAGCGCGCCGACACGCTGGCCGAGGCGGTGGACATGGCGCGTGGACGCCAGGGCCGCACGGCGCAGATCACGCTCATGCACCACCCTCCGATGGTGATGACCGAGGTGGCGGTCTCGGCCGAGGAGGCCACGCGCCTGCTCGGCGAGGCCGAGGGGCGGCCGCAGGGCGGCGCGTCGCACAAGCCCGGCGTGGCGGCCAAGGAACAGCCGTGACCGAGCGGGTGCCGCACCTCGGGCCGGCGGCGCCGCCGGACCTGCAGGCCGTCGCGCCCGAGTCCCCGGATCCGATCGATCTGTCGGACGCCTTTCGCGGCCGCGAGATCCTGCTCACCGGCGTGACCGGTTTCCTCGGCAAGGTCGCGCTGGTCATGTTGCTCGACCGCTATCCGGAGATCGGCCGCGTGCACGTCCTGGTGCGCCCGCGCGCGGGCGGCAGCGCGGAGGACCGCTTCTTCGGGAAGGTCGCTTGCGCGCCGCCCTTCCGCCCGCTGCAAGACAAGCACGGCGAGGGCTTGGGCCGCTTCCTGCGGGAGAAGTGCACGCCCATCGCAGGCGACGTCGCCGAGCCGCTCCTGGGCCTCTCCGAAGAGCAGGTGCGCAAGCTCACCGGCAAGCTCGCCTGCGTGGTCAACTGCGCCGGCCTCGTCACCTTCAACCCGTCGCTCGAGCTCGCCATCTCGGTGAACACCGAGGGCGCGCGCAATGCCGCCGAGCTGTGCAAGCGCACCGGCGCGACCCTGGTGCACGTCTCGACCTGCTTCGTCGCGGGCACCCGGCGCGGCCCGGTGTTCGAGGACGAGATGCTGGTCGGCAGCTTCCCCAAGCAGCATGCCGAAGAAGAAGGGGAGGACCTGCCCGGGGCGCGGTTCTCCGTCGACGCGGAGCTGGCCGACGTCGATCGGCTGGTTGCGCGCCTGCGCGAACAGGCCGACGACCATTCGCTGCAGGCGCGGTTCCGCGCCGCCGCGGTGCGCCGCCTCGAGTCCGAAGGCCGGGACACCTCCGACGAGAAGGCGATGCGCCTCGCCGCCGGGCGCGAGCGCAAGCTGTGGCTCTCGCAGAAGCTGATCGATGCCGGAATGGAGCGCGCCCAGG
This sequence comes from Myxococcales bacterium, assembly GCA_036393595.1. GTDB lineage: Bacteria > Myxococcota > Myxococcia > Myxococcales > 40CM-4-68-19 > VBKO01. The sequence goes on along the minus strand of DASWGQ010000386.1, from coordinate 12,191 downwards.
TCTGGGGCTGGCCCAACACCTACACCTACACCAAGGCGATGGGCGAGCAGGCGATCGCGATGAGCGGCTGCGCGTACTCGATCGTGCGGCCCGCGATCGTGGAGAGCGCGCTGCGGTTCCCCTTCCCTGGCTGGAACGAGGGATTCACCACCAGCGCACCGCTCGTCTTCCTCGCGCTCAAGGGCCAGCGCGTGTACCCCGCCGGCCGCAAGCTGGTCCTCGACCTCATCCCGGTCGACCTGGTCGCGGCCGGCATCCTGGGGGTCGCGGGAGCCGCCTGCGCCGGCCGGGCGGAGCGCGTCTACCAGCTCGCCTCGGGCGACGTGAACCCGATGTACATCCGCCGGGCCATCGAGCTGTCGGCCATCTACAAGCGGCGCTACTTCGAGAAGCGCCGCGAGGGCGGCGGGCTGCGCGCCTTCCTGGACGAGTGGCTCGAGCCCTTCCCGGTCGAGGGCGAGGCGTATCGCAAGACCAGCGCGCCGCTGTTCCGCAAGCTCGCCCAGGCGGGGCGCGCGCTCATCGCGGACAAGGGCGCGTCGTGGGGCGCCCCGATCACCAGCGCGCTGCTCAAGCGCGCCGACCAGGCGCTGGAGAGCGCCGACCGGCAGCTCGCCTCCGTCGAGTTGATGTGGGACCTCTACCTGCCGTTCGTCGCCGGCGAGCGGTTCGTGTTCCAAAGCACGCACACCCGCGAGCTGTGGCGCAGGCTGACGCCCCAGGATCGCGAGAAGCTCCCCTGGGACCCGGAAAAGATCGACTGGCGCAGGTACTGGCTGGACGTGCACGTGCAGGGCCTCGAGGAATGGGTCTTCCCCGGCCTGGAGGAGGAGAGCGACAAGGCCCGGCGCGAGGTGCCGCAGCCCAAGGACCTGCTCCAGCTCCTCAACGCCTCCGTCCACCACTTCGGCAAGCGCGTCGCGCTGCGCTTCTTCGCCGGCGAGGAGAGCGCGGACGAGCTTTCGCGGACCCGCGACGACCGCGTCACCTACGAGGAGCTGGGGACGTTCTCCGACCGCGCCGCCCGCCGGCTCCTCCACGAGGGGGTCCGCGGCGGCGACCGGGTCCTGCTGCTCTCCGAGAACCGGCCGGAGTGGGCGATGGCCTACTTCGGAATCCTCAAGGCGGGCGCGACGGCGGCGCCGCTCGACGCGCAGCTGTCGCTGGCCGAGATCCAGAACTGCGCCCAGGCGGCGGGCGCGCGGGTGCTCATCGCCTCTCCGCGCGCGCTCTCGAGGCTCGGCACGCCGCCTCCGGGGTTGCGCGTCCTCGCCTTGCCCGAGCTGCTCCGCGGGGCGCCGGAGCACGGACAGCCGCTGCGCAGGACCGCCGCGGCAGGCGACGTGGCTTCCCTTCTCTTCACCAGCGGGACCACCGGGAAGCCGAAGGGCGTGCTGCTCACCCACCGCAACTTCGGCTCGCTCGCCGCGAAGCTCGCGACCCTGTTCGATCTGCGCGTCGGGCACGGGCTCCTCAGCGTCCTGCCGCTGCACCACACCTTCGAGTTTTCCTGTGGGTTGCTCGTGCCGCTGCTGCTCGGCGCCGAGATCACCTACCTGGACGAGCTGACCGCGGAACGGCTGGGCGAGGCGCTGGAGACCGGGAACGTCCAGGCGATGATCGGCGTGCCCGCCCTCTGGCAGCTGCTCCACCGGCGCCTGACGCAGGAGATCGCCGCGCGTCCCACGGCGGTCCGCGCCGGCATCCAGGCCGCGATGGCGCTGCACGGCGAGCTGCGCAACCGGACGCCGTTCAACGTCGGCAAGCTCCTCTTCTGGCCCATCCATCGCAAGTTCGGCGGGAGCTTGCGCCTGCTCGTCTCCGGCGGCTCGGCGCTCCCGGAGGAGGTGCACCAGGCGTTCCACGAGCTCGGATTCGACCTCACCGAGGGATACGGGCTCACCGAGGCCGCGCCGGTGCTGTCCGTCACCCTGCCGGAGAACAAGCGGCGCTCGGGCACGGTCGGGCCGCCGATCCCGGGCGTGGAGCTCCGGATCGATCAGCCGGACGCGGAGGGCGTGGGCGAGGTGCTCGCGCGCGGACCGAACGTGATGGCGGGCTACCTCGACGATCCGGAAGCCACCGCGGAAGTGCTGAGCGACGGCTGGCTCCGCACCGGCGATCTGGGCAAGCTCTCCGACGACGGCCACCTGACGCTCGTCGGCCGCAAGAAGGACGTGATCCTCGACGCGTCGGGGAAGAACGTCTACCCGGACGAGCTGGAGGAGCTGTACGGGCGCAGCGAGCTGATCCAGGAGCTGTCGATCGTGGGGCTCCCCCAGGCAAATGGCGCGCACGAGCGCGTCGCGTGCCTGGCCGTGCCGCGCAAGCCGGACGAGGGCGCGGGCGAGACGCGCGAGCACGTCCGCGAGAAGCTGCGCGAGCACATGGCCCGCGTGTCGGCCGACCTGCCCTTCTGGAAGCGCGTGAAGATCCTTCATTTCTGGGACGGCGATCTGCCCAAGACGGCCACCCGCAAGGTGAAGCGGCCGCAGGTGGTCGCCGAGCTGCGGCGCCTCGAGCGAGCGGCCGAGGCAGGCAGGGGCGCGGGCGAGATCGCCGCGCGCGGCGACGACGGATGGATCTACGACCTGCTCGCCGACCTGACGCAAAAGCCTCGCGGCACCGTCACCGCGCAGACGCGGCTGGCCGCGGACCTGGGGATCGATTCGCTGCTGGTCGCGGAGCTGTCCGTCGCGCTGGAGAAGGCCGGGGTCGCGCCGCCCGACGAGGGCCGCCTGGCGGTGCTGCAGACGGCGGGCGAGCTGGCGCGGGCGCTGGCCAGGCCCCGCGCCGCGGAACCCGCGCCGGAGACGGCGCGCGAGAACGGCGCGGCGGAAGACGAGGTCCCGGTGCCCGACGCGGTCGCGGCGGCCGGGCGCGCCGCGGTCGAATTCTTCCAGCGCGCGCTGTACGGCAAGCTGTTCGAGCTGGAGGTCCGGGGGCGCTCGAACGTGCCCCCCGCCGGCGCCTTCCTGGTCGCGGCGAACCACTCGAGCCACCTCGACGTCGGGCTGGTGAAGATGGCGCTGGGCGAGGAGGGCAAGAAGCTCGCCTCGCTGGCGGCGCGCGACTACTTCTTCGACAACCCCTGGAAGCGCGCCTGGTTCGGGAACTTCACCAACCTGGTGCCGATCGAGCGGCGCGGGTCCTTGAAGGAGTCGCTGCACACGGCCGTGCGGACGCTGGAGACCGGTTACCACCTGCTCATCTTCCCGGAGGGGACCCGCTCGCCCGACGGCACCTTGCAGGAGTTCAAGCCGGCCATCGGGTACCTCGCCTTCGCCGCCGGCGCGGACATCCTGCCCGCGTACCTGGAGGGGACGCACGAGGCGATGCCGAAGGGTTCGTTCCTCCCCGACCCGCGCAAGCGCAAGAAGCTGACCGTGCGCATCGGTCCCCCGCTGCGCCTGTCCGAGCTGCGCGAGGCGACGCACGGCCTGTCGCGGTCGGCGGCGCACCGCGAGGTGACGCGCCTGGTGCGCCTGGCCATCGAGGCCCTGCGGGACGGCACGCCGCCCCCGCGGATCGCGCGCGCCGCCGCCGCGCGCACGCTTCTCGGAGAGCACGGATGAAGCTGCTCGTCACCGGCGCCACCGGCTTCCTGGGCGGCGCTCTGGTGCCGCTCCTGGTGGAGCAAGGCCACGAGGTGCGCGTGCTCGCCCGCGGCGGCGCACCCGACGCGGAAGCGCGCGGCTGCGAGCTGGTGAGCGGCGACGTGCGCGACGTGGACACGGTCCGGCGCGCTCTCGAGGGACGCGAAGGCCTCTACCACCTGGCCGGCCTCGTCTCGCGCGACCCGCGCGACGCGCACAAGATGTACGAGCTGCACGTGACCGGCACCCGCGTGCTCCTGGCCGAGGCGGAGCGCGCCGGGCTGAAACGGGTGGTGCTCGCGTCGTCCTCGGGCACCATCGGCGTCTCTCCGGTCCGCCGGGTCGCCACCGAGGAGGACGACTACCCGATCGAGACGGTGGGCCGCTGGCCGTACTACCTGAGCAAGATCTACGAGGAGAAGATCGCCATCGAGGCCGCGCGCCGCCGCTTGCCGGTGGTGATCCTGAACCCCTCGCTCCTCCTGGGCCCCGGCGATGCGCGCCTCTCCTCGACGCAGGACATCTACCGCTTCCTCCTGGGCCGCATCCCCGCGATGCCGCGCGGCGGGATCAGCTTCGTCGACGTGCGCGACGCCGCCCGGGCGTTCGTCGCGGCGCTCACCCGCGGCAACGTCGGCGAGCGGCACCTCCTGGGCGCGGCAAACTTCGAGTTCACCGAGTTCTTCGGCCGGCTCTCCCGCCTGGCGAGGACGCCGCCGCCACCCCTGCGCCTGCCCAGCCCCGTGAAGGTCGCCGCCGCCCACCTGCTGGAGAAGTGGGCGCACCGGCGCGGGCGCGAGCCCGACCTGCCCGCCGCGGACGTGGAGATGGGCGAGCACTGGTTCTTCATCGACTCGTCGAAGGCCGAGCGCCTCCTGGGCTTCTCTCCGCGCGACCCGATGGAGACCTTGGCGGAGACGATCTCGTACGTGCGGGAGCGGTTCCTGCCCCGGGAGGCGCGCGCGCAGTCGCCGCCGTAATCGGCGAAGTCTCTAACGATTGGCCGTGGAGGGACCGTGCTGCTCTATCTCGTGCGCCACGCGCAGACCGCCTCCTCGGCGGTGGACTCCTTCAACGGGCGAGGCGATCTGCCGCTCACCGACCAGGGGCGGGAGCAGGCGCGCAAGCTGGGCGAGCGGCTCAAAAGCGTCCGCTTCGCGGCGGTCGCCCGATCGCCGCTCGGCCGCACCAAGCAGACGGCGGAGCTGGTCGCGCCCGGGGCCCCGCACGTCATCGTGGAAGGGCTGACGGAGATCGATTACGGCGAGTGGGAGGGGCTCTCGCCTGCCCAGGCGCGCGAGCGTGACCCCCAGCTGTACGAGGCGTGGCTCGCGGACCCGGCGCGGATCGCGCCTCCCCGCGGCGAGACCGCCGCCCAGGTGGCGGAGCGCGCTCTCGCCGGGCTGCACGGGGTCCAGACGGCGTTCGAGCACGTGGGCAGACCGGTCCTGGCGGTCTCGCACAAGGCGACGCTGCGCATCCTGGCCGCGGCGTTGAGCGAAGCGCCCCTGTCGCTCTACCGGCGGCGGTGGGCGCAGGACGAGTGCGCGCTGAACCTGGTCGAGCTGCGCCAGGACAAGGATCCCTTCCTGCGACTGTGGAACGACACCGCCCACCTCGGCCCCGACCCGGGCGCCACCACGCGCGGCGGGAAGTGAGTCCCTACGCGCGACGCTGGAAGAGGAATGCGCAGTCTTCCTTCCGTGCGCCGCGGGAGTCGGCCACCGCGAACTGCGCCCGCTTCCCCGTGGGGCCCGCGTCGTACATCGAGGCCGAGCCGTACTCGCCGCCCTTGCTCAACGCGTAGAAGGTGATGCCGAAGCCCGGCCGGCCCTGCGCGTCGAGCAGCCGCCGCTCGCGAGTGGTCTGCGCGATGCGGCGCAGCACCTCGACGCAGGCGTCCTTCGGGTGCCGGCCCTGGCGCATCAGCTCGACGGCGAGGTGGCCGCCGCTGACCAGGATGTTCGCCTCGCCGCGCCCGGTTGCGCCCGCGCTGCCCACCTCGTTGTCGGTGAAGCACCCCGCGCCGATGAGGGGCGAGTCGCCGACCCGGCCCGGCATCTTGAAGAACAGGCCGCTGGTCGAGGTGCAGCCGGCCAGACCGCCGCGCGCATCCACCGCGGACAGGTGGATCGTGCCCCCGTTCTTGGGTTTGCGGAAGTCGTCCCAGCCGAACTGGTCGATGAAGGCCTTGACCTCGGGGTCGAGCTTGTCGGGCGACGGCTCCAGCCACTTGTCGTTCGCGGAGAGGTTCTGGCGCCAGTAGAGCCACACCTTGCGCGCCTTCTCCGTGAGCAGGTTCTCGCGCGGAAAGCCGTTCGCGTCCGCGAAGGCGCGCGCGCCGGGGCCGACCAGCAGCACGTGGTCGGTCGTCTCCATCACCAGCTTCGCCAGCTTGGACGGGTTCTTCACGCCTTCGAGTGAGGCGACCGCGCCGGCCCGCGCGGTGGGCCCGTGCATCACGCAGGCGTCGAGCTGCACCACTCCGTCGTAGTTCGGCACGCCCCCGTAGCCGACGGTCATGTCGGCCGGGTCGTCCTCCACGATGCTCACTCCGGCGATCGCGGCGTCGAGCGGGTCCGTGCCCTGGTGGAGGAGCTGCACGGCGCGCTCGACCGCGCGCAGCCCGTTCGAGCTGGAGATCGCGACCGGTCCTCCGCCTCCGCCGGCCGGGGCGCCCTTCTGCGCCCGGGCCGCTGCGGACAGCGCGGCGGCGGCTGACCCCAACAGCTTCCTCCTGCTGATCGTCATGCGCGCTCCTACCGGACAGGCGGAGGAATTCCGCAACTCTCCCCCAGCCACTATGTTGCCTGGCGCGCAGAGCGCGTGCTATCCCACCCGGCCAATGCAGCCTGAGCTGTCCGTCGTCATCCCGCTCTACAACGAGGAAGCGAACGTCGAGCCGTTGCTCACGGAGCTCTTCGGCGTCCTCGGCGGGCTCGGCCGCACCTATGAAGTGATCTGCGTCGACGACGGCTCCCGCGACGGCACCTTCGCGCAGCTCGCGCGCCTCGCCCAGCGGGAGCCCGCGCTCCGGGCCATCCGCTTCCGCCTGAACTTCGGCCAGACGGCCGCCATGTCGGCCGGCATCGAGGCGGCGCGCGGCAGCGTGATCGTGCCCATGGACGGCGACCTGCAGAACGACCCCGCCGACATCGCGAAGCTGCTCGCCCGCCTGGGCGAGGGCTACGACGTGGTGAGCGGATGGCGCAGGGACCGCCAGGACAAGGAGTTCGGGCGCAAGCTGCCGTCTCGCATCGCCAACCGCCTGATCAGCGCCATCAGCGGCGTGCGGCTGCACGACTACGGGTGCTCGCTCAAGGCCTACCGGCGCGACGTGCTGCGGGACGTGAAGCTGTACGGGGAGATGCACCGCTTCATCCCCATCTACGCGAGCTGGCAGGGCGCGCGAGTGACCGAGATGGTGGTGAACCACCGCGCGCGGAAGGCGGGCAAGAGCAAGTACGGCTTGAACCGCACCATGAAGGTGCTGCTCGACCTGCTGGTGGTGAAGTTCCTCGCCAGCTATGCGACGAGGCCCATCCACGTCTTCGGCGGGTTCGGGCTCTTCTCCTGGCTGTGCGCCGCCTGCGCCGTCGGGTGGGCCGTCTACTACAAGGTGCGCGGGCTGAAGGACTTCGTGCAGACGCCGCTGCCGCTCCTGGCGGTCATGTTCACCCTGGTGGGCGCCCTGAGCCTGCTCATGGGCCTGCTCGCGGAATTGGTGATCCGCACCTATTACGAGTCGCAGGGGAAGCGGCCGTACCTGATCGCGGAGGAGCTGAACGCGCGCGAGGATTCGCGCGAGCAGCCGCTGCGGGCAGCGAGATAGATCGATGTGCGGTATCTGCGGCGACGTCGATCTCCTGGGCGCGCCCGACGAAGCCCCCGTGCGGCGCATGGCGCGCGCGCTTGCGCACCGCGGGCCCGATGCGGAGGGGTTCTTCGTCGACGGGCCGGCGGCGCTCGGCCACCGGCGGCTCTCCATCCTCGACATCGCCGGCGGCGTGCAGCCGATGGTGCGGGAGGGCGTGGCGCTGGTCTTCAACGGCCAGGCCTACGAGCACGACGAGGTCCGCGAGCGGCTCCGGTCGCGCGGCCACGCGTTCACCACCCGCAGCGACACCGAGGTCGTGCTGCGCGCCTACCTCGAATGGGGCGAGCGCTTCGTCGAGGAGCTGCACGGCATGTTCGCCCTCGCCCTCTGGGACGCGCCCCGGCGCAAGCTCTTGCTGGCGCGCGATCGGCTGGGGAAGAAGCCGCTCTACTACGCGCTGGCGCAGGGCGCTTCCTGGACGGGCGCCTCCGAGGGCGCGGCGACGCGCGCGGTGTTCGGATCGGAGCTGAAGGCGTTCGCAGCGCACGGCGGCGTGCCGCGCGAGCTGGACCACGAGGCGCTTTCGCAGTACCTGGCGGTCGAGTACGTCCCGGCGCCGCGGAGCATCCACCGGCACGTCTTCAAGCTCCCCGCCGGGCACGTGGCGGTGCTCGACGAGCGCGGTTTCCGCCTTCGTCGGTACTGGGAGCTGCCCGCGCCCGCCGCGTCCAGCATCTCCCCGGAGGAAGCGGGAGAGGAGCTGGTGCGCCTCCTCGACGGCGCCGTCGCGCGGCGCCTGGTCGCCGACGTGCCGGTCGGCGTGTTCCTCTCGGGCGGCATCGACTCGACCACCATCGCGGCGCTGGCGGCGCGGCACAAGGATCCCCTGCAGACGTTCTCGATCGGGTTCACCGAGCAGAGCTTCGACGAGACGCCGTACGCGCAGCTCGCCTCCCAGCAGCTCGGGACGGTCCACGCGACCGAGCGCCTCTCCGGGCAGGATTGCCTGGACTTGTTGCCCGACGCGGTCGCCTCGCTCGACGAGCCGTTCGCCGACCCGAGCTTCCTGCCCACGCTGCTGCTCTCGCGGTTCACGCGCCGCACGGTGAAGGTGGCGCTCGCCGGCGACGGCGGCGACGAGCTGTTCGCCGGCTACGATCCGTTCCTCGCCCACCGCCCCGCGGCGCTGTTCGCCCGGCTCCCTCGAGGCCTCCACGGCCTGCTGCGTGGCGCGGCCGAGCGGCTCCCGTCTTCCTCGCGCAACATGAGCCTGGATTTCCGCCTCAAGCAGTTCCTGCGCGGCGCCTCGGCGCCGCCCTCGCTGCGGCACCAGGCGTGGATCGGCTCGTTCCTCCCCTCCGAGCTGGTCGAGCTGCTCCATCCCGACCTGCGGCGCCACGCGGCGCCCGGGGTGGCGTACCGGGAAGTGCTCGCCGAGGCGGAGCGCGGAGCCCTGGCCGGCGTGCGCGAAGGTTCCGTGGACGAGGCGCTCCGCTTCTACCTGGGCCGCTATCTCGCCGACGACATCCTGGTGAAGGCCGACCGCGCGTCGATGGCCGCCTCCCTGGAGCTGCGCGCCCCCTTCCTCGACACGCGCGTGGTGGAATTCGCCGCGCGCCTCCCCTGGCGGCTCAAGCTCTCGCTGACGCGCACCAAGGTGCTGCTCAAGCGCGCGCTGCGCGGCATCGTGCCCGGCGAGATCCTGCGCCGCCCGAAGAAGGGATTCGGCATCCCGGTGGCTGCCTGGATCCGCGGACCGTTGCGCCCGCTGTTCGAGGAGCTCTACTCCGACGCCGAGCTGCGCCGCGCGGGGCTGTTCGAGCCGCGCGCCGCCCAGGCGATGTTGCACCGGCACCTGCGCGGCGAGGCCGACCTGCGCAAGCCGCTCTGGACCCTCGCCATGTTCCAGCTCTGGCAGCGCAAATGGGGCTCCAGCGCCTCGGCGCTGAAGCAGGTCGCGTGACCGCGCTGGTCGTGATCCTCGATTCGATCCGGACGCGCTTTCCGGAGCTCGGGTCCTAGGATGCGCGTGCTGGTCACCGGAGGCGCCGGGTTCATCGGATCGCACCTGTGCGGGCGGCTCCTGGCCCGAGGCGACGAGGTCGCCGCGATCGACAACTTCGACTCGTTCTATCCAGAGCGGGTGAAGCAGCGCGCGCTTTCGCCGCTGCTCGCGCGGGGGCTCCGCCTCTTCCAGGCGGACATCCGCGACGCCGCGGCGGTCGAGCGCGCGTTCGGGGACGCCAGGCCCGAGTGCGTCGTGCACCTCGCCGCGCTCGCCGGCGTGCGCCCGAGCCTCGAGCGCCCCGCCGAGTACATGGACGTGAACGTGCGCGGGACCGCCGTGCTGCTGGAGGCCGCGCGAAAGACGGGCGTGCGCCGTTTCGTCTTCGGCAGCTCGTCCAGCGTGTACGGCGCGAACGCGGCGCCTCCGTTCCAGGAGACCGCGCGGATCGACTCGCCGCTCAGCCCGTATGCGGCCTCGAAGGCGGCGGGCGAGCAGCTGGTCTCGACCTGGCGCAACCTGTTCGGGCTGGAGGCGATCTCGCTGCGCTTCTTCACCGTGTACGGCGCTCGCCAGCGGCCCGACCTCGCCATCCACAAGTTCGCGCGCCTCATGCTCGCGGGGCAGAAGCTCCCCTTCTTCGGCGACGGCTCCTCGCGGCGCGACTACACCTTCATCGACGACATCCTCGCCGGCGTGCTGGCGGCGCTCACCGTTCCCCTGTCTCGCCACGAGATCGTCAACCTGGGCGGCGCGCAGACCACCAGCCTGCGCGAGCTGATCGCGCTGCTCGAGGAAGCGCTCGGCCTGCGCGCCGAGCTGGACGTCCAGCCCGCGCAGATGGGCGACATGCCGCTCACCAGCGCGGACGTGACGCACGCGGGAAAGGTGCTCGGGTATGCACCCCGCACTCCTCTGCGAGAGGGGATCGGGATCTTCGCGGAATGGGTCCGCGGCGAAGGCCGGGACTGGGTGTGAGGTTCTTCGCTCTCCTGCTCGCCGGCTGCGCCGGGGCCACGCACCCGCCGGCGCCCGCCCCGCCTCCCGCGGCCTCGCCCGCCCAGGTCGCGCCGGGTCCCGCCTTTCCGGATCCGCAGGAGCGCGCGCACAAGCTGGCCGACCTCCTTCCCGAGGTCGAGGCGGTCTTCGACGAGCAGTTCGCCACGCGCAAGGCGCCCGGGATGGCCGTCGCGCTGGTCGTCGACGGCGAGGTGCGCTGGTCGAAGGCGTGGGGACAGCGGGACGTGGGACAGAACCTGCCCGCGGACTTGGACACCGTGTTCCGCATCGCCTCCCTGACCAAGAGCTTCACCGCCATGGCCGTGCTGCGGCTGCGCGACGCGGGAAAGCTGTCGCTGGACGACCCGGCGGAGAAATACCTCCCCGAGCTCTCGCGGATCCGCTATCCGACGCGCGACTCGCCGAGGATCACGGTGCGTCACCTGCTCTCGCACTCGGCCGGATTCCCGGAGGACAATCCCTGGGGCGACCTGCAGCTGGGCATGAGCAGCGAGGAGCTGCAGCGGATGCTGTCCCGCGGCCTCGCCTTCTCGCGCGCTCCCGGCACGGCCTACGAGTACTCCAACACCGGGTTCGCGCTCCTCGGGCGCCTGGTCGAGCGCGTCTCCGGCCAGCGCATCCAGGACTACCTCAGCGAGAACGTGCTGCGGCCGCTCGGGATGGTCGCCACCGTCTGGCGGCAGAAGGACGTGCCCGCGGCGCGGCTCGCGCTCGGATACGGCCGCCGGACTTCCGCGCCCGGGCCGCAGCTGCCCGGAGATCTGCGCGAGGAGCCGCAGCTCGCCGACGGCGTGTACGCCGCGATGGGCGGTCTCTACACCTCGATGCGCGATCTGGCCCGCTACGCGGCGTTCCAGCTCGACGCCTGGCCGCCGCGCGACGACCCGGAGACGGGCCCGCTCTCCCGCGCCTCGCGGCGGGAGATGCAGCAGGCCGCCCGGCACGCCGGGCTGGAGATCGCGCCCGGCGACCCGCTGCGCGCCCGGGCCCGGGGATACGGCTACGGTTTCGGCGCGCACGAGAGCTGCGACTTCGACCGCATCGTCTCGCACGGCGGAGGGCTGCCGGGGTTCGGGTCGGTGATCGCGCTCCTTCCCGAGCGGGGCGTCGCCTTCGTGGGCGCCACCAACCTGACCTACACGGCGCCCGACCCCTGGCCTGCCTTGGCGCTGCTGGCGCAGAAGGGCGCCATCCCTCGTCGACTGGAAAGCCCCGCGCCGGAGCTGTCGCAGGCGGTCGAGGCCGTCGCCAGTCTCCTCCAGCAATGGGATCCCGCCGTGGCGCAGGCGCGGTTCGACCGGACGGCCTGGTACTACGAGACCCCCGACGAGCTGAAGGCGCACTTCGACGAGCTGCGGGCGAAGCTCGGTGCGTGCCGTCCCGGGCAGCTCGAAGCGGAGAACGCGCTGCGAGGCACGCAGAAGCTGTCTTGCGAGCGCGGGACGCTGGACGCCTACGTCACGCTGACGCCCGAGGTTCCGCCGCTCATCCAGCACCTCGAGCTCAAGCCGGCGATCCCGCCCGGCCCGCGCCTGCAGAAGGCAGCGGAGCGCGCGGTCGCGCTGACCTTGCGCTGGGACGACGCCTATGCGCGGCAGACGTTCGCGCCGTCGCTCGACCCCGCGGCCGCGAAGAAGCAGCTCACCGCGCACGGCCCCTGCCAGCTGGGCGCGGCCGGCCCCGGCGACGGAGCGAAGCAGGGCGCGTTCCGCCTGACGTGCACCAAGGACGCGCAGGAGCTGGAGCTGACCCT
>DASWGQ010000385.1:0-8496 GCA_036393595.1 Myxococcales bacterium | reverse complement strand
CGAGCGGCAGCTCGCAGAAGATGCAGCCCGAAGGCGTCTCGCCCTTCGAGACGAGCTCCATCCGCCACGGCGCCCACAGCTGATCCACTGGCTACTCCAGGAGCTGCGGGGCGAGGAACTGCAACCCGCCGCCCCGGGCCGCGCCGCGCACCCCGTCGCTGACTCCCGCTGCGGCGCCCCCGAACGCGCCGCGCATCAGGTCGCGCAGCGAGACGGCCATGTCCCGCGGGGGCATCTGCAGGCGCGGCTCGCCGCTCTGGCCGGCGAGCTGCCACGCCTTGGCGACCGCGTCCTGGAACCCGCCCAGCTCGTCCACCAGCCGCAGATCCTTCGCGCGGCGGCCGGTGTAGATGCGCCCCTCGGCGAGCTTGCGCACCTCTTCCTCCTTGAGCCCGCGCCCTTCGGCGACGTCGCGGATGAACTGCGTATAGACGTCCTCGGAGATCGCCTGCACCTCCTCGCGGTCCAGCTCGTTCAAGGGCCGGAACGGCGAGAGGGTGTCCTTGTACTTGCCGGCCTTGAGCGTCGTCTCCTCCACCTTCACCGCCTCGAGCAGCCCGCGCACGTTGAAGTGCATGAAGATGACGCCGATCGAGCCCGTCAGCGTGCCCGGGCTGGCGTAGATCTGGTCCGCCGCCGCGGAGATGTAGTAGCCGCCCGAGGCCGCCAGGTTCCCCATCGAGACCACCACCTTCTTCTTCTTCCGCAGGGCCCGGAGGGCCGAGTAGATCTCCTGCGAGGGCGCGACCGCGCCTCCGGGGGAGTCGACCCGGACCACCACCGCCTTCACGTCCTCGTCGCGCTCGTACTTGCGCAGCAGCTTGACGACCTTCTCCGAGTCGATCCCGCGCTCCCCGTCGCCGACCGTGCCCTTGCACTCCACGATGCCGACGCGTGGCCCGGTGCCGGTCGACAGCTCCGCGTCCAGCCCCGAGGCGGTGGTCGCCTTCACCGCCGACCAGGCGAGCACCAGGAACCCGAACAGGACGAGGAACAGGCCCCCGAAGATGACCGCGAGAACCACGGCAGCGCGCTTGTCCAATTCCACTCCTTCGTCGCCTCGGCGAAGGGGCTTTGACTAGCAGAGCACCCTCGTGAGAACAAGCGAACGTGTCGTTCCGGCCAGCGCTGCAGGAGCTGGTGCTGCGCGCGCCGGGAGCGCGGGGCGCGATCTTCTGCGACGGCGAGGGCGAGTCGATCGACCTGCTGGCCGCGGAGCCGCCGCCTCGCGGATGCGAGGGCCTGAGCGCGTACGACCTCCGGCTCACCGGGGCGCAGGTGGCGTCGGCGTGGCTGCAACTGCACGCCGGATCGGTCCAGCGCGGCGCCGGCAGCGCGGTGGAGCTGCGGCTGCGCTGCGACAAGGGAACGCTGCTCTGCCGGGTGCTGCGCGAGGACTACTACATCGTGCTGGTGCTCGCGCCCGGCAACCCGCCCGCCGCGGCGGCGTTCGCCCTCCGCCAGGCCGCCGCCCGCGTACTGGCCGACCTGTAGCCTGTCTAAGAACGTTTCAGGCAGAGCGCGCAGAGTGCAGAGACCGCAGAGAAAAAAGTTTGTTTCTGCTCTGCGATCTCTGTTCTGCGAGCTCTGGGTGAAACAGAAAAGGACGTTCGCGGCCCATGCTCAGGCTCATTTGAGGTGCTCGCGCGCGAAGCGGACCAGCTGGCGGAGATCGGTGCGCGACGAAGAGGCCAGCACGAGGCCAGCCTCGATCTTCGTCTCCGGGTCGATGGCGACCACCCCGGCGAAGGCGCCCGGCTCGCGCTCGAGCAGCTTCGCGGCCACCGCGGAGCCTGCGCCGACCGCGATCAGGAGCGGCTTGCGCGCGTCGAGGTCATCGCGCGCCCGCAGCGACCGCAGCGAGGCGAGCAGGTCGGCCACCTGCGCGTCGACGGTGACCCGATGCAGCAAGGGACCGCGTGGATTGAGCCCGATGGCGGCGATGCCGGAGGCGGAGAGCGCCACGGCCGGCGGATCCAGCACCGGCCGGACCGGGTCCTCGACGCCGTGCACGAGGAGCGCGACGTGCGGCTTCTGCGGCTCGCGGGGCTTCCACATCCAGCCGGTCAGCTCGGTCGCGTCCGGACGCGCGACGCGCAGCGACGACGGCCGCGGCACCGCCTGTCTTCCCAGTCCGGGGCGAGGGCTGCGCGTGAGTCGGGTGGTGGTGCCGAACCCGGTGCGGAAAGCGAACACGTCCGTGGTGTCGTCGGCCTGCCTCCAGCCGAAGAAGAGGCGATCTCCCTGCCTCGTCCATTCCAGCGGCGACTCTCCGTCCGCGGCGGGCTGCAACGCCCCTCCCGGCGGCTGCGGCAGCGGCTGCGCGCGCAGGCCGGGCAGCTCGAGCACGGAGAAGACGGTCTGCCCGTTCGCCTCTTCCGCGACCGCCAGCCGGTGCCCGTCCTCGGTGAGCGCGAACCCTTCCACCGTGCGGCCGGGGGCGTAGACGGTCTTGCGCTCGCGCGAAGAAACGGTGACGGCGTCGACGCCGAGGGGCTCGCGGCCGGCGTCGGTCAGGACGTACACCGTCCGGCCGTCCGGGCTCCAGCGCGGCAAGCGGAAGCGCGCCGTCCCCTCGTGCGGCGTGAGCGGCTCGGCGCGGGCGCTCGCGAGGTCCACGATCCAGATCACCTCGTCGCCGTCGCGGCGCGTCTGCACCAGCAACGACCGCCCGTCCGGCGAGACCGGACCGACCGCCGCCAGGCCCTGAAGGCCCTCCTCCAGCGGCACGGACGCCTGGCGCGCGGGCGCGGAAGCCTGTGCCGGCGGCGCGGCGGGCGTGGGCCCCGGCGCCGCTCCCCGCATGGTCGGCGGCGTGGGGACGGCGGCCGCGGAGCGCGCCGGCGCGGCGGGCGCGGCCGCGGGGAACGGGCTCTGGGGCACGATGGCTCCTGGCTTCACCTCGGTCACTTTCCGGGCCGCGTCGAGGCCCACCTGGCGCAGCGAGACGGCGCCTCCCTCGACGAGACCATAGAAGAGCTTCTTGCCGTCGCGCGTGAAGCCGCCCACGAGCTGGTCGCCCGGAGCGTGGTCCAGCTCGACGGCGCGCACTCCCTGATCGTCGAGCATCAGCAGGCGGCGCTTGCCCTCGCGCATCGCCACCGCGACCAGGACGTGCGGGTCGGACGGCGACCAGCGCACCGCGAGGACGCCGCCCGGTTCGGCCGTGAGCTGCACGGGATAGCCGCCTTCGACCGGCATCGCGGCTGCCTGGCGCGAGCCGAACAGCGTGGTCACGAACGCGAGCTGGCGGCTGTCCTCGGCCGGCCGCGCGCCTTCGGCGCTGCCCAGGTTCTCCAGCGCGCGCAGCACCTCGGGGACCGGCTCGTCGGCGGCGAAAGCGCCCACCGACGCGGCAAGCAGGATCAGTGGAACACTTCTCATGGGGTCCTGTTTACCTGAGCGCCGCCCGCGTGTCCGCCTGGGAGGACCGCGGGTCCTGCGACCGTGGGCACCTTGACGCGCCCAGCGCCACACCGCCATGAGAATCGCCATGCGACACAGCGTCCTCCTCCTCCTCGGAACACTCGCCCTCCCCGCCTGCGTCGCGGAGTCGCAGCAGGCGCGCCCGGTGGAGCCGGGCCCCGGCCCCGGGCCCGATCGCTCGCAGGACACGCTGCGAGAGATCGACCGCCAGCGCCGCTGGACCGCCGACGCGCTGGCCGCGCGGCCGCCGGCGGACGAGCTGGAGGCCGTACGCGATGCAGATGCGGACGCGATCTCGGACACGCGCAGGCGCTTCCGGCGCTTGCTGACCGCCGTCGAGCGGGCCACCTGGATCCGGGAGACCGTCCCGGAGGTGCTGCGCGCATCGGCCAGCCCGGACCGGCTGGTGGCCGCGTTCGACGGCGCCGGCCGCGATCGGAACGAGGCGCTGGCTGCCGCCGACGCGAGCGCGCGCGCGCTGGCGGGGTCGCGGAGCCGCAACGCGATCTCGCTGGAAGAGCTGAAGCGCGCCTTGCAGGTGGCGCGCCTCGCCCGCCAGAGCGAGCAGAGGCTCGCGGCCAACCTGGGGCGCGCCGCCCGCGCCGGCCCGGGCCCCGACCCGCTGCAGCGGCTGGCCACGGTGCCCATGCCGCCGCAGCCGCCCTTCGTCGAAGCCACCGCCCGGTACCTCGCCGCGCACCCCTCCGAGGACCGCGCGATGGACGCCTGGCCACCGCAGCTCGCCGAGGAGCGCAGCGGGATCCGCGCCGCGGCCGCGGACCTGCGGCTGCCGGAGCCGGAAGCCGCGGACGGAGGCATGGGCGAGCCCGCGGCGGGGATGGACGACCAGGAAGCCGAGCCGATCATCCCGGGGCTGGACGCCGGGATGCCCGGCGCCGGCGCGGTGGCCGCCGCCGACGGCGGGAACGCCGCGGTCCCGGGCGGAGCCGCCGGCGCGGTGCAGGTCTCGGGCGATCTGAAGAGGCTGCTCTCGCGGCGCGGGCCGCCGCTCTCGATCGCGCAGCGGTCCGATGGACTGACCGCCTTCCGCTACCGCGAGCAGCGCCCGTGCGGCGTCGACCGCTGCACCGTCACGGTGGACTACCTGTTCGATTCCCAGGGCCACCTGATGCGCAGCGAGGTGGTGAAACCCTGACCCGGAGGGCCGCTCAGGACTGAAAGTCGTAGACAGTGCCGAGCCGGAGGATGCGGGTCAGCTCGTCCAGGGCGGCGAGGCTCTCGCGATGCAGCAGCGGATCGCGCAGGTCGTCGCCCGCGACGCGGTCCCGGTAGTGGCGCGCCACCCACCCCTCGAGCTCCGCGCCGAGCGCCTCGTCCCAGAAGACCCGGGCGGTCACCGCGGCGCGCTCCGCCGCGGTGAGCACGATGCGCTGCCGCAGGCAAGCCGGGCCGCCGCCGTTCTCCATCGAGTCGCGCAGGTCGAGGTAGCGCACCTCGCGCACCGGTCCGCCGGACGCGGCCACGCGCTCGAGGAAGGCGCGCGCCCGCGGCTCCGCGCGCGACTCCTCCGGCGCCAGGATGGTCATGCTCCCGCCGGGAAGCGTGAGCAGCTGCGAGTTGAACGGGTACGCGGCCACGGCCGAGGCGACGGGCAGCTCGGCCTCGCCCGCGACGTACGCGGTGAACGATTCCCCGAGGAGCTCGCGCAGGCGCGCCAGCACCGCCTCGTGCTCCGCGAAGGCGAGCTCGTGGACGAGGAGCACGTCCCGGTTCCCGACGGCCACCACGTCGGTGTGGAAGGCGCCGGCGTCGATGCCGCGCGGATGCTGCTGGGGAAAGAGGGCGCGCGAAGGGTCGAGCTGCCCCAGCCGCGCCACCGCCTGCGAGGCCTCCCGCGACTGCCGGGCGGGGAACCGCAGCGGCTGGCCCGAGGCGGGCAGCGCGCCGTACGCCACGCGCCCCCAGGCGAAGAGGTGCACCGCCGCCCGTCCCGGCGCGGTGAAACGGGTCTGGTTCGCCGCTCCCTCGTCGGAGAACTGCGCGCCTCCGGGCAGGGGGTCGTGGACGGCGAACCGCGCCGGGTCGGCGAAGATGGCCCGCAGGACGCGCGCGGTGGTGTCGGCCTCGAGCACCCGGTGGAACATCGAGCTGAGGTTGGCCGGGACCAGGTGCAGGCGACCATCCGCGCTGTCCTCCGACGGCACGCAGGTGGCCGCGTTCGCCGTCCACATCGCGGCGGCGCTGGAGCACAGCCGGAGCAGATGGCCGTCGCCCGCCGAGGCCGCGGCGAGCACCTCCTCGTCGCTCCCGCGGAACCCGAGCTGGCGGAGCGTGCGCATCCGCGGGCGCTCGTGCGGCGGGAGCACCGCCTGCCCCACGCCGAGCGAGGCGACTAGCCGCATCTTCGAGAGGCCCTGCAGCGCCGCCCGCCGCGGATTGGCGGCCTGGCCCGCGTGGGTGAGCGAGGCGACGTTGCCCGGCGAGAGCCCCGCGTAGTTGTGCGTGGGGCCGACGAGGCCGTCGAAGTTCAGCTCCGGCACGGCGCGCTTCTCTCACCGTCGCGGCGCGTCGGCGCCGGACTACGTTGCCCCGTAGAAGCGGTACACCACTTCCGCCGCGCAGGCGGGCTTCGACTCGCCCTCGACCTCGATGGTGGCGGCGAGCAGCGCCTCGACCGCGTTCCCCGCCTGCTTGGCGTCCTGCAGCCTGATCGCCAGTCGGTAGCGCTGGCCTTCCTTGAGCGGAGCGGGGAACCGCACCTTGTTGAGCCCGTAATTGATCACCATGGCGAAGTTGCGGGCCTCGACCAGCTCGAAGAACAGGGCCGCGACGAGCGACAGCGTGAAGTAGCCGTGCGCGATGGGCGCGCCGAACGGCGACTCCTTGCGCGCGCGCTCCCGGTCGACGTGGATCCATTGGTGATCGCCGGTGGCGTCCGCGAAGCGCACGATGTCCTCGAACTTCATCGTCCGCCAATCCGACTTGCCCAGGTCCTTGCCGGCGAGCGCCTCCAGGCCGGCGATCCCGTCGATCACGGTCTTGTTGGCCATGGGGCAGCCATATCACGGGGTCCGTGGCGCGACGACGAGGCTCTGGGCCGCGCGTCCGAACGGACCCTCGAGGTCGCTCAGCGCGCTCTGCGCAAGCCCCATTCCGTCCGCGTGGGCTTCCGAGACGATCTCCAGGCCGATCCATTGGCCGCGCGGCTCCCGCCCGAAGTAGACGGTGAGATCGGGGTTCAAGAAGCTCCACCGGTCCGGCTCGAGCGGCGGGCACACGCCGCTCTCCGCATCGGCGAGGATGAGCACGCGCTCGCAGGCCGAGGTGGGCTCGCCGCCGACCAGCGGGAACAGCGGGCGCATCCAGGCGTCGACCGGCCCCTTGGCCCAGGTGCCGCGCGCGATGCGCAGCTCGATGGCCGTGTGGTAGGCGACCTCGTGCCGGAAGAACGAGAACCGGTGCGGGGTCAGCGTGTCCGGGTGAGGGAGCCGCGGTCCCGAGGGCTGCTCGAGAAGCTCCAGGCGCTGGCGCCGCAGCCGCAGCCCGAGCGCGCGCGCCACCTCGACCCCGCCCGCCGAAAGCGAAGCGCCCACGCGCTGCGCTTGCCGGCCGGCGCGGACCATCTCGGTCGAGATCTCGAGAGGAGCGATCGGGACCGGCCGCAGGAACTCGACTGTGACGCGCACCAGACGGAACTCCGCGGAGTCATTCCCCGCGCGCTCGATGGCGCCTGCGAGCAGCGCGGCGGGCGGTCCGCCGTGCTGGTGGTCGTTGCTCCAGGGTCCCCGGGTCAACCCGGTCGCCACGAGCTGCCCGCCGTCGCGCACGAAGAAGGCGTCGTCCACCGCCGCACGCTAGCACCGAAACGCGACCGGTTACTTTCCTGCCGAGTAGCCGGCGTCGCCGATCGCCTTCTCCAGTTGCTGGGGGGTGACCTGCTCGTCGTCGTAGGTCACGACGACGATCATCCGGGTGTAGTCGGCCGAAGCGTTCGAGACGCCCTTGACGGCGCGGATCGACACCTCGGTCTTGTAGGCGTCTCCCTTGCTGTGCCAGCCCACGACCTTGATGGTCACGGTCTTCTCGGCGGCGTTCGCGGCCGCCGACAGGAAGAGCGCCGCGGCGAGCGCCAGGGCGGTCCGCGTCCTCATGCCTGGATGATAACGTGTTTCGCATGCCCAGGCTCGAGACGGGGCTCCGCAGGGCCCGGCAGAAGAGCGGCTTCACTCAGGGTGAGCTGGCAGGCCGGGCGGGGATCAGCCGCCAGACGCTCAGCATCCTCGAGTCGGGACGCGGCCAGCCTTCCACCGTGGTGGCGCTGCGCCTCGCGCGCGTCCTGCGCTGCCGGGTCGAGGAGCTGTTCTGGCTGCGCGAGGAGGGCGGCGAGCTGCGCGCCGAGCTCGCGAGCGCCGGCGAGCGCCGGCGAGCGCCGTCGGCCCGCGCGCTGGTCGGCTCGGTGGCCGGAAGGTGGGTGGCGCATCCGCTCCGGCGCCACGATCCGCTCGGGCTGACCACCGCGGCCGATGCCCTGCTCTCGCGCGGGCCGCGCGGCGGGGAGCTGGCGCGGCTCTCCGCGCTCCGCCCGCTCGAGGCGCTGCAGGCCAACGTGCTCGTGACGGGCTGCGATCCCGGCCTTTCCGTGCTGGCGGGCCGCGTCGAGGATCGCTGGCCAGGGCAGCGCCTTTGCTGGATCGGGGCTTCGAGCGACGCGGCCCTGACGACGCTGGCGCGGGGCCACGCGCACGTCGCGGGCGCGCACCTGTTCGACGAGGAGACCGGGGAATACAACGTCCCCTTCGTCCGCCGCGCGTTCCGCGGCCGGCCGATGGTGGTCATCACCTTCGCGCACCTGGAGGAGGGATTCGCCGTCGCCCGGGGAAACCCGCTGCGCATCCGCAAGGCGGAGGACGTCGCGCGCAAGGACGTCCGGTTCGTCAACCGGGAGCAGGGCGCCGGTGCGCGCCATCTCTTCGATCGGCTGCTACGCAAGGCGCGGGTGCCCTCCTCCGCCGTGGCCGGATACGACCGGCTGCTGGGCGGACACCTGGAGGTCGCGCAGGCAGTGGCCATGGGCGCCGCGGACGCCGGCGTGGTGGCGCGCAGCGCCGC
>DASWGQ010000384.1:0-1542 GCA_036393595.1 Myxococcales bacterium | reverse complement strand
TGGCCGCGGGCCTCGAGCTCCGCGCGCAGATCGAGGAAGTTGTAGATCTCGCCGTTGAAGGTGATCCAGACGGTGCCGTCCTCGTTGGTCATCGGCTGGGCGCCGGCGGCGGACAGGTCGATGATCGACAGCCGGCGGTGGCCGAGCGCCACGGGGCCGTCGACGTGCAAGCCGCTCCCGTCGGGACCGCGGTGCGCGATCACGTCGGTCATGCGCGCGACCAGGTCGCGGTCGGCGGGCTGCGCGGGGTCGCGGTTCAGGAAGCCGCTGATGCCGCACATGCGGGCCCCTCTTCGGGCGGGCGCGAGGCGGCCTCCGGCGCCTCGCGCGCAGCCTCCTCGCCGGAGTGGAATCCGTACAGGGTCAGCAGGCGGTGCACGCAGTCGGCGCCGGGATCCTTCTCGCCGTCGCGCGCCAGCCGGAGCACGGGCCTTTTGTCGGCCGCCTCGGTGAGCGCGCGCGCGAGCGCGGCTGCATCTCCCGGCGGCGCGAGGCGCGCCTCCGCAGGCCGCGTCCCCACCGCGGTCGCGACCACCACCCGGCCGAGCGCTACGGCCTCCCGCACGGAAACCGAGTCCCCATCGGCGAGCGTGGGGCGGACGAACACGTCGCTTCCCGCGATCAACGCCAGCGCGGCCGGCCGGTGAAGCTCCCCGAACGCGCGCAGAGCGCAGGCGGCGGCCCCGGCCCAGCGGAGCAGCTCCAGCTCCAGCGTGCCGGGCCCGTACAGCGCGAGCCGCGCTCGCGGGTTGCGCTGGTGGACTTCGGCGAAGGCGCGCAGGAGCGGTTCGGCGCCGTAGACCGTGCCCGGCGCGAGCATCGCGCAGTAGAGCGGCGCCGCCTCCTCGCGCAGCTCGCGGAAACCGGCCGGAGGCGTGCCCGGCTGCAGGAAGGAGTGCGTGAACGCCGGGAGCACCTCGATGCGCTCCCGCGCGACTCCACAGCAAAGCAGCGCCTCGCGGATGTCCTCGCTGACCGCCACCACCGTGCCGAAGGCGTTCCCCACCCCGCAGGCGACGCGCGCACGGGCGGGATCCTCGGCCAGCCATCCAGGGCCGAGCCCCGAATGGAAGGTGATCAGCGGCAGCACGCGCGCGAGCTTGCCGGCCGCGGCGCAGATCGCGGCGAGCGCCCACGACTTCCGGTTCGCCCCGCTGGTGTGGACGTGGATGCGGTAGCCGCGGAGCGCGTGCCCGACCAGGCGCGCGGTGAAGCTCGCGTATCCGCCGGCCGGAACGACTCCGTCGGCGGGCAGCTGTCCCTTTCCGATGTCCAGGACCGTGCACTCGCCGCCCCGGGAGCGGACGGCGCGCTGCAGGACGTCCACGTGCACCGCCACTCCTCCGTGCGGCGGGGGGAAGTCCCCGACGAGCAATAGTTTGGGCGCGGCCGTCATGGTGTGAACCGGAATGCGTGAGGAAGCTGTGCAGCGCCCGCCCGGCCGGCAAGGCGCCGCCGGAGGGGACGTGTTCCACGCGGGCCTCAGGGGCGGAGCGCGCCCGGCGGCTCCGGCAGGTAGAGGCCGGTGAACGGCGTCGCCGC
>DASWGQ010000383.1:0-3042 GCA_036393595.1 Myxococcales bacterium | reverse complement strand
GGCTGGGCCGACCTTGCCGCCGAGATTCGGGGCAGCGCCTGCACGCGGCTCGCGCGCGAGTTGCGCCGCGAGAGGGTCCAAGAGCCGCAGGGTGCCACCCGCATCCACCTCGCCAATCGCGGCGGCGGGTGGCGGCTGCGGCGCCGCTACCTCGAAGCGTTCCGCGGGGCGCGCACCTCCATCCAGCTTGCGCAGGGATATTTCCTGCCCAACCGCCAGATGCTGGGCGCCCTGGTCGACGCAGCCCGGCGCGGCGTCGAGGTCGCGGTGCTCTTGCCCGCGCACAGCGACGTGCCGTTCGCCAGGCTCGCCATGCGCTACGTCTACGCGCCGCTCCTCGCGGGCGGCGTGCGCATCTGGGAATGGAACCGCTCCGTGCTGCACGCCAAGGCCGCCGTGATCGATGGGCGCAAGCTGCTCGTCGGCAGCTTCAACCTCGAGCCCTTCTCGCTCATCACCATGGAGGCCCTCGTCGAGGCCGACGACGCGGGTGCCGCGGGCCAGGGCGAGCGCTGGATGCGCGAGCACTTCGCGCTCGCCTGCGCCGTCGAGCGGGGCCAGCTCGCCGAGGCGTGGCCGCGCTCGTGGTTGCGCAGCGTGCTCGCGACGCTCCTCGGCTGGACTCGCGATTCGCTCGAGCGGCTGCTGCTGCGCAATCGCGAGCGGCTCGGGCGCGGGCTCAGGGAGCGGTCATGACCGCCGCATGGATCCCGACACTGGCCTGCTTGGCGCTCCTCATCTTCCTCTTGACCTGGCGCAGCCCTGCTCCGCGGGCGCAACGCACCTCTCCGGCGAAAATCGCCCTGCTGTACGGGATACGGCGTTTGTGGGGCGAGACCGACGCGAGCCTGCGCGAGCGGTCGGCGGCCGCGTCGCGCAGTGCGTCCGGAAAGCAAGAGCCACGCTTCGTCTGGTGGGCTCGAGCGGCGCCCCGGATCGGCGCGGAAATCGTGCACAGGCTGCGATGAGCGCGTCGCGGGGCATTGCTGAATGAGCTTCGATCCGATCGAGCATTGACAAGATCGGTGCGAGCCTTACGTTCGGAGCGGACCCGAAGAGGTGGAGCATGCGCGTCGATCCAGCCTGGCGGAAGCAGCTCCTCCGCAAGGGGCAGGACGTCTCCGATCTGCTCGCGGCGCTGCTCGCGGGCAAGGACGTGGACCTGGCGTCGCTTCCGCTATCGGGCAGCGCCGACGATGGCGACGAGGCGCGGTTGCGGCGCTTCCTCGAGCAGATCGATCGGGCCGTGAAGTGCTTCGGGACCGGCTGGTACGGGCACTGCCAGATCTGCGACGTCGAGCTGTCCGCGGCGGTGCTCTCCGAGCAGCCCTGGATCAGCCGCTGCCCGACGCATGCGGGGCGCTGTCCCGCGCGGGCCGCCGCGAAACAGCAGCGGAAACAGTGAGCGGGAGGAAGCCGATGAACGCAGCGCAGCTGGAAAGCGAAGATCGACCAGGCCAAGCAACGGCTACTCGCGGCCGAGAACGAGATGGAGCGAGCGCTCCACAATGTCGGCAGCGTTCCACGGGCCGACAAGAGCATCATCAGCACTGCGCTCAGCAGCGCCTTCGCGCCAGCTCAAGGCGGCGAAGAAGGACCTGATCGATCTGGAGCAGGTCATCGCGCAGGGCGACTGAGCCGCGTTCAGCGCAAGCTGGTGGTGATACTGCACGCCAGCTCAAGCCTGACGCGGGCCGACGATGTTGTCGCGCCCGAGCTGTTTGGCGAGACGAAGGTTCTTGTCCGCCGCCTCGAACAGCTCCTCGAGCAGGCGGCCGTCACGTGGAAACTCGGCGATGCCCGCAGAGAAGGTGACTACGGGGACGTCGGCCAGGGCCCAACTCCGCCGGCTGCGGAACTGGGACAGCGCCGTTCGGGCGCCGGCGGCGCCGCAGTCGGGGAACAGCACCACGAATTCGTCGCCTCCGAAGCGGCAAACCAGATCGTAGCTGCGCAAGCCCGTGCTCAGCGCGCGCGCGAACGCCCTGAGCGCACGGTCGCCGCTGGCGTGTCCCAGCGCGTCGTTGATCGGCTTGAACTCGTCGAGATCGACGATGGCGATCGCGAGCTCGTTCTTGGTGCGCGCGGCCCGGGCCACCTCGGCGGGCAGCCGGTCGTTCATGAAGCGGCGGTTGTGGACCTCGGTCAGCGGATCGCGGAGCGCCAACATCTCCAGCGTCCGCGCCCTGGCGATGCGGGCCACGATGCAATCGAGCACCTCGGCCACGCTGCGTGAATCAGCGATCACGTCGTCGGCCCCCGCGGCCATCCCCTCGCCGACCCGCAGCTCTTCCCCAGGGGCGGCAAAGAGCAGGATTGGCACGAAGGCCAGGCGCTCCCGGGCGCGCACCCACTTCAGGGCCGCGTACGGATCCCCCTCTCCCGCTGGGGCGAGAAGGATCGTGGCCGGGATCCACTCGGAGAGTTCCCGCCGTCCGCCCTCCCAATCCGGCACGGCCACCAGCGTGAAGGAGGCGCTCGGCAAGAGGGACGCTACCTGGGACGCGAGCGCCGGCAGGGCTCCGATGACGAGGATCCGATTGGCAGGATCGGGTTCTGCTAGCGAGCTCTCCTGCGATCCCATCGGCCACTCCTGCCTCGAAGCCTCGAGTCCGTGCTCGGCCTCTCGAGCTTTCGAGCCTAGGTATTAATCCTCTCTGCACGGACTGTCTTCAATCTCTCCGGCCCGGCAGGGTCCGAGGCGGTAAAACGTTGGGGGTTAGCGGTACGATCAGCTCCGCCTTCGCACCGGACTCGGAGCGACCGAGGCCGCCTCGTTTCCTGCCTGGGTTTTGACCTGAGCCCCAGCAACATGGCCATGGCCAGATCGCGAAGAGCTCGCCGCGAGCCCGTCGCACTTGGCGGAGAACACGAAGTCGCTCTCGGTGAGGCCGTCGATCGTGTGTGTCCAGACCTCCACGCGCACCTTGCCCCAGGCCAGGTAGAGGTCGGGGTGGTGCCCCTGCTCCTCGGCCATCGCGCCGACCCGGTCCACGAATGCGAGGGCGCTCTTGAAGTCGGGGAACTTATAGCTCTTGACCA
>DASWGQ010000382.1:0-12162 GCA_036393595.1 Myxococcales bacterium | reverse complement strand
GGCGAGCCCAGCTCGTCCGGATTGAGGCCCATCGAGCGTGCATAGGTGGCCAGGGCGTGCGCGGGATTGCGCGACAACTCCCGCGAAGCCTGCCGCGCCGTGCGCCGCGACACGCCGGCGCGGACGACGACCTGCTCCAGGTCGGCGCGCGCGACTCCCGGGTTGTCCGCGCAGACGCCGCGCCTCCTCCATCAGCAGGCCCTCGAGCAGCTCCACCTGCGCGCGCATCGAGACGTACTCGCCCACCGCCATCGAGCAGGCGCCCGCCACCAGGCTGGCGAGCCCGGCGAGCCGCACCACGGCGGGGCTCAACTCCGCGGCGGCCACCCCGAGGATCAGCGAGACGTTGGTGACCAGGCCGTCGCTGACGCCCAGCACCGCGGCGCGCGCGGTCCCGCGCTGCACCTCGGCGGCCCGCTGCCGGCCGTCGTGCGCGTTGAGGGTCGTCTCCGCCATTTCCCTCCCAAGCGCATGCTACAACGGCCGGCATCCGAAAAAGCGCCGCGCCGCTGGATACGGCGGCGGCCGGAACGCATGCCATGACGTCCGCGCTGACAGAGCGCAGCGCCGCCGAATACGGCGGCGGCTGGCTCCGGCCACGGTCGCGTTGACCCGGGGCGCCTCCTGGTGCACAACTGCGCGGCACATGCCGACCGCGTTCCTCTTCGCCGGACAGGGCAGCCAGTCCGTCGGCATGGGCAAGGATCTCGCCTCGTCCTGCCCGCATTGCGCCGCCCTCTTCGAGCGCGCGGACGAGGTCCTCCAGTTCCCGCTCCGCCGCGCCATGTGGGAGGGCTCTGCCGACGATCTGCGCCACACGGCGGTGCTGCAGCCGGCCCTCCTGGCGCTCGAGGTCGCGCAGGCGCGCCACCTGCGCGCGGTGGGGCTCGCCCCCGACTGGCTGGCGGGGCACAGCGTGGGCCAGTACTCGGCGCTGGTGGTGGCGGATTCGCTGCCCTTCGAGGAAGCGCTGCACCTGGTCCGCGAGCGCGGCCTCCTCATGCAGGAAGCCGTGCCCGACGGCGTCGGCGCGATGGCCGCGGTGCTGGGGCTCGACCGCGCGGAGATCCGCAGGCTGTGCCGGACCGCGGCCGGCGTGGTCGGGATCGCCTCGCACAACGCGCCGGGCAACACCGTGATCTCCGGCGAGCGCGCCGCCGTGGCCGAGGCGTCCGCGCTGTGCAAGGAGGCCGGCGCGTCGATCGTCGAGCTTCCCGTCTCCGCGCCGTTCCACACCGCCCTCCTCGAACCCATGGTGCCGCCCTTCACGGCGCTGGTGGAGAAGGCCTCCTTCCGCGATCCACGCGTTCCGGTGATCGACAACGTGGGCGCGCGGCCGCTCACCGACGCCGCCTCGGTGCGCCGCTCCCTGGTGCTGCAGGTCAGCGCGCCCGTGCTGTTCGAGGAGAGCCTCCGCTTCCTCGTCGAGCGCGGCGCCGCCGATTTCGTCCAGTGCGGCCCCGGCCGCAACGTGCTGGACTTCGTCCGGCGCATCCACCCCGCCGCCCGTGTCCTGCCGTTCGAGGAAGCCGCGGCGGGCAAGCCGGCGCCGCACTAGAGGGCAGCCCATGACCTCCGCGCTGTGAAAAAGCGCGGCGCCGCCAGACCGCCACACTCAAAGAGCGCAGCGCCGCCCTAGCGGCGGCGACTGTCGGCGGCGACTGACCTCAGGCGGTTCCGCGCCGCGCGATGCGGACCGTGTTGCTGAACCCGTCGTCCAGCACCCGCAGCTGCACCTCCAGCTCGCCGGCGGCGTCGCAGCGGACCGTCTCCTCGACCTGCGGGCCATCGCCGTCGAGCCGCCGCACGGCCACCGTGGCCAGGTCGCGCACCGCGCGCAAGCGCGGGTCGAACGGGAACAGCACCTCGTCCCACATCGCGAGGTTGCCCTCCGGCCGGCCCTGCTCGATGCGCGCGCACTCGACGAACCGGAAGTGCCCCAGGTTGTGCGCCGCGCGGTAGTGGCGGGTCACGCTCAGCGGCGGCCCGCCGGGAGCGGGCAGGCGCGTGTCCTTGGGCAGGAGCACGTCGAAGGACACCTCCGCGCCCGCGCTCTCCTCGCGGAAGACCCCGAAGTGCCGCGTGAGCCGCTCCGCCAGCGAGTACCCGGCCCGCTCGTCGAGCGTGATGGCGAGCCCGATGGCGGTGGAACCAAAAGGATGCGGCGAGCGGCGCACGCGGTGCGCGCCGAAGCGCTCGCGCAGGAGCCGGTACACGGGCGGGAACGCGCTGGCGCCCCCCACCACGTAGATGCCGGCCAGCTCGCCCCAGTCGACGCCTTCGTTCTCGCGCCGCGGGTCGCGCATCGCGGGCTCCATCGCCTCGAGCGTCTGCTGCACGAGCGGAGCACAGGCGGCGTACACTTCGTCGGTCGGCACCACCAACGGCTCGTGCCGGCCGAGCGCCGCGAGGTCCACCACCAGCTTGCGCGTGTTCGGGTTCACCGACTCCTTCTGCACGCGGCACTCGTCGAGCAGGAGCCGCCGCTCGCGGATCGAGGCGACGGTGCCCAGCCTTGCCTCGACCAGCCGCAGGATCGCCTCGTCGAAGTCGTCCCCGCCGAGCCGGGCCACGCCGGACGAGGTGACCACCTCGTTCGCGCGCCCCTCCATCTTGATCAGCGACGCGTCGAAGGTGCCGCCGCCCAGGTCGTAGACCAGCACGTACTCGCGCTTGCTGGTCACCGTCTCGCGGAAGCGGTGCGCGTACTCGAAACCAGCCGCGCTCGGCTCGTTGAGCAGGGCGACGACATCGAAGCCGGCCCGGCGGAAGGCATCCACCGTGAGGATGCGCTGCGCGCTCGAGGCGTTCGCCGGAACGCTCACCGCCGCCTCCAGCGGCTCGCCCTCGCGAGGGTGCGCGTTGGAACGCAGGTGCAGCTCGTCACGGACGTGCGAGAGGAACCCGGTGAGCAGGTCCACCACCTTCATCGTCCGCGGGCCCACCGCCACCTCGGACTCGGGCCCGGCGTCGTTGAGCAGGCGCTTGAACGAGCGCAGGGCGGTCCACGCCGGGTCGTGCGCCACGGCCGCCGCCTGCGCTCCGAACCGCAGCGTGCCGTCCTCTCCCGCGGCGGCGAGCGAGGGCACGAAGTCGGCGTGCTCGAACGAGACGATCGGATAGTTCCCGCGGTCCACCGCCGCGACGACGGTGTGCGTGGTCCCGAAATCGATCCCCAGCCTCATCGACCCCGAATGTACGCCACTCCAAGCCGATCCGCCCGCGCAGCTGGCCTTAAAAGCGTTTCCAGGGAGAGCGGAAGGTGCGGGAGCGCGGGAGATTGTTTTTCAGAAAAAAATTCTCCCGCTCTCCCGTTCCTCCCGCCCTCCCTTGAAACGTTTTTGGTCTAGAACTGTTTCGGCTGTTCGATGGCGGCGTCGACGAGGCGGAGGTACTCGGAGCGGGGGATCTCGACGCAGCCGAGGGTGGCGAGGTGGGGCGACATCACCTGCACGTCGAACAGGGTGAACCCGCGCTCGCGCAGCCGCTCCACCGCCGCGGCGAACGCCACCTTCGACGCGCCGGTGCGCTGGTGGAACATCGACTCGCCGGCGAACAGCGACCCGACGGCGAGGCCGTAGAGGCCGCCGGCGAGCCGGCCCTCCACCCACACCTCCACGCTGTGCGCCCATCCCAGCGCGTGCAGCTCGGTGTAGGTGGCGAGGACGTCGGGCGTGATCCAGGTCCCCTCGGCCCGCGCCTCGCCGCAAGCGGTCATCACCTCGCGGTACGCCCGGTCGAAGGTGACCGTGTACCCGGTCTTGCGGGCGCGCTTCACGTGCCGCGGCCAGGGGCGCTGCGGGTGCAGAGGGAAGATCGCGCGCGGGTCCGGGCTCGCCCACGGGACCACGCCCTGCATGATGGGCCAGGGGAAGATGCCCTTCCGGTACGCCTGCAGGACCAGGCCCGGCGTCATGGTCCGCGAGAGAGCGACGATGCCCTCGCGGTTGGCGCGGCGCGCATCGGGCAGCTCGACGCGCGCCGCGGGCGGTTCGACCGGAGGATAGGTCACCTGCGGCCCCCCAGCCTCGGGGGTCGCACTCACCGCCCGCCTCCGAGCATCTCGCGCAGCTTGCGCGCTCGTTCCTCGGGCGCGCCGAACTTCGCGCGGTAGTCCTCGATGCTCCGCCGGAGCACCTCCACCGCCTCCTCGCGCCCGTACACCTCGGCGATCTGCACCTTGCGGGCGCCGGCGCCGGGGATCTGCTTGTAGCTGAGGAAGTAGTGGCGCAGGCGATCGACCAGCCCCTGGGGGACCTGCGAGACGTCCTGCATCTTGCCGAAGACGAGGTCCTGCTCGAGCACCGCCAGCACCTTGTCGTCGGCCTCGTCGCCGTCCACCATCCGCAGGCCGCCGACCGCGCGGGCGTGGAGCAGGAAGCCGCCGTGCGCGGTGCCCTTCTCGGTGAGCACGCAGATGTCCATCGGGTCGCCGTCGCCCCGCATCCCCGGCAGCCCGGTGCGCTCCGAGGACCGCGCCGCGACGCGCTCGCCGCAGTACGTCTGCGGCACGAACCCGTACAGCGACGGAGCCTGGCTCGAATAGCGCTGCGGCCGATCGATGCGCAGGTGTCCGGAAGGCTTGTCCAGCTCGTACTTCACCACGTCGCTGGGCACGATCTCGATGTACGCGTTGAGCACGCCTTCGGGATCGCCGGCCGGCACTCCGTGCCACGGATGGGCCTGGAACATCGTCGCGAGGAGGTCCTCCACGCTCATGCCGGCGATCCCTCGAGCAGCCGCCGCAGGGCGGCACGGCCGCCGGCCAGGATCGGCGCGCCGTCGGCCAGGAGCAGCGCGTCGAAGTCGAGCTCCGCCAGGGCGCGCAGCGAGGTCAACAATCGCGCCTTGTCGTCGATGACCGCATCGGGCAAGAGCGCGCACGACCCGGGCGGCTTTCCGGCGCACGCATCGCCCACCAGGAGCAGCCGCCGCTCGGGCCAGTGCAGCGCCACCTCGCCGGGCGATTTCCCCGGCGCCGCGATCACGTCCAGCGGACCCAGGCGCTGGCCCGCGCCCAGCTCCTCGTCCACCGCCGTCCCCTTCTCGCGGGCGAACGCGGCGTCGGCCGGATGGATGGCGATGGGCGCGCCCGTCCGCTGCTTGACCTTCATGCTGGCGCGGAAGTGGTTGCGGTTGGTGAGCACGATGCGCTGCACCCCCGCCGCGGCGATCTCTGCCAGCACCTCGTCCGGCATCTCCACCGGATCGACGCACAGGTTCCCACCCGGAACGCGCAGCAGGTACCCGTTGAAGTCGTACCCGTGGCGCTCGGAGAACCAAGGCCAGGTGAGGATCCCGGGAAGGATCTCGCGCATGCCGGCCGCGTAGCACGGGTGCCGGGCCGGCTCAAGCCGCCGGCTCAGGTCGCCGTAGCCTTCTCCGCCTTCGGCGGCATCCAATAGACCTCGACGTGGATCTGCGCGCGGTCGAACCCGCGCCGCAGCAGGACGCCCTTCCCGTTCTCGATCATCTGCGGATGGCCGCACAGGTAGGCGGTGCAGTCCGCCGGAGTGAAGCCCGCCTGGTCGAGGTGCTTGCGGATGACGTCCTCGGCGCGCCCCCGCTCGCCCTTCCACTCCGGGTCCTCCCAGGGACGGCTGACGGACGGGACGTACGTCAGCCACCCCCCCGATTCCGCCGCCGCGCGCTCCAGCTCCTCGCGGTAGCCCAGCTCGTGCGAGCGGCTCCCCGCCTGCAAGATGAAGAGGCGCAGGTCGGGCTTCTGCCGGCGCAGCGCGCGCACCATGCTCACCGCCGGCGCCACCCCGGTGACCGTGGTCGCCACGAAGTGGTTGCGGCGTCCGCTCTTGCGGTCGATGGTGAACGTGCCCTTCGCGCGGTGGCGCAGCCACACCTCGGCGCCGGGCTTCAGCTCGTACAGCTTCGGGGTGAGCTGCCCATGCGGGACCAGCTCGAAGAAGAACTCCAGCTCCTCCTCGTGGGGGGCGGAGCAGACCGAGTAGGCGCGCTCGATCATCTTGCCGGTCCCCTGGTCCTCGAGCCCGAGCGTCACGTACTGCCCGGGCTCGAACTCGATGCGCTTCTCGGGAGCGACGCGCACGGACCACAGATCGCTCGCGTGGTCCTTGCGCCAGGCGACGCGCCCGCGCTGGTATTTCTCCGGGCCGACCGCCATGTCCCAAAGGCATGTCATAACGTCCGCGCCGTGAAAAGCACAGCGCCGCCCTATCGGCGGCGACTGGCGCCCGCGCGGTGCCGTGGTACACCCCGCGCATGGCCACGACGTTCGATCGCCAGACGCAGAAGGTCGGGCGGCAGGAAGCGCTCGACTACCACTCCGCCTGGCCGCGCGGGAAGATCGAGGTGGTCCCCACCAAGCCGGTGGCGACCGCTCGCCAGCTCACGCTCGCCTACAGCCCGGGCGTCGCCGAGCCCTGCCTCGTCATCGCCGAGGATCGCGACCTCTCCTACAAGTACACGGCGCGCGGCAACCTGGTCGGCGTCATCACCAACGGGACCGCGGTGCTCGGCCTGGGGGACATCGGACCCTGGGCGGCCAAACCGGTGATGGAGGGCAAGGGCGTCCTGTTCAAGAAGTTCGCCGACATCGACGTCTTCGACCTGGAGGTGAACGCGAAGGACATCGACGGCTTCTGCGCGGTGGTGAAAGGCCTGGAGCCGACGTTCGGCGGCATCAACCTGGAGGACGTGAAGAGCCCCGAGTGCTTCGTCATCGAGCGCAAGCTGCGCGCGAGCATGGGCATCCCCGTGTTCCACGACGACCAGCACGGCACCGCGATCATCACCGGCGCGGCGCTGGTCAACGCGCTGGAGCTGGTGGGCAAGCCCATCGACCAGGTGAAGGTGGTCTTCGTCGGAGCAGGCGCGGCGGCGGTCGCGTGCGCCGAGCAGTACGTCGCGCTCGGCGTGCCGCGGCAGAACATCTTCATGTGCGACAAGTACGGCCTCGTCTACCGGGGCCGGCCGGAGGACATGGACGAGTGGAAGGGCGCCTTCGCGCAGGGCGAGACGCCGCGCACGCTGGCCGAGGTGGTCCGCGGCGCCGACGTTGTGGTGGGCCTCTCGGCGGCGGGCGCGATCACGCCCGAGATGGTGCGCACGCTGGCCAAGGACCCCATCCTGTTCGCGCTGGCGAACCCGGTGCCGGAGATCCTCCCGGAGCAGGTCCGGGAGGTGCGCGACGACGTGATCATGGCCACCGGCCGCAGCGACTATCCCAACCAGGTGAACAACGTGCTCGGGTTCCCGGGCATCTTTCGCGGCGCGCTCGACGTCCGCGCCAACGCCATCAACGAGGAGATGAAGCTCGCCGCCTCGCACGCGCTGGCGCAGCTGGCGCGCCAGGACGTCCCGGAGAGCGTCTCCGCCGCGTACGGCGGGCAGAACTTCAAGTTCGGCCGCGACTACATCATCCCCAAGCCCTTCGATCCGCGCGTGCTCACCGCGGTGGCGCCGGCCGTGGCGCAGGCGGCGATGGACTCCGGCGCGGCGCGGATCCGGCTGGACCGCGCCGAGTACGTCGAGCAGTTGCGCAAGCGGCAGGGCCGGACCTACGAGGTGATGAGCGTGGTGGTGGGCAAGGCGCGGCGCAAGCAGACGCGCATCGCCTTCCCCGAAGGGAACCACCCGCGCATCCTGCGCGCCGCGCAGATCCTGGCCGAGGAGCGCATCTGCCGGCCGGTGCTGATGGGCAAGCGGGAGGAGATCGACGCATTCGCGATCGAGGCGGGACTCTCGGCCATCGCCGATCTGGAGGTGATCGACCCGGTCACCAGCCCCGCCATCCAGGGGTACACGCAGCTCCTCTACGGTCTGCGCCAGCGCGCCGGGATGTCCTTCGCCGAGGCGGCGTACCGCATCCGCCAGCGGAGCGTGTTCGCCGCGATGATGCTGCAAGAGGGCGCGGTGGACGGCGTGGTGACCGGCCTCACCCGGAGCTACCCCGAGGCGATCCGCCCCGCGCTGCAGATCGTCCGCACCATGCCCGGCCGCTTCGCCGCGGGGACCTATATCCTGGCCTTCAAGCACGGCCTGAAGTTGTTCGCCGACTGCACCGTCATCGGCGATCCCACCGCGGAGCAGCTCGCCGACATCGCCATCTCCACCGCCGAGCTGGCCCGCGAGTTCGAGCTGACACCGCGCGTGGCGATGCTCTCCTATTCGAACTTCGGCACCGATCGCGGCGGCTCACCCGGCAAGGTGAGGCGCGCGCTGGAGCTGGTGCGGCAGCGGCGGCCCGAGCTGGAGATCGACGGCGAGATGCAGGTCGACCCCGCGGTGGTGGAGAGCGTGCGCGAGCAGGAGTTCCCGTTCGTGCGGCTCACCGGCGACGCCAACGTGCTCGTCTTCCCCGATCTGAACAGCGGCAACATCGGCTACAAGCTGCTCTGGCGGCTGGGCGGCGCGGAGGTCATCGGCCCGGTGCTGATGGGCATGGCGCGGCCGGTGAACGTCTTGCAACAGGGAGCCAGCGTACAGGACGTGGTCAATCTCGCCGCCATGACCGCCGTCCGCGCCCTGAACGAGATCGTCTACTGAGCGTGCGAGAGGCGCGGCCGCAGCGCCGCCACGAGCTCCGTGGCGATGCGGCGGTGCGCGGCGGGATCCGGGTGCCCGTCCCAGGGCAGCAGCTCGGCCGGGTCGACGTCGACGAGCGCGTACGGAAGCCCCTGCTCGACGAACAGCTCGCGCAGCAGCGCGCCTTCGGGGTGTTCGTCGAGCGTGCGCCGCCTTCCGATCGAGACCACCGCGAAGAGAGGCTCGGCGCCGCGCTGGCGCGCTGCGCGCGCGGACTCGCGCAGGATGGCGGCCGTGAGCCGCGTTGACTCGCGGAGCCCGTGGTCGCTCAGGTACCGCACTTCGTTGACCAGCAGATCGCGCAGGCGGAGGCGGGCGAAAAACCCCTCGGCAGGCGGCACCAGGCCGAGCGCGCCTTCGCGCAGCGCGAGGCGCGGGCGGTAGTCCTGTACGTTGCGGAACAGCATGACAGGGACGAAGGTGATGACCGCGGCGGTGGGCCGCCGCAGCCGCTCGAGCGCATCGCCGAGGCGGAGCAGCGCCTGGTCGGAGCCGTACCCGCCGCAGGCCACGTTGATCACTTGCAGGCCGAGATCCTTTCCCATCATTGCGGGAAAGCTCTGCTCGTACGCGACTCCATGCCCGGCCGCGATCGATTCGCCCGTCACGATCAGCGACGGCAGGTCCGGGTCCGGCGCCCCTTGCGGCTCCTGCGCCCGGTCACCCCACGCGTCCACGGCGTACACGACCGGATGCTGCGGCGGTCCCAGCACCGTCGCCCGCGACGGCAGCAGGACCCACCCGAATTGCGGATCCGGGCGGCCCAAGCGGAACTCCAGCTTGGCCGCGCGCCACGCCGCCGGCTGCCCGTCCCCGCGGCGCAGAACCAGCTCGGACGCGGCGAGCGCGAGCGCCACCGCGAGCGCGATTCTCGCCGCCCCGCCGAGCGTGGCGCGGGCGAGCGCCCGGCCGGCCGGCCACGACGCGGCGACCAGCGCGATTCCGGCGATGGCGACGCCGGCGCGCACGTCGCGCGACACCCAGGCGGGCGCCCAGGGGTAGTAGCCGGGCAACAGCACGTGCCGCTCGAACCATGGGTAATCCATCGCCTTCGCCGCAACGAGCAGCGCGGCGCCGGATGCAGCGCATACGGTAGTCGCAATCCAGCGCACGTCCCGCCGAGCTTACCCTGTGCTAGCGTCGGCCGCATGGACGAGGTCGTGCGTCCGACCGCATTCGATCGCGCGCTGCGCCCGCTGCACCTGTGGGTGTGGCGCGATCCGCACCGCCGCGCCCGCAAGCTCCTGCGATTCGCCGAGACGGAGGCGGACGGCGGGCGCGACTTGAATCGCGCCGCGGAGCTGACCAAGGACCCGCTCCTGCGGCGCTTGTACCTGCGCCACGCCGAGGACGAGCTGCGCCATGCCGCGCTCTTCCGGGCCCGCGGGCGGGCGCTCTTGCGCGGGCTGCCGCGCGCCCGCAAAGGCTTCGAGGCGAACTGGCTGGCGCCCGGGGAGCGCGGGCTCGACGACCTGCGGGTCGCGGACGAGCGCGACGAATCCCTGCTCGCGTTCCTGCACCTATCCGAGAAGGCGGCGGCGCAGCGCTTCGCGCTCTACCGGCAGGTGCTCGCGCACGATCCGGCCACGCGAGCGGTGTTCGACGACGTGCTCCAGGACGAGGCGTTCCACATGAGGTACACGCAGAAGCAGCTCGCGCGCGTGGCGGCCGGCCGGCCTGACGCCCGCCTCTGGCGAGCTCGGATGGGCCGGCTGTGGAAGGCCTATCTGCGCGCCGCCGCGGCGCTGGCTTCCGTGCTGGGGACCTTGCTCCTCCGCCTCCAGTATTTCGTCGTCCTGCCGCCGTTCGCGCTCCTCGCCCGGCGCGCCGCGAAGCGCGAAGTTGTTGGCTTCGCGGCGGCGCGCCGCTCCTCACCCCTGACGAGCCAGTACTGATGCGTATCCTCGGTATCTCCGCGCACTACCACGACTCCGCCGCGGCGCTGGTCATCGACGGCGTGCCCGTCTGCGCGGTCCAGGAGGAGCGCCTCTCCCGCCGGAAGAACGACGCCGCGTTCCCGCTGGCGGCCATCGAATGGTGCCTCGATCGCGCCGGCCTCGAGCCGGAAGAGCTCGACGCGGTCGTGTTCTACGAGAAGCCGATGCTGAAGTTCGAGCGCATCCTCACCATGGCGCTGCGCGGCTTCCCGCATACGTGGAGGAGCTTCCCGCGCGCCATGAAGAGCTCTCTGGGCGAGAAGCTCTGGGTGAAGGGCATCATCGCCTCGCACCTGGGCATCCCCGGCCGCAAGATCCTCTTCACCGAGCACCACCAGTCGCACGCCGCGGCCGCGTTCCTCACCGCGCCCACGCGAGAGGCGGCCATCCTCACCGCCGACGGAGTCGGCGAGTGGACGACCCTGACCCTGGGCCGCGGCGCGGTGAGCGCGGACGGCGGGACCCGGATCGAGGCGCTGCGCGAGATCCGCTTCCCGCATTCTCTCGGGATGCTCTACTCGACCTTCACCGCCTGGCTCGGCTTCCCCGTCAACGAGGGCGAGTACAAGGTGATGGGCCTCGCCGCGTTCGGCCGTCCGTCCTTCGCCGCGGAGGTCCGGAAGGTGCTGATCCGCACGCCGGACGGCGGCTTCGCGCTCGATCTGTCCTATTTCGACTACCACCTCTCGGCGCGAAGCTCGTACTCCGCGAAGTTCCTGAACGCGTTCGGTCCGGCGCGCGAGCAGTGGGAGCCCATCGACCTGTCCACCGAGCACGGGCGTCATTGCGCGGACGTGGCTGCCTCCGTGCAGCGGGTCCTGGAAGACACGCTGGTCGACATCGCTGCCTCGCTGCGCGCCGAGACGCGGCTGCCGGACCTGTGCCTGGGAGGCGGGGTAGCGCTGAACGGCTGCGCGAACGCGCGCATCCTGCGCGAGAGCGGCTTTGCGCGCGTGTTCGTGCCGCCCGCTCCCGGCGACGCGGGCTGCGCGCTCGGCGCCGCGCTCTACGCCGACCGGGTGCACTTCGGCAATCCCTGGCGCGAGGTGCCCGACCACCCCTTCTGGGGACCCGAGGCGCAGCCGGCCGAGCTGTCGCGCCTCGCTTCCGAGGATGGGCTGCCCTCCGAGCACGCCTCCGAGGCGGAGCTTCTCGCGCGGGTCGCGGACGAGCTGTGCGCGGGACGGATCGTGGGGTGGGTCGACGGGCCGTGCGAGCTCGGGCCGCGCGCGCTCGGCCACCGCAGCATCCTGGCCGCGCCGCAGGACGCCGCGATGCGAGACAAGCTGAACCGCAGCATCAAGTTCCGCGAGGAGTTCCGTCCGTTCGCCCCGGCGGTTCCGATCGAGTCCGCCTCGCGCTACTTCGACCTGCCTCCGGGGGGCGAGCGGCTCGGACGCTTCATGTCCGGGGTCTTCCCGGTCCGGCGCGAGTGGCGGGACCGGCTCGCCGCGGTGACCCACGTGGACGGCACCGCCCGGGTGCAGACGGTCGATCGCGCCATGGCGCCCCGCTTCCATGCGTTGCTCGAGGAGATCGGCCGCCGCACCGGCCTGCCGGTGCTGCTCAACACCAGCTTCAACCTGGCCGGCGAGCCGATCGTGAACCGCGCCGCCGAGGCGTACTCCACGTTCCGCCGCTCGGGCATCGACCTGCTCGTCTG
>DASWGQ010000381.1:0-9838 GCA_036393595.1 Myxococcales bacterium | reverse complement strand
CTGGCGCACTTCGCCTTCCAGAGGCGGACGGTCTTCACGTCCGCTTCCGCCCAGGCGGGCGGAGAGGCGAGGACGGTCAAGGCAGATGCAGCACTTGCGAGGGTCATCGCAAGCGCAAATCGGCCCAAGGCGGCTCGCATGGGTCCTCCTTCGGTGAGTAGGCTGGAAGGGTGCAAGTTTCGAGCCCTGCAAGGAGGTGAAGACGGACCTTTGCGCGCGCGTTCTCCGTATGATTTCAATCGACGCAGAATCTGCGCGAGCGCGCAAATGCAGCCCAGGGACACCGCGGCATGGAGGTTGCGGGATACCCACGGGCGCAGCCTCGGCTGCGCGGAGGAGGACCGATGAGTCGCAAGATGTGGATAGCGGCCGTGATCGCCGCGCTGATGCCTGTCGCTGCGCGCGCGGAGGTCGACAAGAAGGCGGAGCGTCTGTGGAAGGCCAAGTGCGCGTCCTGCCACGGCGCGGATGGCAAGGGTCAGACCGATCAGGGTCAGAAGGCGGGGATCGCCGACTACACTGCGGCCGCCTGGCAGAGCTCGCACACCGATGCGCAGATCAAGGCGGCGATCGAGAACGGCGTGAACCGTGAGAAGGGCGGCAAGAAGCAGGAGATGGACGGTTTCAAGGACAAGCTCTCCGGCGAGCAGATCGAATCGCTGGTCGCCTACGTCCGTTCTCTGAAGTAGCCCGCCTGGCTGCGGTCTACGTGAGGCGGCGGCGCTCCTGGGCGCCGCCGCCTTTGCTTTGGAAGCCGAGACGTCGGGACGCCTACACGGCGCGCGAGAACGGCCGCGTCTCCACCGTCAGGTACGCGTCGAAGATCGACGCCACGTTGCGCACGAAGATGCGCCCGAGCGCCGTCACCTCGACTTCGGAGCCCCTCACCGCGACGAGCCCCTCGGCCTCGAGTTGGCGAAGACGCGCGAGCTCCGGGCCGAACTCCGCTTGCGCGCGAGGTCCCAGGTCCACGTGGAAGTTGCACATGACCTGCGTGATGATCTGCCGGCGGCGGAAGTCGTCCGCGGAGAGCTGCAGGCCGCGCTCCGTGGCCAGGGCGCCCTCGTTCACCGCCGCCTCATATCGAGGGAGGCCGTGCGTGTTCTGGGCGTACAGTCCGCCCACGTCGCTGATGCCCGTCGCCCCGAACGCCACCACGTCGGCCGCGGCGCGGACAGAGTAGCCCTGGAAGTTGCGCGTCAGGGCGCGCCGCGACTGCGCCTCGGCCAGCTCGTCATCGGGCCGCGCGAAGTGATCCATTCCGATGGGCAGGTAGCCGGCGCCGGTGAACTTCTCCCAGGCGATGCGGAAGAGCGACAGCTTGTCCAGGCCGCGCGGCAGCTCCGCGAGGGGCAGCCGCTTCTGGTTGGGCCGCAAGTCGGGGACATACGCGAATGCGTACACCGCGGCGCGATCCGGGCCCATCTCCAGGACCTGGTCGATGGTGCGCGACCAGCTTCCCGGCGTCTGCCGCGGCAGCCCGTAGATGAGATCGAAGTTGATCCCGCGGAACCCGAGCGCGCGGGCCGCATCGAGCATTCCGCGCGTCTCCTCGGGCGTCTGGATGCGCGAGATGGCGTCCTGCACGCGCGGATCGAGGTCCTGCACGCCCATCGACAGCCGGTTGAACCCCAGCGATCGCAGCAGCTCGAGCTGCGACCGCGTGGTCACCTTCGGATCGATCTCCACGGCGACTTCCGCCTCGGGCAGGACGCGGAAGCGCCGGGCGATGGCCGTCCAGAGCGAGTCGATCTGCCGCTCCTCCAGGAAGGTCGGAGTGCCGCCGCCCCAATGGATCTGCATCACATTGCGGCGGTCGCCTAGCAGGCCGGCGACGGTATCCATCTCGTGCATCAGCGCGGCGAGGTAGCGGTCGGCAGTCGCGGCGCTGCGCGCGATGACCACGTTGCAGCCGCAGAAGGAGCAGCGCTCGCGGCAGAACGGGATGTGCACGTAGAGCGAGAGCGGATCGTCGCGCCGGTCGGCCGCGCGCAACAATGCTGCCCGATAGCCTGCCGGACCGATCGACTCGGTCCAGACCGGCGCGGTCGGGTAACTGGTGTATCGCGGCACCGGAACGTCCAGCCGCCGCAGAAGGGCATCGTCGACAGGGGGAAACGCGTCCATGCTCTCGTACGCTTCACGAAACGTGCCGCGCCTCATCCTCGCGGAGGCACCTCGGATGCGCAAATGTTGCGCGCGAGCGCCTCGTCACCGCACGACGAGGACCGGCTTGGGGCAGATCTGCACCAGGCGGTCCGCGACGCTCCCGAGCAGGACGCGAGCCGCCGCGCCTCGCCCGCGGTGTCCGACGACCACCATCCTGATGTCGTCTCGCCTCGCCTCTTTCGCCAGCCCCTCCGCCGGCCGGCCTTCGAGCAGAGACGTTTCCACCGGGGTATTCGGACGGGGAACGCCTTGCGACATCTCGTACAGCACGATCTGCGCCTTCTCGGTGAGGTGCTGCTGCCAGACCGCCAGGTCGACGGCCTCGGGGCCGGTGTCCACTACGACCGGCAACACGTAGGCGAGCTCGAGACCGGAGCCGGTCGCCTGCGCGATCCGGGCGGCGAAATGCGCCGCCTGGCGCGATTCATCCGACCCGTCCACACCCACGAGGATCTTCATCATCGCATTCTCCCGGCCCGGCAGCTCAGGCACCGTTTTGGTTCAGGTAAGCGCTGTCGTCGCACAGCAGGTTGACGAAGTCGCGGTCCTCGGCGGCGATGTCGGCCAGCAACGACTTGGCCAGCGAGGCGGCGCGCCGGGCGAGCGCGTAGGGGGGTGTGTCTTCCGCGCGCAGCGCCGAGAGCATGGCGCGCTGGCGCGCGTGCTCGGCCCGCATGAGCTCCAGTCCGATCGATCGCCGCATGTCGGCGCGGGACACGGTCGGCGCGAGGATCGACTCCTCCGTCGCGAGGTGGCCGGCGAACTGGAGCTCGAGCTCTCGAAGCGCCCGTCGCAAGGTCTGGACTCCCGGGTCTGTCTGTCCCTCGTCTGCCGCGAGCACGATGCCCGCGGCGGAACGCACCGCGCTGATCAGCAGGCGCAGATGGTCGTGCTGAGCGATGAGGAGTTGACGACGCTCTTCGTTTCCGATCACCCGGGACCTCCCTCGCGCATTCGACCCGGCGCACGGATCCGACCGGTTCCAATTCACGAAACGTGCCCGCCATGGGCTACATGCGACTGGCGTTCGCACGGCCAAGGCCCACTCGCGGGGCCGGATCGCTGACGTCGAGGTCCGCATCCGTTGCGCGCCGCGAAAGGAACGCGCGAGCGACGGCCTGCCGCAGGGGCCTCCCTGTCTCACTGGCTCGCGGCATCCTTCTTGAATCTACCGTGGTTGCAGTGGAGCACCGGCATGACGCAATTCGACATTGAAGCTCGTGCGCGCCTGCTCAGGCGCGCCGCCCTGCTGCGCAGCGCGTGCCAGTCCGGCAGGCAGGGTCTCGACGACGCGCTGGCAGAAGAGCTTCGGGAAGTCGAGGCGGCGCTCTCGCGCATCGATGCTGGCAAGTACGGCTACTGCGAAAGGTGCGGCCGCGCTCTCGGGCACCAGCGGCTCCGGGCAGTTCCCGCGGCGCGACACTGCATCGAATGCTCCACCGGTGCGGGTGCAGGCGAACTCCCGACACGCTAGCACCGGCTGCAGGTCTGACTTCGGAGATCCTGTGAACGTGCGCCAGACATCCGGTCGGCCGCAGGAGGTAGCAGACGATGCGCCTGTCTCGGCAGAGCCGGGCGACGCCGGACTCTCGGTCGCCGAGGCGCTGAAACGCCTGCGCTCGCAAGGCCCCAACCGGCTCGTCACCCCGGGTCGCTGGGCGGCCGTGCGCCAGGTGCTCGAGTCGGTCGCCGATCCCATGGCGCTGATGCTGGCTGCCGCTGGCGCGGTGTATCTCGTCGCCGGCGAGGTGCGCGATGGCGTCATCTTGCTCGCCGCGCTGGTCCCCGTGCTCGGCGTGGACGTCGCGCTCCAGCTGCGATCGCGCCGCGCTTTGCGCAAGCTGGCGCGGGCCACTGCGGCGCGGGCACGCGTGGTCCGCGGCGGCGAGGAGCTCGAGGTGCCTGCCGAGGACCTGGTCTGGGGGGATCTCCTGCTGCTGCGCGAGGGTGACGTGCTGCCCGCCGACGGCGTCGTGCGCGCGGCGACCCACCTCGCGGTGGACGAGTCGCAGCTGACGGGCGAGGCAGAGCCGGTGGAGAAAGCGCCACGCGCCGGCGATGCGGCGGACGCGCAGGAGGAGAGCCGGTTCTACGCCGGCTCACTGGTGCTCTCGGGCAGCGGCCGTGGCGAGGTGACCGCCACCGGAGTCGGGACGCGCTACGGCGCCATCGCGCGGCTGGTGGCCGAATCCGAGCCCGACCAGACGCCGCTCCAACGGAAGACCGGACGGCTGGTGAGGGTTCTAGGGGTCGCCGCCGCGGCGGTGGCAGCGGGCGTGTTCGGGTTGCGGATGGCGAGCGGCGCGCGAGCAAGCGAAGCGTTGCTTGCCGCGCTCGCAGTGGCGATGGCCGCCGTGCCGGAGGAGTTCCCGCTGGCCTTCGCGCTCTTTCTCAGCCTGGGCGCCTGGCGGCTCGCGCGTCGCGGTGTCCTCGTTCGCCGCCTGGCCAGCGTGGAGACCCTGGGAGCGACGACGGTCATTTGCGCGGACAAGACCGGCACGCTCACTCGGGGCACGTTCGACCTGGACGTGCTCGTGCCGTTGGAGGCATCCGAGACGGAGCTCCTCGCAGCAGCTCTGCTCGCTTGCGAGGAGAAGCCCGAAGATCCGCTGGAACGTTCCATCCTGGAGCGCGTACGGCGCGACGGAATGAGCGTGCCCGAGCTGCGCGCGCGCTGGACGTTGTCGCGCGACTATCCTTTCGATCCGGTCGGCAGGCACATGACCCACGTCTGGCACGGCGCCGACGGCGCGTGGGTGGTCGTGTGCAAAGGCGCGCTGGAAGGCGTTCTCGAGCACTGCCGGATCACCCCGGAGCAGCGGCAGCGCGCCGAGGCCGAGAACGCGCGGCTCGCGGGCGAGGGAGTGCGTGTCCTGGCGGTCGCGCGTGGAAGACGGACGGACCCGGGAGTCGATCGGGCCGCCGCGGAGCACGCGTTACAGTTCCTCGGTCTGCTCGGGTTTCGAGATCCGCTGCGGCCGGATGTGCCGGCGGCGATCGCCGAGTGCGCTTCGGCGGGAATCCGCGTGAAGCTCGTCACGGGTGACCATCCAATCACTGCCGCTGCCATCGCACGGCAGGCGGGCATCGAGGTCACGGAGGTACTCACGGGTCCCGAGCTGGAGACCTTGACGAACGAACGACGGTTGGAAGCGGTGCAGCGCGCGAGCGTGCTTGCGCGGATCCGGCCCGAGCAGAAGCACGCCATCGTCGAGGCGCTCGCGCGCTCCGGAGAAGTGGTGGCCATGACCGGCGACGGCATCAACGATGCGCCGGCGCTGCGCCGCGCCGACATCGGCATAAGCCTGGGCATCCGTGGCACCGAGGTGGCGCGCTCGGCAGCCGACCTGGTCTTGCTGCGCGACGACTTCGCCGCCTTCGTCGCCACCGTGCGCGAAGGGCGTCGCATCTTCGACAACCTGCAGCGCTCGTTCCTCTACTTGATCGCCTTCCACGTTCCGATCGTGGGGCTCGCCCTGCTCGCGCCTCTGTTGCAGCTGCCGTTGCTGCTGTTGCCGGTGCATCTGGTCTGGCTGGAGCTCATCGTCCACCCCATCGCGATGCTGCTGTTCGAGGCCGAGCCAGCTGCGACCGACGTCATGCGCAGGCCGCCCCGGGATCCGCGTGCCGGACTCCTGCCGCGGGCGGCCGCGCTGAGGTCGGTGGCGACCGGACTGTCGCTGAC
This sequence comes from Myxococcales bacterium, assembly GCA_036393595.1. Classification (GTDB taxonomy): domain Bacteria; phylum Myxococcota; class Myxococcia; order Myxococcales; family 40CM-4-68-19; genus VBKO01. Next base: position 3,984 of record DASWGQ010000381.1, on the reverse strand, counting down.
CGTGGTCTCGATGGCGTTGTTCGGGGCACATCTGCCCGCGGGCGAGGAGCATGCCCGGGCCGTGGCGCTCGCCGCGCTCATTTCCGGAGACCTGCTGCTCGTCTTCGCGGAGCACGCACCGTCGGCGCGGCCGGGTCCGGTGCTGCCCCGTACGGGGACCTTCTGGATCATCTGGGTTGCAGCCGCCGCCACGCTGCCGCTGGTGCTCTATCTGCCGGCTCTCTCTCGCGCGCTGCGGTGTGCGCCTCTCGGAGCGATGGACTGGTTGCTCGCCCTCGGCGCCGCTGCCGTTGCGGTGGGGTGGCGCGCGTTGCGGACGCGAGCATCGCAAGGCGCCGCGCGCTCCAGATGACGGAGCGGCGACGCCGGCATCGATCAGCGGACGATCAGCACCGGTTTCGGGCTGGTCTGCGCCAGCTCATCCGCCACGCTGCCCATCAGAACGCGTGCGACCGCGTTGCGGCCGCGGTGCCCGACCACGATCATCGAGATCGGGCTCGCCGCAGCCATCCGGGCGAGCGTTTCCGCCGGCCTGCCGGACGGCATCACCTCGTCCACCTGGATGCCGGCTTCGATGCAGCGACCGGAGAGCTCGCGCAGCACCGTGCACGCGTATTCGCGTTCCGCCCGCTCCCACTCCGAGGGATCCTGGAGCTCCGGCCCCTGCACGGCCGGCGGGGGAATCACGCAGGCCAGCTCGATGCGTGCGCCGATCGCCCGCGCGATCTCGACGGCCAGGTCCGCAGCCTTGCGTGATTCCGGCGATCCATCCACACCGACGAGGATCTCTTTCATGTCGCTACCGGACGATGAGAACGGGCTTCGGGCTGATCTGGACCAGCCGGTCGGCCACGCTGCCCATCAGCATGCGCGTGATCGCTCCGCGGCCACGGTGGCCGACCACGACGAGGTCGACCTCGCCGGCGCGCGCAAGGTCCGCGAGCGTCTCCGCGGGAGGACCGGAGTGCACCATCGTCTCGATCGCCAGGCCGGGGCGTGCGACAGCGGCGGCGGTCTCCTTCGCGATCGCAGCAGCGTGCCGCTTCTCCTCCTCCTGCCAGTCCGAAACGCGTTGGACCAGCTCCGGCGCTCCCAGCGCCACCGGGATATGCGCCACGCTGACGATGAGGAGCTGGCTGCCCATCGCCTGGGCGAGGTCCGCCGCGTACTCGGCGGCTTGGCGGGATTCCTTCGAGCCGTCGACGCCGACCAATATCCGCTTCATGATTGTCCTCCGCGAGATGCGGCTTCCTCGCCGCACTGGAGGTGGCGATTCACGAAACATGCCGCCCGGATGCGCGGAGGTTGTTGGCCTGCCGCGCAAATCGTGCGTCAGCGGGTGGGCCGCCGCAGGACTTTCACCAGCCGGCAGCAGAGGGGCGGGTCGACTTCCGGTCGCGGCCCCCGGCATGTAGGTTGCTATCTCGAGGCAGGAACATGTCCAAGCCACGGGTCCTGGTAGTCGATGACGAGCAGAACGCCCGGGCAGCGCTGCGAACCATTTTGTCCGAGGAGGGCTACGAGATCGCCGAGGCTTCCGACGGAGAGGAGGGCCTGAGACAGCTCCAGGAGCTCGCTCCGGATGTGGTGCTCGCCGACGTGCGGATGCCGCGCATGGACGGTCTGACCCTGCTCCGGAAGGCCAAGGAACTGGGTTCCGGAGCGACGTTCGTGATGATGACGGCGTTCGCCTCGATCGAGGCGGCGGTCGAGGCGATGAAAGGCGGGGCGGAGAACTACCTGGTCAAGCCGCTCGACGTGAAGGCGGTGCTGGTTTTCCTGGAGAAGGCGCTGGAGAAGCGGCGCCTGGTACAGGAAACCGCCACATTGCGGGAGCGCGTGCGCGAGCGCTATCGGATCGAGGGAATGGTCGGCGACGCGCCCGAGCTGCGCGCCGTGTACGACGTCGTGCGGCAGGCAGCGCCGACGAAGGCCACGGTTCTCGTGCTGGGCGAGTCAGGGACGGGCAAGGAGCTGATCGCGCAGGCGCTGCACGAGCTGTCTTCCTGGAAGGACGGGCCGTTCGTCAAGGTGAGCTGCGCCGCGCTGAGCGAGACGCTGCTCGAGAGCGAGCTGTTCGGGCACGAGCGCGGCTCCTTCACTGGCGCGGTAGGGCGCAGGGAAGGGCGCTTCGAGCTGGCGAACGGCGGAACGCTGTTCCTCGACGAGATCGGCGAGATCCCGCCCACCGTGCAGGTGAAGCTCCTGCGGGCGCTGCAGACCAAGGAGTTCGAGAGGGTCGGTGGGACGCAGTCCATCAAGGTGGACGTGCGCCTGGTGGCCGCGACGAACCGCGACCTCTCTGCGGAGGTCAAGGCGGCGCGATTTCGCGAGGACCTGTTCTACCGGTTGAACGTAGTCGCGGTGACGCTCCCCCCGCTGCGGCGACGCAAGGGTGACATTCCCGCCCTCGCCGCTCACTTCATCGAGAAGTACGGCAAGAGCTACGGCAAGGAGATCGAAGGACTCGCTCCGGGGACCTTGAACGCTCTCCTGAGCCACGACTGGCCTGGCAACGTGCGCGAGCTGGAGAACGCCATCGAGCGCGCGGTGGTCCTCTGCAAACAGACCCAGCTCACCGCTGATGACCTGCCCACCACGCTCCGCGGTCCGCGACCCGCCGGGCGAGACGTGGGCGGCTTGATTCCCGGCGGGAGCCTGCACGAGATCGAGCGCGAGGCCATCCTCCGCACCCTGGAGCTCGTCGGCGGATCGACTGCCCGAGCCGCGGAGATGCTCGGGATCAGCGTGCGCAAGATCCAATACCGTCTCAAGGAATACGCCGACGGCGCGCCGGCCGTCTCGGAGGAACCGGCCGAGGACGTGTAGAAGCATCGGCTGCGACCAGAACGCATCCCATAACGTCCGCGCTGTGAAAAAGCGTAGCGCCGCCGAATACGGCGGCGACTAACGGACCACGAGCACGGGCTTGTGGCTGATCTGCACCAGCCGGTCTGCGACGCTCCCGAGCAGCGCGCGGCGAACCCCACCGCGCCCGCGGTGTCCGACCACGATGAGATCGAAGTCTCCCTCATCCGCCGCGTCGGCGAGCGTCTCGGCGATGGGACCGGTGTGGGTTGCTGAGTCGAGGACGAGGCCATCGCGGGCGCAGCGCAGCTCGACCTGGTGCAGCAGCGCCGCAGCGTAATGGCGTTCGACGAGGTCCCGCCGGTCGGCGGGACCCACGTACGCTTCTGGTCCTGGCGGCGGGTGGCGCGGAACGACGTAGGCGATCCGCAGCTGTGCTCCGACAGCCTTCGCCAGATCAGCTGCCTTCTCCGCGGCCGCAGCCGCCTCGGGCGAACCATCGATACCGACGAGAATCCGCTTCATGACCATCTCCCGATCCTACGGACCATACGGCCTAAAGGGTGAAGACGCAGTTCAGGAAGGTGGTCCGGTGCCGGAACACGATCGCCATGCAGCAGCGCAGGAAGGCTCCAGCGCCGAATTCGCGCACGATCGTCCCGGTGCTCTTGAGGACGTCCTTGGTACTGATGACACCGGAGATCGACATCGGCCACCTCACGTGACACCGTCAATGCTGCCTGCGTGCCAATTCGCCGCACGGACGTGTGACCCCGGGTCCCGACCTCGGCTGCGCGCACTTCTTGCGCGTCACCTCTGCGCTGCGCACGACTTGCGGGATCGCGAGCGCCAGGCGGCTCAGGTGTCGCGCGGCACGCAGGTTGCTCTCCTCACCCAACGGGTCGGGCAGCTTCGGACGATCGCAAGGTGGCCAGAACATGAAGATCCTGGTTGGAGTGGATGGGTCTCCCGAATCGCGGCAGGCGGTCCGTTTCGCGGCGACCTGCGGCACGGGCCGGAAGCTTCTCCTCGCCGGGGTGGCACCGGAGCTCGAGCTGATGGGCATCCGGGACGTTCCCCCGGCGGTGCGCGACTGGCACCGCGAGAACGAGGAGCAGGGCCGCGCGATGCTCCGGGAAGTGATCGATTCGGAGTTGCATCCGTACGGGGACCCGG
>DASWGQ010000380.1:0-10305 GCA_036393595.1 Myxococcales bacterium | reverse complement strand
GTGCGGCGCGCACTTCTTCCGGCTCGTCCATCGATACCCCCGAGGCGACCAGGGCATCGTTGAGGGCGTAGACGAGGCCCTCCTCCGCGCGGTCGCGGGCCCCGCCGTCCAGGCGGGACAGCGCCGACTCGAGGAGGCTGGCGGCTGGCGCGCCGCGGCGGGCGGTCAGAGCGGTTCGGGGCGGGGTCGGGGTCGAGGTCGCGGTCGGGGTCGAGGTCGGGGTCGAGGTCGAGGTCGAGGTCGAGGTCGAGGTCGGGGTCGAGGTCGAGGTCGAGGTGCGGCTCGGGCGGGCATAGAACGCCAGCGCCTCCTCGAGCTCGGGGAACCCGAGGTCCCGCAGGCGGCCGTCGCGCCAGCGCCGCGCCGTCTCCTCCAGCTCGGTCGGCACCTCCCAGCGGAGCGACTCGAGCAGACGGGTCGTCCCCAGCACGTCCTCCGAGTACAGGTCGTCGAGGAGCTGCTTGAGCATCCCGAACTCGCCCCCCTCGGGCAGGAGCTCGACCAGGTACCGGCCCTCGGGCGTGCGGAAGGTGCGCCCGGCGTCGGGGATCGCGGGCTCTTCCTCCTCCTGCAGGTCGTGCACGCGCATCGACTTGCGCAGCACCAGGGAGCGCATCTCCGCGTCGAGCTCCGCCAGCTTGTCCAGGTAGCGCTGCCGCGCCCGGTCGGAGTGGCCGCCTCCCTCGCGCGCGAGGTGCAGCCAGCGCAGCACCGCGCGCGGGTCGGGGCCCTCGTCCCGGCGGGGCCAGGCCCCCAGATCGACGAAGTGCCGGAACTGCTCGGGCGAAGCGAGCGCCACGACCTCGGCGGCGTCCTCGGGGCCCACTTCCAGGACCGCGAGATACAGCTCGTGCTGCGGGATCGACTGGACCAGCGCCTCCGGGTCGGGCGCGGAGAGGAGCAGGTCGACCTTGTCCTTGCCGGGCGCCGCCTGCAGCGCCTGCCGCGCCGCGCGCGGATCGAGGAGCGCGGATCCGTTGCCAGTGCTCATCGCGCTACGCGGCCTTGACCACCTTGCCGGCCTTCAGGCACCGGGTGCAGACCCGGACGTGCACCCGCCTGCCACCGACGATGGCGTGGACGCGCTGCAGGTTGGGCAGGGTGCGCTTCTTCGTCTTGTTGTTCGCGTGGCTCACCTGGTTGCCGGTGAGTGGACCCTTGCCGCACACGTCGCACTTGAAGGCCATCTGTCCTCTCAAAAACGAATTTGGGGGACACGATAAAAACATCGTGTCCCCTCCACAGTGAGAACGGCGCAACTTACCCGGGAATTCCGGCGTGTCAAGTCGCGGAGACCTGCTTGCGCCCGCTCATCTCCAGGGCCTGCGCCGCGCAGGCCCTCGCCGCCAGGATCGCCCCTTCCAGCCCGAACCCCGGATACACCTCGCGGGAGGCGAACAGGACCCGCTCGTGCGCCGCCGAGACGGGCCGGAGCCCGATCGGCTCGGAGTGCAGCCCTTCGTGCGGCTTCAAGATCCTCTGTCCGTGCAGCGGGTCCAGCTCGGCCGACTCGTGCACCACGTGGCGCTCGAAGAACGGCAGCACCGGGTCCAGCGCCTGGCGGACCGACGAGAGCAGCGCCTGCGCGTCCGAGAAGCCCGCCTCCACGATCCGGCCCACGGTGAGCAGGCGCTCGCCCGCCACCTCGCCCCGGGCCCTCCTCGCGGGAACCGCTGAGATGAGCAGCGGGCCCAGCGGGCTGCCGAGCAGCAACGCCGCTTCCTCCAGCGCCTGCGGCAGCCCTTCGGGGCGGACCACGAAGTGGGCCAGCGCCTCCTTGCGCTCGATCCTGAGATCCGCCTCGTCCGCGACCGCGCGCTCGGCGCGACCCCCGCCGTCGCACAGCTCCCGGATGGTCTGGGGAGGGCAGGCGAGCACCACCATGTTCACCTGCACCTCGGCGCCGGCCAGGTCGAACATGGCCGACTTGCGGCTGAGCCGCAGCCGCGAGCAGCTCTCGGTGGTGAGGTGCGCGCCGGCGGTCTCCGCCTTGGCGCGCATCAGGTCGGCGAGCTGCGCCGCCCCGCCCCAGAGCCGCAAAGGCGCGCGGAACAGGGCCGCCGCCTCGCGGACGGTGGCCTCGGGAGCCGTGTCGCCCACCAGCGAGGCCGCGAACGGCGCCAGTGCGTGGAGCGCCTCGCCGACGATCCCGTGCGGCACCTCGGGCGGCGGGTTGGGCAGGATCTTCCGGAGCTTGCGCCGCTCGAAGAACCCGCGGGCGGGGAGCGGAGGCGGCTCGGTCGCGCACGGGTCCCAGGCGCGGCCGAGCAACTCCAGCGACTCGAGCGCCGCTTCGGCAGCGGCGGCGTCGTCCCCCAGCTCGCGGCGCAGCTCGGCGCGTCGCCGGAGCTGGTCGGCGGGAAGCGAGAGCCGCAGCTCGTCGCCGAGCAGCTGGAAGGCTCCCGTGGTGGTGCCCGCGGACTGGCGCTGCAGATCGGCGGCGAGGCCCAGCTCGTCGAGCGCGAAGATGCTGCCGGAGAGCTGCCGCAGGGGCGGGATCATCGGGTGCGCGGCGGGGAGCAGCCAGCCGTCGCTGTCGCGCGCCACTCCGGCCTGCGACAGCGGCGCCATGAGGACGCGCAGCCCTCGCTTGGCGAGCAGCGCCGCCGCCGCGGCGCCGCCCAGGTCGGGGCCGATGATCGCGACGTCGTAGACCCGGCGCTGCAGCGGCTTGTCGGGCAGGGTGGGCACGCGGCGGGCCACGAACGAAGGAGGCCCGGGCGGAGGCGGAACCGCGACTGGCGAAGGCCTGGAGGCGGCGGGGGAGGTCGGGGTCGCGGTGTCCTCGCCCGGGGCTCCGCTCTTTCGGGTGGTATCGCTCACGGCTCGTCCACCGAGGGAGAGGACAGGGTCCGCGCGGCGTCGCCCTGCGGTCCCGAGATGTGCACGCGCCGGCCCTCCACCGCGACGCGGCCCTCGGCCACGAGCTGGATGGCGCGCGGATAGATGCGGTGCTCCTGCGCGAGGATGCGCGCTGCGAGGGATTCCTCGGTGTCCGCCTCCAGCACCGGCACCGCGGCCTGGATGAGGATGGGTCCGCTGTCGGTGCCCTCGTCCACGAAGTGCACCGTGCAGCCCGAGACGCGCACGCCCGCCCGCAGCGCCTGCCGCACGCCGTGCATCGCGGGGAAGGCGGGCAGGAGCGAGGGGTGGATGTTCAGCACCCGCCGCGGAAACGCCGACAGCAGCACGGGCGTGACGATGCGCATGAACCCCGCCAGGCACACCAGATCCACGCCGCGCGAGCGCAGCTCGGCCACCAGGCGGGCATCGTAGTCCTCGCGCCGGGCGTGCTCCTGGTGCGGCAGCAGCACCGCCGGGACCCGCGCCTCGCGGGCGCGCTGCAGGGCCCGCGCTCCGGGGACGTTGCAGATCACCGCCGCCACCTCGGCAGCGATGCTTTGCTTTGCGCACGCGTCCAGGATCGACTGGAGGTTCGACCCCGATCCGGAAGCGAGGACGCCCAGTCGCAGGGGATGCGGCATCAGCGGAAGACCACCTCGGGCTCGGCCAGCCCGGGGGCGGCCTCGATCACGCCGATCTCCCAGGCTGGTTGCCCGCGCGCCTGCAAGAGGTCGCGCGCCGAGGCGCCGTCCTCGCGGCGCACCACCGCGCACATGCCCACTCCGCAATTGAAAGTGCGCAGCATCTCCGCCTCGTCGATCTTCGCGGTCCGCTGGAGCAGCTCGAAGATGCGCGGCCTGGGCCAGCTTCCGGATCGCAGCACGGCGCGGTGCTCGGCAGGCAGCACGCGCGGGAGGTTCCCCGGCAGCCCGCCCCCGGTGACGTGCGCGAAGGCGTGCACGTCGATGGCCGCCCGCAGCGCGAGGCAGTCCTTCACGTAGATGCGCGTGGGCTCGAGCAGCAAGTCGAGCAGCTCGCCCGTGGGGCGGTCGCCGAAGACCTTGCGCGCCAGCGAGTAGCCGTTGGAGTGCAAGCCGCTCGAGTCGAGCCCCAGCACCACGTCCCCGGCGCGCACGCGCGATCCGTCGAGGACGCGCGACTTCTCCACCACGCCCACGCAGAAGCCGGCCAGGTCGTACTCGCCCTCGGCGTAGAACCCGGGCAGCTCCGCCGTCTCCCCCCCGATCAGCGCGCAGCCGGCGCGCACGCAGCCTTCCGCGATGCCTTTGATCACGCGCTCCGCCTGGTCCGCGCTCAGACGGCTGGTGGCGAAGTAGTCGAGGAAGACGACCGGCTCGGCGCCGCAGACCACCACGTCGTTGACGCTCATCGCCACCAGGTCGATGCCCACCGTCTCGTGCCGGCCGCTCACGAACGCGAGCTTCAGCTTGGTGCCGACCCCGTCCGTGCCGGCAACCAGCACCGGCTCGCGGTACCCCTTGGGGATCTCGAACAGTCCGCCGAACCCGCCGATCCCGGCCAGCACTTCCGGCCGGAGCGTGCGGCGCGCGTGGGGCTTGATGCGCTCGACCAACGCATCGCCCTCCTCGATGTCCACGCCCGCATCGCGGTAGGTGAGGCCCATGGCGGGCGCACCTTAGATGGATCCGGCCCTGCTGGCCAGGGCAACCAGCCGCCGTGAAAGAAGGGCCCCGCGGAGCCGCGCGCTCCGCGGGGCCTTTAGCGCTTCAATCGTCGTTGCGGGCGCCGGTCCGAGTGATCTTCCAGATCACGCCGGTCTTGGGGATCTGCACCAGCGGCCCGTCGGTCGGACCGGTGAACCTGCTGTTCGGGTCCGACTGGCCGAAGTCCCGCACCGCGCCGTAGTCGACGAGGTACAGCGCCCCGTCGGGGCCGAATTGGAGCTGGAGCGGCCGGTTGATGCCGTGGATGATCCGGGCGGTGGTCGAGGCCGCGAAGGCCTGGTCCTCCGGCTTGGTGCAGGCGGCGCCGCCGTCCGGCGTGTGCTGCTGGTTCTCCGCCTTGCAATTGAAGGCGAAGCGCGAGAGCGACAGCGTGAGCGGTTCGCCGCGCCGGCTGAAGTTCACCAGCTGGATGTCGTGCCCCTCCTCCGGCTCGCCATTCCCGGCCGAGAAGCCGAAGTCGCCCTCGCGGGCCACCAGCGCCGCGCCCTTCTTCACGACGCCGCGCGCGAAGGAGTCGGGTGCGAAGTCAGGGCCGACCGCCGCCACGTCGGCGGGCTCGGTCGCGAGCGGGCCGATCGGCGGCTGCGGGAAGAAGGCGAGCACGTGGCGGACCGGGGTGTCCTCCAAAATCACGCGAGCCGCAGGCTGCAGATCGTCGCCGGGGCCGCCCTTGGGGTTGAAGACTGCCTGCGTCGAGTCGAGGTCGCCGAACCGGTCCGGCCAGCCATGGTGGTCGGGCGTGCCGTCACGATTCATCTGCGCGAGTTGCAGGCGGTCCGGCGAGTTGTTCGTCGGGCGCGCGCCGCGCTCGTCCTCGCCGTTCTCCGTCACGAAGAGGCCGCCCTGGAGGGCATGGTCTTCAGGAGCGAAGCGCAGGCCAAACGGGTTGCGGTACCCCCAGGAGAACGGCTCGACGGTGTCCTCCGGGTGCGTGGTGTGGATCTTCGCCCGCAGGATCGCGCCCGTGCACATGCCGGGCTTGGTCGCGTCCTCGAATGCCGGAACCCGAGCGCCCGGCCGACGCACGTTGTGGCTCGAGTAGCCGCTTGTCATGTGCCCGTCGCCCGAGTCGAAGACGTTGTCGCTCAGCGTGATCTCCTGGCAGGCGATGTCGTGCTGGTTGCCGCCCCCGCCATTGTCGTGGCCGGTCACCCCGGAGTTGGTGGCCGAGCCCTGCGACCAGTAGATGAATCCGTCCTTGACGACGATCAGCTCGGTCGGGTGGTCGCCGGTGGGCAGGCCGCTGATGAACGGATTCACCGTGGCGGAAGACAGGTCGCGAGCCAGGTCGATGGTGGCGACGCGCGAGGTGTTGTTGCCCCCGCCGCTCGCCGCGCCACGCACCCCCTGGTTCGAATCCGTCGCGAACAGGGTGCCGCCCGCGAATCCATTCTCGAAGGCGAGACCGATGGCCGGGCCGTCCTTCTGGAAGCTGGGCCGTCCGGCGGCATTGCGCTTGCCGAGGGGCCCCGCGACCTTGTTCCCCTTCTCATTGAAAACGAGCAGGTCGGGCGTGAACGGATTGGTCTGCGAGGTGGAACCACCGACCGTGGCCTTGTCGTTGCTATTGCAGTCGGTCGCTTCGTTGAAACCGGAGGGCAGGCCCTTCCCCGACTCGATGACGAAGACCTGGAAGTGCTTGCTGTCGCCGCTGAAGGCGATACCGGTGGGGAAGTTCAGGTCCTTGGCGAAGACCGACACTTCGAAGCCTTTCGGCACGACGATGTCTTCGCCATGACCCGGGTCGTAGAATACCGACTCGACGGGACAGTTCGGGTTGCTGCGGGTCTGGGCGGACGCGGCGCCCGATGCCAGTGCAAAGGCGAACGCCACGATCGCGGGCCGCGCCGGGCGGCCCCACCGCGATACGATGAACATGATCGATTCCCCCTTCTTTACTCCCCCCCTGCGCAACTGCAGGAACGCCCCACGCCACGCTGCGGCGCGGTCTTGCGCGTGTCGTCTTCCGTCACCCCCTGTCTCGGGGACCTCGCCGTCCTGCCTGGCGCCAGGCTGTCGCCGCGCTGATGGGGTGCCGAGGTCGGGTTCCGCGGTCGTTCGGAATACGTTCATTTCTGCATGTGCGCGCACATGTGACTCCCTGCCGAGCCTTCGTCAAGCCGGCTCGCGTCGGACGCGCAGCGCGTCGCGTCAGTCCTCGGGGCGCGGCGGCCGGGAGTTGGCCGGCAGCCCTCGCGTGCTGGTTTACTGCCGGGCCATGCGCCGGATCGTCCGCTGGTTGAAGCGCCTGACGGCGTTTCGCATCGGCCTCGCCACCGGCCTTTTGTTCGCGCTGCTCCACCTGTGGGAGGTGGGCAGCCGGCAAGGCCTTCCGCTCGCGGGCCGGCTCGAAGGCGCGCTGCTCGATGCGCGCTTCCGGCAGCGCGGCCAGGCGCCGCACTCCGGGCGCGTGGTGGTCGCCGCGGTGGACGAGGCGGCGATCGCGAAGTTCGGCCGCTTCCCCTGGGACCGCCGCGTCCTCGCGCAGCTCGTCGACCGGCTCGAGGCCGAAGGGGCCGCCGCGATCGCCTTCGACATGAGCCTCTCCGACGAGGACCTCGGCGCGCAATTCGCCGGCGCCAAGCGCTTCCACAAGCGGTTCGAGGAGATCTCGCTGGCGGCGCCGGGCGGCTCCGCCGCGGTGGACCGGTTCGGCAACGCCGACGCCAACGTGGCCGGTGCGGCCAGCGCGCTGCAGGCGTTGCGGACGGAGGTGAAGCCCGGCGGCGACGCGCTCTTCCGGGCGGTGAAGGGCCGCCTGGAAGACGGCCGCCGCGCGCTCGCCGATTCGCGCCGGCGGTTCGAGGCGCTGGTCAAGGAGCACGCCGCGTACGCCGTCGAGCTGGAGCGGGAGGTGGCCGGCCTCGACCCCGATCACGCGCTCGCCGCCTCGATCCGTCGCGCGTCGGCCAAGGTCGCGCTGGGGTACATCGCCCAGACCGTGCCCGAGATGGGCCCCTTCCAGGACGCAGAGGTCGAGGAGAACGTCCGGCGCGTGGAGCCGTCGAGGATCGCCCCGCCCGAGTTCCGCTACCGGGTGGACGGCGGAGTGGAGAAGGCGGACCCGGTCGCCAGCACCTGGATCAAGGAGTACCCGGGGCTGCGCTCGCCGCTCTCGCCGATCGCCGCCGCTTCGGGCTCGTTCGGGTTCTTCAACGCGCTGCCCGACGCCGACGGCGTGATCCGGCAGGCGGCGCTCGCCATCCGGGTGCGCGGCCGGCACCTGCCTTCGCTCGACGCCGTGCTGGTGGCGGCCCTGCTCGGAGTCCCCCCGTCGCGCGTCGTCCCGGTGACGGCGGACGACGGCGCCGCTGGGCGCGCGAACGTCGACGGGTTCGACTTCGGGGGCAAGCTGTTCGTGCCCACCGACTTCCGCGGGCTCCTCCAGATCAACTACGCGGGAGGAGACGGCACGTTCACGAACTACTCCATCGCGGACGTCGTCGAGAAGAAGCTCCCGCCTGGAGCGCTGCGGGGCAAGGTGGTGCTGATCGGCGCCACCGCCCAAGGCACCTTCGACCAGCGGGTCACGCCGTTCATGCGCATCAGCTCCGGCGTGGAGACGCACGCGAACGCGGTGGAGACGATGCTGTCGCGCACCTTCCTGCGCCGGGACGCGACGCTGCAGGGGTTCGAGGTGCTGGCCCTGGTCGCGCTCGCGCTCCTCTTCGCCTGGCTGTTCGCGCGGGTCCGGGTGCGGATGGCGCTCCCGGCCGCGTTCCTGGCCGCCGCGGGGGTGTGGGCGGCCGCCTCGCTGCTGTTCCGCGCCGGCTACCAGGTGATCGCCGCGCTGCCCCTTCTGGAGATGGGCTCGATGTTCGTCCTGGTCACCGTCTACCGCTACGCCACCGAGGAGCGGGCCCGCCAGCAGCTGCGCAAGGCGTTCCAGCTGTACCTGAACCCGGAGGTGATGGACGAGATGGTGCGCGAGCCGGAAAAGCTCCAGCTGGGAGGCGAGGAGCGCGAGCTGACCGTGCTCTTCGCCGACATCCGCGGGTTCACCGGCATCGCCGAGGCGCTCTCCCCGCAAGCGCTGGTGCGCCTGCTCAACGCCTACCTCTCGCCCATGACCGACATCGTCTTCCGCCGGCGAGGCACCCTCGACAAGTACATCGGCGACGCCCTGATGGCCTTCTTCGGCGCGCCGCTGTCCAATGCGGCGCACGCGATGGACGGCTGCGAGGCGGCGCTGGAGATGCTGCAGGGCCTCGCGCGGCTCAAAGAGAGGTGGCGGATCGAGGACCCCGGCCTGCCGGACATCGAGATCGGCATCGGGATCAACTCCGGTCCCATGGTGGTGGGCAACATGGGCTCCTCGCAGCGCTTCAGCTACACGGTGATGGGCGACAACGTGAACCTCGCCTCCCGCCTCGAGGGCCTGAACAAGGAGTACGGCACCCGCGCGCTGATCACCTCCGCGACGCTGCAGGCGGCGCGCGCCTCGGGCGGCGAGCCCTGCGTGCGCGAGCTGGACTCCGTGCTGGTCAAAGGAAAGAAGGAGCCGGTGCGCCTCTTCGAGCTGCGCGGGAAGGGGGGGGCGCCGGCGGAGGACCTCCCGCTGCTCGACGGATACGCGCGCGGCCTCCGGCTCTACCGCGAGCAGCGCTTCGCCGAGGCGAGGGTCGAGCTCGAGTCGCTGCGCGAGCGATTTCCGCACGACGGGCCCTCGCGCCTGCTCGCCGCGCGCTGCGAGCGGTTGGCCTCCGAGCCGCCCGGCGAACAGTGGGACGGAGTGTTCCGGATGGAGCACAAATGACTTGTTTTTCCTACCTTTCTCCACAATGTCGCAAAATTGACCGGCCTCGCGAGCGCCTGATACGACTACCCGACGGAGTGTAGGCGGGTAGCGCGCTTCACAGGTGCGCGGGCGGCCATCGGTGACCCCGGGGGGCGACGAGAGGGGACATGGCAGGAGAGGACCAGCTCTTCCAGCGCTTCGGCCGCGAGTTCCCCAAGGGCCACGTCCTCTTCCGCGAAGGGGAGCCGGGCGGGGAGATGTTCGTCGTCCAATCCGGCAAGGTGAACATCACCAAGAAGGTGCGCGAGACCGAGAAGATCCTCGCCACGCTCGGCGCCGGCGAGTTCTTCGGCGAGATGGCCATCCTGAACAACAAGCCGCGCTCCGCAGGGGCGGTGATGGCCGAGAACGGCAAGCTCCTGGTGATCGACCCCCGCACCTTCGAGGCGATGATCCGCGGCAACGTGGAGATCGCCGTCCGCCTGATCAAGAAGCTCTCCGACCGGCTGCAGGAGGCGGATCAGCAGATCGAAAACCTCTTGCTGAAGGATCCCGGCAGCCGCGTGGTCCACTTCCTCCTCTCGAGCGCGGCGAGGGGGCGCGACACTCCGCAAGGAAAGCTGGTCTCCATCAACGCGGCCGAGCTGCACGGCCGCATGGGCCTCTCGGTCGAGGCGGTGCAGGCGGCGCTCGACAAGATCGCCAAGGCGCGCATCATCCTGCTCCAGCCCGACGGCGTGGTGGTCCCCGACCTGGGCAGGATGCAGAAGTACCTCGAGTTCCTGGAGATGAAGGAACGGTTCGGGGACACTTGATGAAGCTGCGCGTCCTCGGCTGCCACGGCGGAGAGCTGCCCAAGCACCGCACGACGTGTTTCCTCGTGGACGGGAAGCTGTGCGTGGACGGCGGGGCGATCACCTCCGTGCTGACCCTCGAGGAGATCCTGCAGATCGACGACATCTTCCTCACGCACAGCCACTTCGATCACATGAAGGACGTGCCGCTGATGACCGACGT
>DASWGQ010000379.1:0-9978 GCA_036393595.1 Myxococcales bacterium | reverse complement strand
GAAGTCTCCGAGACGTAGCTCGGATAGCTGTCCCAGCGCTTGCGGAACGTCTCCACGAACTTCTTGTTCTGCGGCGTGTCCGGATACCCGAAGTAGTAGCGGCCCGAGGCCCACACCCCGTCCGGGTAGTCGGCCCCCAGTCCCTGCAGCACGTCCATGGCCGAGCCCATGGCGATCATGAACGCCTTGGTCTGGTCGAAGACCTTGAACAGCTTGGCCTGCTTCACCATGGTGACGGCCTCGCCGCCCCACTCGGTGGAGAAGATGGCCTCCGGCTGCGCGCCCATGACCTTGCTGATGTGGCTGGAGAAGTCGACGGTGCCGAACTTGGCGAAGCTCTCGCTGACGAATTCCACCTCCGGCTTCAGCCTCTTCAGCGTGGCGCGGAACATCTTCCACGAGGTGTGGCCGTACTCGTAGTCGGGCGAGATGGTCCCCCACTTCTTCACCGGCAGGTCCTTGGCGATGAACGCCGAGGCGATGCCGTCCTGGTACACCGGCACGCTGATGCGGAAGCACTGCTTGATGTGCTTCCGGAACACCAGGTCCTCGTTGAACTTCTCGGTGGCCCCATGGGTGACGATCAGGATCCGGTTCAGGCTGGGCATGATCTCGCCGACCGCGAGCGCCACCGCGGAGGAGTCGATGCCGATGAGGAAGTCGGCGCCCCAGTCGTCGACGAAGTAGCGCGCGTTCTTCACGCCCACGTCGACCTTCAACTCCTCGTCGCGGAAATTCAGCTCCAGCGGGCTGCCGCCCACGCCCCCCGAGCCGTTGATCTCCTCCATGGCGAGCACCGCGCCCTTGCGCATGAACTCCCCGTACCCGCCCAGCGGTCCGGAGAGGATGGTCTGGCAGCCGACCTTGATCGGCTTCTTCAGCTTCAGGTCGGGAGTCGCGCCGAAGCCGCGCGGCGCGGCGAGCGCGGCCAGGCCGGCGGCCCCGGTCTTGAGGAACGTGCGGCGGGTGGTGCGGCGCGAAGCGGCCATCGTCGTGCCCTCCAGTCGAAGGTGGCTACTTGGTTGCGACCGTCCTGGCGCGCGGCTTGATCTCCTTGCCGCCGTGCCAGATGGAAACGAGCTCCCGGGTGTTGCGGATGTCGTCGAGCGGGTTGGCATCGAGGACGAGGAAGTCGGCCTTCTTCCCTTGCTCCAGCGTGCCTCGGTCCTTGAGGCCCAGCATTGCCGCGCTCCCCCGGCCGGCGGCGGAGATAGCCTCCATCGGCGTGAGCCCGGCGCGCACCATCAGTTGCAGCTCGTGGTGCTCGGCCCATCCCGGCACGCGCACGGGCTGGGCGCCCGAGTCGGTGCCGAAGGCGATGCGCACTCCCGCGTCGTGCAGCGCCTTGAGGTTCTTCATGCCGGTGTCGAGCGCCGCCTTGATCTTGGGCGTGTTCGCGTCGCCTTTGACCTTGTCCTTGTACTCCTGCCCCTGCCACTGCTGGATGAGTTCCGCCGGCACCGCCTGCGCGAGGAGCGGATCGCTCGTCATCGCTGGATCTTCCGCGAACACGAACGCGGACTCGTCCACCGTGAAGGTCGGGACGTAATAGGTGCCTTTCGCCTTCATCATCTTGATCAGCTCCGCGTCGACCGGCTGATCGCGGATGCTGTGCGCCAGCACGTCGACCCCCGCCGAGATCAGCGCCTTGGCGTCGGCGAGGTAGAAGACGTGCGCCGCCACCCGGATCTTGTTTTTGTGCGCCTCGTCGATCGCCGCCTGGAAGACGTTCGGCTTCATCTTGGGGAACTTCCCGTAGATGTCGTCGACCCACAGCTTGAACATGTCGGGATGGTGCGAGGCCGCCTCGCGCACGTCGGCGACCGCCTCCGCCGGCGTCTGCGGCCGGTAGACCTGGTCGGGGGCCACCGGGACGGGAGGCGCGGCGTCCGGCACGCCGATCCCGCGGCCGGCGACGAAGAGCGACGCGCCAGGGATCTTCCCTTGCCGCTGCTCATCGCGGATCTGGTAGCCCAGATCGCGGTTGAGCCCCAGCGCCAGGATGGAGGTGACGCCGAACTGCTCGTACTGCGCGAGCTGCGGCAGGATGTTCTCCCGCGTATAGGCGTCCGCGCGGTTCTTCCCGTCGGCCACCAGCCCCACGTGCCCGTGCGCGTTGATCAGCCCGGGCATGATGGTGCGTCCGCGCACGTCCACCACGCGCGCGCCCTTCGGATACTTGACCTTGCCCACCGTGCCGACGGCCGCGATGCGGTCGCCCTGGACGACGATCACCGAGTTCTCGCGCGGCGCCTTCCCCGTCCCGTCGATCAGGCGCGCTCCCTCGAGCACCACCGCCTGGTCCGCTTCCGCAGAAGCCGCCCCCGCCACCGCGCACATCATCGCGAGCAGAGCCTTTTTCATGGCATTCCCCCTGACCGGTGCGGGCGCATCCTAGCCACAAGCCGTGGAGAAAGGCGAACCCCACCCGGGTCCCTGTATCGTCTGGCGAACGGACGGCCGCGGAGATACCATCCCGGCCGCTCGACCGTCACAGCCGGGGAGGCTGCCATGGCAGACCAGATCCGCCGCGTGGACTACTACTACGTCGAAGTTCCTGACAAGCCGGGTGAAGGGGTGCGCGTGCTCGGCGCGCTCAAGGAGGCGGGCGTGAACCTGCTCTCCTTCACCGCGTTCCCGACCGGCAAGGGCAAGACGCAGATCGACGTCGTCCCCCAGGACGCCGAGGCGCTCACCCGCGCGGCCAAGAACGCCGGGCTGACGCTCTCCGCGCGCAAGCAGGCGTTCTTCGTCCAGGGTTCGGACCGCCCGGGGGCCGCGGCGGAGGTGCTGCGCAAGCTGTCCAGCGCGGGCGTCAACATCCGCGCTGCCAACGGCGCCGCCGCGCAGGGCGGCTTCGGCATGATCGTCTGGGTCGCGCAGGGCGACTTCGCCAACGCGGCCAAGGCGCTCGGGGCCTGATCGGGGGAGCAAGGCATGGCCATGAAGGTGGGGTTCGTCGGCCTGGGCAAGATGGGACGGCCGATGAGCGAGCGGTTGCTCGTCGCCGGTTTCGAGGTGCACGTCTTCAACCGGTCGCGCGCTCCCGTGGAGGCGCTCGCCGCCAAGGGGGCGCGCGCCGCTTCCTCCGCCGCCGAGGTCGCCGAGCGCGCCGACGTGGTGCTCACCGCGCTGCCGACCCCGGAGGCCGTGGAGCAGGTCTACCGGGAGATGATGCAGCGGGCGCGCCCCGGGCAGATCTACGCCGACCACTCGACGGTCAGCGTGGCGCAGAGCCGGCGCTGCGCCGCCCTGGCGCGCGAGCGCGGCGCCGAGTTCCTCGACGCTCCGGTGTCCGGCGGACCGGCCGGCGCGCAGGCCGGGACGCTGACCGTCATGGTCGGCGGCGACCAGGGAGCCTTCGATCGCGCCCTCCCCGTGTTCCGCGCCTTCGGCAAGAACATCAAGCTTTGCGGTCCCGCCGGCGCGGGGCAGGTGGTGAAGCTGATCAACCAGCTGCTGGTCGGAGTCCACACCGCGGCCGTCGCCGAGGCCGCGGTGTTCGGCGCGAAGCTGGGCGCCGATCCGCGCGTCGTGCTCGAGGTGATCGGCACCTCGTTCGGCGGCTCGACGATGATGACGCGCAACCTGCCGCGGTTCATCTCACGCGACTTCGGCCCTGCCACGAGCGTCACGCTGCTCCTCAAGGACCTGGGGCTGATCCACGACGAGGCGAAGGCGGCCAACGTCCCGCTGCTGCTCGGCGCGGTGGCCGAGCAGCGCTTCCTCGAGGCGCGCGCCCGCGGGCTGGGCGAGAACGACATGGCCTCGCTGGTGCGCCTCTGGGAGGAGGCCGCCGGGGTCACGGTCGACAAGCCCCGGAGCTGAACGTGCCGCGCTTCGCCGCGAACCTCACCATGCTCTGGCCGGAGCTGCCCGTCCTGGATCGCTTCCGCGCCGCGGCCCAGGCAGGGTTCCGAAGGGTCGAGATCCTCTTCGTCCACGAGCTGGATGCGGCGGCGGTGGAGCGGGCGCTGCGCGAGCTCGGCCTCGAGCTGGTGCTGTTCGACCCGCGGCCGGGAGATTGGGGGAAGGGAGAGCGCGGTCTCTTGTCGGTGCCCGGCCGCGAAGCGGAATTCCTCGAGACGGTGCGCGAGGCGATCGCCGCGGCGCAGCGGTTCGGCACGCGCCGCCTGAACGCGCTCGCCGGCATTCCTCCGCCGGGCGTGTCGCGCGACGAGGCCCGCCGGACCGCCGTGGCGAACCTGCGCGCGGCCGCGCCGCTCGTCGCGAAGGCCGGCATCACCCTGCTGGTCGAGAACATCAACACCGTCGACATGCCCGGCTACTTCGCCTCCACGGCGGACATCGCGGCGGACCTGGTGGACGCGGCCCGGTCTCCGAACGTGCGGCTGCAGCTCGACCAGTACCACGTCGGCATGATGGGCGAGGACGCGCGCGCCCTCCTGCGCCGCCACTTCCCGCTGGTCGCGCACGTCCAGATCGCCGACGTCCCCGGCCGCCACCAGCCCGGCACCGGCAAGCAGCCGATCCCTGCCTTCCTCTCCGACCTGGACGAGATGGGCTACACCGGCTCGGTCGGCCTCGAATACCGCCCGCAGGGCACCACCGACGAAAGCCTCACCTGGCTTCCCCGCGATCGCCGCCTGTAGAGACCAGAAGCGTGTCACGCGACGCGCGGAAGACCTGACCAAGAGCGTTGCACCACGGAGCACACGGAGATCACGGAGTCGGTTTTTCAAGCGCAAACTCCGTGGGCTCCGTGCCCTCCGTGGTGCAATCGTTTTGTCTGGGCCTCCATGCTTCGCGTGAAATGTTGTTGGTCCGCCTCGCGGCGCTTTGACATCTCGATCGGGCGGGCACAAGAATCGCGGCCCCACTCGGAGGAACCGACATGACGCTGCGCCGCTCGTTCATGAAGTGGGGCCTCGGACTCGCCGCGGGTGCCGCGACCCGCTCGTTCGCGCAGGGCCCGGCCGCGAAGTACGCGCCGATGTTCCCGGTCGAGAAGGACGCGCAGCTGCGCCTCTTGCGCTGGAGCGGCTTCATCAAGGCGGACGAGGAAGCCTGGAACGCGAATTCCAAGAAGTTCCAGGAGGCGACCGGCGTTCCCGTGACCATCGAGTACATCACCTGGGAAGACGTGCGCCCGAAAGCGGCGATGGCGGCGAACCTCGGCACTGGTCCCGACCTGGTGATGGGCTGGTACGACGATCCGCACATCTACCCGCAGCGCCTGGTGGACGTCTCCGACGTGGCCGAGGATCTCGGCAAGCGCCTCGGCTGGTACGACGTGGCGCGCGCCTACGGCTACAGCAAGCAGGTCAAGCACTGGATCGGAGTGCCCATCGGCGGAGCGGTGCAGGCGCTCAACTACCGGATCAGCTGGATGAAGGAGGCGGGGTTCGACAAGTTCCCCGACAAGACCGACGAGCTCATCAAGCTGGCGCGGGGGCTCAAGGAGAAGGGGCACCCGATGGGGTTCGCTCTCGGACATGCGGTCGGCGACGGCAATGCCTGGACGCACTGGTGGCTGTGGGCGCACGGCGGCAAGGCGGTGGAGGCGGACGACAAGACCATCTCCATCAACAAGCAGGAGACCTGGACCGCGCTCGACAAGGTGCGGGAGCTGTACGCGCAGATGGTGCCCGGCGTCGCGTCCTGGCTGGACCCGAACAACAACCGCGCCTTTCTGGCGGGCGAGGTGTCGATCACCAACAACGGCATCAGCATCTACGCGGCCGCCAAGAAGGACTTCCCGCAGATCGCCCAGGACATGGACCACGCCAACTTCCCGATCGGGCCGGTGGGCAAGCCGACCGAGCTGGCCGTGTTCAGCCAGGCGTTCATCTTCAAGTACTCGCGCTTCCCCAACGCGGCGAAGGAGTACCTGCGCTTCATGCTCTCGCCCGAGCAGGCGGAGCCCTGGGTCGACTCGATGAACGGGTACATCACCCCGGCGCTGCGGAAGTACCGGGAGCTGGCCGTCTGGACGCGCGACCCGAAGGCGACGCCGTTCCGCGACGGCATCGCGCGCATGCTCCCCAACAGCTACGCCGGCAGCCCGGGACAGCACGCCGCCGCCGCGCTGGCCGACTTCGTGGTGCTCGACATGTTCGCCGACGCCACCGTGAACGGCCTCACGCCCAAGGACGCGGCGAAGAGGGCCGAGGGCCGTCTCCGCCGCATCTACCGCTGACCGATGGCCGCCGGGCGGCTGTCGCTCGCGAAGGGCCGCGGGGCGTGGTTCGGGCCCGCGCTGGTGGTGCCGGCGGCCGCCTTGCTCGGGCTGCTCCTCGCCTACCCGCTGGGGCTCGGGGTCTGGCTCGGCTTCCAGGACGCGAAGATCGGCGAGCCGGGCACCTTCATCGGGCTGGAGAACTACCAGTACCTGCTCGACGATCCGGTCTTCCGACTCGCGGCCATCAACACGGCGCTCTACACGGTCGTCACCGTGGTGCTGAAGCTCGCGCTCGGGCTCTGGCTGGCGCTGGTCCTGAACCAGCGCTTCGCCGGCGTGCGCTTCTGGCGCTCCGTGCTGCTCCTGCCGTACGTCGTGCCCACCGTGCTCTCGGCGTTCGCCTGGTGGTGGATCTTCGATCCGCAGTTCAGCTTCATCAGCTGGGCGCTGCTCAAGCTGGGCGTCCTCGACCACAACATCGACTTCCTCGGCAACGCCTGGCTCGCGCGGGGGTCGCTGATGGTGGCGAACATCTGGCGGGGCACGCCCTTCTTCACCATCGGCTACCTCGCCGGGCTGCAGTCGATCCCGAGCGACGTCTACGAAGCGGCGCAGATCGACGGCGCCCGCCCATGGCGCGTGCTGTGGGAGATCACCTGGCCGCTCCTGACGCCGCTGACGGTCATCCTCACCACCTTCTCCGCCATCTTCACCTTCACCGATTTCCAGCTGGTCTGGACCATCACCCGCGGCGGGCCCGCCAACGCGACGCACCTGTTCGTCACCCTCGCCTACCAGCGCGCCATCGTGGGAGGCGCGATGAGCGAGGGCGCGGCCATCGCCGCGGTCACGCTGCCGGCGCTGGGCCTCCTGGCGTACGCCGCGCTGCGCGCGATCCGGGAGCGCGCATGAGGTCGCGCCTCCTCGGCACCTGGCTCCCCCTCGCGCTGTTCGCGCTCTTCCTGCTCTTCCCCTTCTACTGGATGGTGCTGACCGCGGTGCGCCCCAACCAGGAGCTGGTCTCCACGGCGACCAACCCGTTCCTGGTGCACCACCCCACGCTGGACCACGTGCGCTATCTGCTGACCGGCACCGGCTTCCCGCGCTGGTTCTGGAACACGATGGGGATCGCCGCCGGCGCCAGCGTGCTGAGCGTCTCGCTCAGCTGGCTGGCCGCGTACGGGATCGTCCGCGTCGGCTTCCCCGGCGCGAACGGCGCCGGGCTGGCGATCTACCTCGGCTACCTCGTGCCGCCGGCCATCCTCTTCATCCCGCTCGCCGACGTGCTGCTCAAGCTCGGGTGGTTCGACCGCCCCGCCGCCCTGGTGCCCGTCTACAGTACCTTCCTGATCCCCTTCTGCACCTGGCTGCTGATGGGCTACTTGAAATCCATCCCGCGCGAGATCGAGGAAGCGGCGATGGTCGACGGCGCCGGCCGCCTGCGCGTGATGCTCGGGATCGTGCTGCCGCTCAGCGGCCCGGGGCTCATCTCGGCGTTCATCTTCGCCTTCACGCTGTCCTGGAACGAGTACCTCTACGCGCTGGTCTTCATGTCGGCCCCGGAGCACAAGACCGTCCCGGTCGGCCTGGCCACCGAGCTGGTCCGCGGCGACATCTACCAGTGGGGCCCGCTCATGGCCGGAGCGGTGCTGGGCTGCATCCCGGTGGTGGTGATCTACTTCCTCTTCGTGGACCGCTACGTCCAGGGGATGAGCGGCGCGCTGAAAGGGTGACCATGGACCGGGAGTTCAGCATCGTCGAAGGTGGCCTTTCTTTCCCACTGCCGAAGTGGCGCCGCGTCGCGCAGACCTTCGAGGCGCCGCGGGTGGACTCGATCCCGGCGGTGGTCGCGCGCGAGATGCGCAAGCTCGAGGGGCGGGTGCGCCCGGGGATGTCCGTCGCGGTCGGCGTCGGAAGCCGCGGAGTGGCGCGGCTGGCGGAGATCGTGCGCGCGACCGTGACGGAGTTGAAGCGGCTCGGCGCGCGCCCGTTCATCGTCCCCGCGATGGGCTCGCACGGAGGCGCCACGCCCGAAGGGCAGCTCGAGGTGCTCGCCGGATACGGGGTCACGCCGCAGTCGATGGATGTGCCCTTCGAGCCGAGCATGGAGACGGTGCTGCTCGGCAACACGGCCACCGGCATGCCGCTCCACTGGAGCCGCGCGGCGCTGCGCGCGGATGCGGTGCTGCCCGTCAACCGGGTCAAGGCGCACACCGACTTCCACGGCGAGGTGGAGAGCGGCCTCTCCAAGATGCTCGCCATCGGTTTCGGCAAGCAGAAGGGCGCGGCCACCGTGCACCGTCGCGGCTTCGACACCTTCCACGAAGTGGTCCCCGAGGCGGCGCGGTTGGTGTTCGAGAAGGTGAACGTGCTCGGCGGCGTCGCGTCCGTCGAGAGCGCGCTGGAGGACGTGGCCCACCTGGAGGTGGTGCCCGGCGACCTCATCGCCAGCCGCGAGCCCGAGCTGATGGTCCTGAGCCGCTCGCTCATGCCGCGCATCCCGTTCGACCGGCTCGACGTCCTGGTGGTGGACTACCTCGGCAAGGACGTGAGCGGCATGGGCATGGACCCGAACGTCACCGGCCGCTATGCCGTCCGCCACATCGTCGATCCGCGCAACCCGAAGAAGCTCGCCGTCCTGCGCCTCACCGAGCTGACCCACGGGAACGCCTGCGGGCTGGGCGTGGCCGACGTCACCACGCGCGCAGTGGTGGAGAACATCGACTACCAGAAGTACTGGACCAACGTGGTCGCCTCCACCGAGCTGACCAACGGCAAGACGCCGATCTGGGTCCCCGACGACCGCTCCGCGATCGCGCTCGCCATCGCCACCGCCTCGCGGGTGGACCCACTCGCTCCGCGGCTGGTCCGCATCGAGAGCACCCTGCGACTGCACGAGATGTGGGTGGCCGAGGCGCTCTGGCAGACCGACGGGCGCGACCAGCCGTGCCTGCGGGCCCTGGGCGAGCCCTGCGAGATGGCCTTCACTCCCGAGGGCCGCCTGGCCGACCTTCCTGCGCCGCGCGGCGCTCACGGCCGCGCGCCATGGACCCTGGCGCGCGGCTGAAGCGCTCGCCGCGCGCCGAGCGCGGAATCCAGGCGCGCGGCTCACTGCCGCCCATGGTCGCCGCCCGGCGGGGCTGCGCGCGCGCAGCGCCGGCGATGCCGCAGGAGAGAAGCACGAGAGTCGTGAAGCGCCCGCTCAGATCAGATGCCAAACAATCCTTCACAATCTCAGCTACCGGTAAGGCGGCTCCGCCCGCGCCGGAGGGGGGAGCTCTCCCGGAGTTGCCCGGCGCGAGCGGAGCCGTTCGTCGCACCTCCTTTCTCCTTCCAGAGCGCGTAGGCCTCCGAGAGCGTCAATGGCCGGAAGACACGCGGAACCGGCTCCGGGTTGGCTCGAGGCGCGGCGCGTTTCGCAGGAGCGTTCTTCATCGATCCTCCTGGCGAGACCGCACTTGCAGCGTGCGTGCCACGACGCGGGCGGCGATCCGCGATCCTTCAGTACTGGTCGGCGCTCTTCACATTCCGTCCGACAAAACGTCAGAGGGCCCCGACAGATTGGCTTCACATTCGCACACAGGACCGCAACGCGGCTGCAACAACACCCCCGCAGACTCGGCGCCGTCGAGCGGAGGAGCGCATGGATCGGATCATCTCGCCTGGACCCGCCGCCTGGGTGTTCGCCTCGGCGGTCCTGTCGGTCGGCGCCGCGCGGGCCGCGGTGGTCGTGCCCCTTCCGCAGCATCCGGAGCTCCAGGCCGTGGCGGATCGCGTCCATGCCCTCACCGTCCAGGTCCGCGCGCGAGCCTTCGTCGCCGACCAGACGGACGGCG
>DASWGQ010000378.1:0-1722 GCA_036393595.1 Myxococcales bacterium | reverse complement strand
AGGGCGGCCTCGACGCGGGGCAGGGCCTCGTCGATGTCGCGGAGGGAGACGGCGCCGACGCTGAGCCGGAACCAGCCCGTCTCGCCCTCCAAGCCGAAGGCCTGGAAGGGCACCACCGCGAAGCCGGCCTCCCGCAAGAGGTAGCTGCGGACGTCGTCGTTGGTGGGGAGGCCGCGCCGGCCGGCCAGGTCGAACTGGACCGAGAGGTAGATGGCGCCCTGTGGGGAGATGTCCCGCACGGGCAGGCCCGCGGCGTGCATGGCGGAGAAGCCCTGGTGCAGCCGGTCCAGGCGCGCCTGGAGCTGCGCGTGGAACTCGCGCCCGTAGGCGTCCACCGCGGCGGCGTCGCGCAGCAGCTCGGCGGTCGCAACCTGCTCGGCCCGGGGAGCCCAAGCGCCGACGTGCCCGAGGAAGTCGCGGATCGCGGCGATGACCGCCGGGGGGCCCACGCCCCACCCGACACGCAGGCCGGTGGCGGCGAAGGCCTTCGAGATCCCGTCGACGAAGATCACGTACGGCGCGGACTCGGGGACCAGGTGCACCGGCGTCTCGTGCCGGGCCTTGCCAAAAGTAAGCATCCAGTAGACCTGGTCGTAGAGCAGGTAGAGCGGCTTCTCTCGGGTCCGGGCGCGGCGGCGGTTCTCGGCCACCACCGCTTCGGTGATGCGCCGCAATTCGTCCTCGCGCAGCACGGTGCCCGCGGGGTTCAAGGGCGTGTTGAGCGCCAGAAGGCGCGCGGCGCGCAGGTGCGGCTGCAGCGCGGCCGCGGTGGGCAGGAACCCCTCCTCGGCGCGAGTGGTCAGCGGGACGCCGCGCGCGCCGACGAGGTGGCAGTAATGGTTGTTGTTCCAGCTCGGGACGGGGTAGACGACCACGTCGCCCGGCTCGACCAGCACCGAGTAGGTGGCGAAGATGACCGGCCGGGAGCCGCCCGCGATCACCGTCGCCTCGAGCGGCACGTCGAGGTGCAGGCGCGCCCGGTAGAGCTCGCGCACCGCCTCGCGCAGGCGCAGCACGCCGTCGGCGGGCGGGTAGTTGGTCTCGCCGGCGGCCAGCGCCCGCAGCACCGCCTCGCGCAGCGCTTCCGGGATGGGGAACTCCTTGGAGGAGAAATCCCCAACCGTGAGGTTGCAGATCTTGTCGCCGCGCGCCTGCGCGGCGCGGATCTCCGCTCCGATGCGCAGGATCTCGGACCCGATCAGCCCGCGGGCCATCGTACACAGCCCGAGGCGGGGGTCGGCTCCGGGAAGATCGAGCTGGAGAGTCTCCATCGAGCCTCTATGCATCCATGACGTCCGCGCTGTGAAAAGCGCAGCGCCGCCCTGTCGGCGGCGGCTGGCGGAAAAGCGGCGCATCCTTATCACGGGTGAGGCTAAGATGGGACGGCGTGCCGCGCCTCCGGTCGAAAGCGCTGGTGTGGATCGCTCGACAGGGATCGTCGGGCGCCGAGGTGCTGCTGCTGCGACGGCCACAGCGGCGCGGCGGCGGCCTGCACCCGGTCACGGGCAAGGCCGAGGCCGGCGAGCCGGCCGCCGCGGCCGCTGCGCGCGAGGCCGAAGAGGAGACCGGCCTGACGGGCGAGCTGTTCGACCTCGGCTACTTCCACGAGTACGCGTCCGCTGGCGGGAAGCGCTTCCGCGAGCACGCCTTCCTGCTCCGCGTCCCGCCGCCCGCCCGCGCCGTCGAGCTCTCGGACGAGCACGAGGGCTTCGCCTGGGTGCC
>DASWGQ010000377.1:0-2755 GCA_036393595.1 Myxococcales bacterium | reverse complement strand
CGGGCGCGAGCTGCTCCAGGCGGACGACGTCCTGGCCGTGGCCGGGACCCACGAGTCCGTCGATGCGGCGCGCGCTCTGCTCGCCGAAGGGAACCAGGATGACGGCCGCGATCCAAAAGCACAGCGGCGCCCCAGGGACGCCGGCTGAAAGGCGTAGGTCCGCCGAATCCGGCGGCCACTAGCGCTGGCGCTGCTCGGGCTCCGCTCGCTCTTCTTCGTGCTGGCGGGAGCCTTGGAGAAGTTCCGCTACCTGAAGGTGGGTCTCGCGGGCGTGCTCATCTTCGTCGGGACCAAGATGGCGCTCGCTGGCGTGGTCAAGATTCCACCAGTGATTTCGCTGGCGGTGGTCGCCGCGATGCTCGCCGCGTCTATACTGGTGTCCGTGGCCAGCGCCGATCCCAAAGCGAAGGACGTGCTCGTCCATGCCGGCGGGTGGGTGGTGCTCGGCGTGGGCGTCGCGCTGCTGGTCCTGCCCGGGCCGGGGATCCCGCTGGTGCTCGCCGGGCTGGGGATCCTCGGCCGCCGCCACGCCTGGGCGCGGTCCGCGGCGCACAAGATCCGGACGCGCACGGCGAAGTGGCTGGAGCGGGTCCGGCCGAAGCGCGAGCCGGGCGGCAAGCAGCCCGCGGCGCTGCCGCCGCCGCGGTAGCGAGACGCAGCCCGTGACGTCACTCGCTCGCGGAACGTCCCTCGATGCGAGGCGGGTCCGCACCTTGGCTGGAATCCCGCTCGAAGGCGGGGCGAGGCTGCGGCTGCACGGCCGGGACGGCGAGGGTCAAGCCGCCCTGGACGACGAACACCTGTCCACACCCTTCGCACCGGAAGAACCTCGCATCGTGGTCGTTGCCGAGGTGTTCGATCCTCGAGTGACTGCAATCGCCTGGGCCGTCGATGAGTAGTGGCATCGCGGGGTCCTGGTAAGCAGACGCCTCCGCGTGCGCCATGACATGTTCGTATCATCGCCGCGCCAGAATGCGGGCGCCTGCCGCGGACGTGATCTCCGTCACCGTTTTCCCGCGCCGGGCAACAGCGCGCACACCTTTTCGCCGTCAGGTGCAGGAGCGCAGCCGCAGTGGTTGTAGCCGCAGTCGACGGTGCGGGGACGGCACTCCATCGTGCAGACGGTGTCCGGCGGGAGGGTGCCGGCGTGTGCGGTTCGCACGCATTTGTCCGGGTGGCACTGCGCGACGGGCGCGCAGTCCTCGTCCTGGTCGCACGCATCGGCCGAGAAGACCGGCGCCTCCACGGCCGAGCCGGAGGGAGGCGCTGCGTCTGATTCGGGCTGCCGCGGCGGGGCGGGCGAGAAGCACCCGGCGAGGACCGCGATCGCGAAGGCCGAGAGCACGGGAGTGAGGCGCATCGGCTTCTCCTCGGCCTGTCCTTGTACCACTCGACGGCCTGGAGCGATTCTCCGATCTCCGCTCTCCGTACGATCTGGCGCCGGCCTGCCGGCCGCGGCTACAGTCGGGCGGTGCTGGGCGCCGCGCTCCTCCTCGCCGTCTCCGCGCCGGCGGCTGCCGTCGAGGCCGGGCCCGTCTCCGTCTACCGGGTCAACTCCGCGGTCGACGTTCCCGTCATCGTCGCTTCGGGGCTCGCGATCCTCCTGCCGACCCTGTTCGCTTCCGACCTCATCCACCCGCGATGCCCGTGCGACCCGGGCGAGGTGAACGCGCTCGACCGGCACGTCATCGGCAACTCCAGCCACTTCATGGACACCGCGAGCGACGTGACGGAGGCCGTCGCCGTAATCGCGCCGCTCTTGCTCGACGCGGCCGACGTGGGCCTGGGCCAGGTCTTCCTCGAGGACGCGACCGTCTACGCCGAGGCGCTGGCGGTCGACGGGGCGCTCACCACCCTGACCAAGTACGCGGTCCGCCGGCCCCGGCCGCTCGCGTACGCGGGCGATCCGGCGGCGATGCGCAGCACCGACGGCTACCTCTCCTTCTATTCGGGGCACACCTCTGTGGTCAGCGGCGCGATGACGGTCACGGCGGTGACCCTGCAGAAGCGGCACGGGCAACGCGTGTGGCCTTGGATCATGGCCGCCGCGGTCGGCGCGGCCGTGTCGGTGCAGCGGGTCGCCGCGGGGCAGCACTTCTATACGGACGTGGCGGTCGGATTCGCGGCAGGCGCGGCGACCGGGGCGGCGGTGCCGCTGCTGCACGCGCGGTTCTAGCGATGGCGACGACGTTCACTCTGCTTTCGTCGGGGCCGAGCCTCCTGGTCACCTTCGTGCCGGGGGTGGCGCTCGCCTACGCGCTGTTCTGGACCACGTGCTGGCGCCAGATGCCCGAGCCCTCCCGCATCTTGCCGATCTACCTCATCGCGCTCGCCGTACAGTTTCTCCACTTCACCGAAGAATATCTGACCCGCTTCGACATTCGTTTCCCCGGTCTGTGGAGCGCGCCGGCTTATCCGCGCGATCTGTTCGTTGGTTTCAACATGGGCGCCTACGCCGCCTTCACCGTGGGCGCATTGATCCTGTTACTTCCCCGGCTTTTGGACCTCGCTGGCCTACTGGGTCCTAGGGGCGCTGCTGCTCAAGCGACTCTGGGAAACGCGGAGGCGCACGCTAGCGCCCTCTCGGGCGCCTGAAGCGGCGCAGAGTTGGAAATGGTGGAGCTGACCGGGATCGAACCGGTGACCTCTAGAGTGCGATTCTAGCGCTCTCCCAGCTGAGCTACAGCCCCACGCTTTGTCCAGCGAAGAGGGGGCGCTTGTAACTGCGGGGTGCGGCCATTGTCAAGGAACGAGG
>DASWGQ010000376.1:0-6249 GCA_036393595.1 Myxococcales bacterium | reverse complement strand
TCCTCCGCCAGCTCGAGCATGGTGCGCAGCCGCAGGGACCCGTCGAGGTGGCAGTGCAGGTCGGTCTTGGGGAGCGCATGGAGCAGCGCGTCGGTGACCGGCACGTCGGGCATCATGGATGGGATCTAGCCGATCCGGGGGCGCAGATCACGAATCCTCGCCGGCCGTGTGGTAGCGTGTGCGCATGAGCACGGTCGGCGTGCTGCTGGTCCGCTGGCTGATCCACGCCATCGTGGTGAGGGGGTCGGTGGCGCTGGTCTCGCCGCAGAACCCGCGCAACACGCTGCCGCGCGCCCTGTTCGTCACTTTCCTGGTCGCTCTGGTGGTGACGCCCTTCGCCTTCTTCTGGTTCCTCGTCATCCCCGGGATCATCGCCCTGGTCTGCTGGATCCTGGTGTTCGTGATCGCCTACGACATCAGCGTGGGCCAGGCGGTCGCGGTGGGGATCGTGCAGGCGGCGATCGGCGTTCTGGTCGACCTGTTCCTCATCCACGGCCGGCTGGGCTGAGCACCCCTTCGTAGGGTCCTTTGGCCCTTGCGCATTTTCCGGAGCGCTTGCGCCGAAGTCCGGTCGCCGCTAGCGTGCGCTCGACTTTTCTCTCTCGTCGCAAGGGGACATGGGCCGATGCTGACGCTGACGCTGAACACACCGCGAGAAGTCCACCTTCTTCGCAGCCTCTTGCAGAGCCGCATCGACCAGCTGGACAAGGAGGCGGACGGCGAGCCCGCCGCCGCGGCCGCGCTGCACCGGCGGCAGGCGCAGGAGCTGCGCGAGGTGCTCTCGCGCGTGCAGCTCGACGGGATCGCGAGCGCCGGCGTCAACTGAGGCGGGGCTTCATGCCTTCTCGACGAAGCGCGCCAGCACCTTCTTGAGACCGACCCCGGGCGGGAACCGGACCGTCAGCTTGAGGGTCGGCCCCTGGCCGTCGGTATCCTCCACCGTGCCGATCCCGAAGCTGGGATGGCGCACGCGCGCGCCCGGGCCGAGCCCCTCCATCCCCGGCGCGGCCTGCTTGGGGGGCGGCCTCGAGAGCGGGTCGGCGCGCGATTCTCGCGCCCGGTTGCGCGCCGGCATCGGCGCGTTGGGCGCGCGCTGGCCGAACGGACGCGGCTCCTCTTCCCAGCGCGGGCGCTGATCGAATTCGTAGTCGTGGGCCGCGTCGCCCTCGCGCTTTCCGCCCCAGCCCCGCTCCCACCTGCCGCCCTGCTGCGGGCGGGGCTCCGCGGCCGCGAGCGCGCCCAGGCCGGAGGCGAGCTCCTCCGGGATCTCGCGCACGAACCTCGACGGCGGATTGAAGCGCAGCTCGCCGAACAGCGACCGGCACCGGGAGAGCGTGAGCGTCAGCTTCTTCCGCGCGCGCGTCATGCCGACGTAGCAGAGGCGCCGCTCCTCGGCCATCTCGTCGGGGTCCTCCTCCCCCGACCCAAAGGCGCCCTGCCCGAGCGAGCGCGCGTGCGGGAACACGCGCTCCTCCAGCCCGGTGAGCCACACCGCATCGAACTCGAGGCCCTTGGCGGCGTGCAGGGTCATCAGCGAGACCCTCTCCCCTCCTTCCGCCGCATCCGCATCCCCCACCAGCGCGAGCTGCTCGAGGAACCCGATCAGCGGCGTGTCCGGCGTGCCTTCGTCCAGCTCCGGCGAAGCCGCCGCCAGCGCAGCCGACACGTCGGGCCGATCTCCCGGCTCGTCCTCGGCCGTGGGACTCCCCAACGCCCCGGGTGCGAGAGCCCGCCCGGAAGTCGACCGTCCAGCCGCCGCCGATTTCGCTGTCGCAACCGGCGTCGCTGTCGCAACCGGCGTCGCCGTCGTCGTCGGAGGCGCAGTCGCTGTCGGAGTCGCAGCCGGCCCCGCAGCCCTCGCTTCCGCCCACCCTGCATCGAACTCCCTTGCCGCCCCCACCAGCTCGTACAGGTTCTCCAGCCTGTCCTCCCCTTCCTCCCCCTCCAGCCTCAGCCTGTCCTCGTACCCGGTCTCGCTCATCACCAGCTCGATCGCCTCCGCGGCGCCCGGAGCGCCCCGGACCGCCTCGCCGATCCGCCGGAGCAGGTCCCGGAACGGCAGGAGCTTGGTCCGCGCCGAGGGCGCGAGCTCGGGATCGCGCTCCATCGCCTCGATCGCCTCCCACAGCGAGAGCCCGGTGCGCCCGGCCGAATCGCGCAGCCGGTCGATGGTGGTGTCGCCGATGCCCCGCGGCGGCGTGTTGACGATGCGCAAGAGGTCCACGTCGGAGCGCGGGTTCACGCACAGCCGCAGGTAGGCGGCGACGTCCTTGATCTCGGCCCGGTCGTAGAAGGAACGCCCGCGCACCACCCGGTACGGTACGCGGCGCGCCCGCAGCCCGTCCTCGAGAGCGCGCGACTGCGCGTTGGCCCGGTAGAAGACGGCCATCTCGCCGTAGGAAGTGCCGCGGGCGTTCTCGGCGTAGAGTTCCTGCGCGACCCGCTGCGCCTCGTCGCGCTCGTCCTCCGCGAGCAGCACGCGCAGCTTGTCCCCTTCTCCGGCTGCGGTCCACAGCTTCTTCTCGGCGCGCCGCGGGTTCTTCTCGATCACCGCGTGCGCCGCGGCCAGGATGCGGCCCGTCGAGCGGTAGTTCTGCTCCAGCTTGACGACCCGGGTGCCGGGGAAGTGGCGCGGGAAATCGAGGATGTTGTCCACCTCGGCGCCGCGCCACCGGTAGATCGACTGGTCGTCGTCGCCGACGACGCACAGGTTGCCGTGCTCCTCGGCGAGCATGCGCAGGAGCTGGTACTGCGCCGGGTTGGTGTCCTGGAACTCGTCCACCAGGATGTGCCGGAAGCGGGAGGCGTAGCGCTGCGCGACGTCCGGATGCTCCCGGAACAGCTCGATCACCCGGACGATCAGGTCGCCGAAGTCGACCGCGCTGGCGGCCTGCAGGGCGCGCTGGTAGCGCTCGTAGACCCTCTGCGAGACGCGGCCGGGCACGTCGTAGTCGGCGAGCTTCACCTCGCCCGGCAACAGACCCGCGTTCTTCCAGCGCTCGATGCGCGCGGCGTGCTGCCGGGCGGTCCCCACGTCCACCCCCAGCTCCTGGCACGAGCGCTTCACCTCGGCGAGCTGGTCCGCGTCGTCGTAGATGGCGAACGCCCGGTTGAGCCCGAGCGCCTCGGCCTCTCGCCGCAGGATGCGCGCACCCGCGGCGTGGAAGGTCGCCACCCAGAGCCGCTCGGCGTCGGGGCCGACCAGCTTCGCCACGCGCCCCTTCAGCTCGCCCGCCGCCTTGTTGGTGAAGGTGACCGCGAGGATCTCCGCCGGGCGCGCCTTCCGCTCGAACAACAGATGCGCGATGCGGTGGGTCAAGACGCGCGTCTTGCCGCTGCCGGCGCCTGCCAGGATGAGGAGCGGCCCGCCCTCGTGCCGGACGGCGGCGAGCTGCTCGGGGTTGAGCACCTTGGCGAGGGGGTCCACGGCGTGCGTGTAACACCAAAGACACCCTGCTGACGCGCGCATTCGCGCCCGCCCTGCCCGCCGGCCGGTGCTAAGTTGCGCCGCCGTGGAGACCGCCCCCGAACCCGTGCGCCTCGTCCCGCTCGGCGGCCTGGGCGAGGTGGGCATGAACTGCCTCGCGGTCGAGACGCCCGAGTCGCGCGTGGTGGTGGACTGCGGCGTACTTTTCCCCGGTGGCGAGGCCGCGCTCGGCGTCGAGATCATCACGCCCGACTTCGCGCACCTGCGCACGCCGGGACCGCCGGTGGCGGCGGTGTTGCTCACCCACGCCCACGAGGATCACGTCGGCGCGTTGCCCTACCTCTTGCGCGAGCACCCCGACGTGGCGGTGTACGGTACCCGCTACACGCTGGCGGTGGTGAAGGAGAAGCTCGCCGAGCACGGAATCTCGCCGCGGTTGGTGGAGATGTCCCCGCGCGCCGTGAGCCGCGTCGGCGGCCTGGAGGTCGAGCCCCTCCAGGTGACCCATTCCATCCCGGACGCGGTCGGCTACGCGCTGCGGACGCCGGCCGGGCTGGTGGTGCACACCGGCGACTTCAAGGTGGACTGGTCGCCTCCCGACGGGCGCCTGCTCGACGTCCGCCGCTTCGCGGAGCTGGGAGAAGAGGGCGTCGCCTGCCTGCTCAGCGACTCGACCAACGCGGAGCGGGAGGGGACCAGCGTCTCCGAGAGCCTGGTGGGAGAGTCCATGGCGCGCATCTTCGGCGCGC
This sequence comes from Myxococcales bacterium, assembly GCA_036393595.1. GTDB lineage: Bacteria > Myxococcota > Myxococcia > Myxococcales > 40CM-4-68-19 > VBKO01. The sequence goes on along the minus strand of DASWGQ010000376.1, from coordinate 2,073 downwards.
CGTATGCGCGCGGGCGCATCGTGGTGGCGACGTTCGGCTCCAACATCCACCGCGTGCAGAGCGTGGTGCGAGCCGCGCTCCAGCACGGCCGCAAGGTGTGCCTGCTGGGGCGCTCGATGCAGCAGAACGTCCGCCTGGCGCTGGAGATGGGCTACCTGCGCTGTCCTCCGGAGCTGTTCGTCGATCCGGAGGCCGCCGACCACTTCGCGCCGCGCGAGCTGGCCGTGGTCTGCACCGGGGCGCAAGGAGAGCCGCACAGCGCGCTCAGCCGCCTCGCGCTCGGCGAGCATCCCACGGTCAAGCTGGAGAAGGGCGACCTGGTCATCTTGTCGTCGCGCAGCATCCCCGGCAACGAGCGGGACGTGGCCAACCTGGTCGACCACCTCGTCCGGCGCGGGTGCCGCGTGCTCTCCACCATGGGGGGCAGCGGCGAGCTCATCCACACCACCGGCCATGCCTGCCAGGGCGAGCAGCGGATGATGATCGACCTGGTGCGCCCGCGTTCCTTCGTGCCCGTCCACGGAGAGTTCCGCATGCTCGCCGCGCACGCGCGCACCGCGGAAGCGGCCGGGGTCGACCCGCGCGGCTGCCTGGTCGCCGAGGACGGCGACGTCATCGAGCTGCGCGACGGGCAGTCCGCGGCGGTGGTGCCCGGCGGCGCCGCGGCCGGGCGCATCTACCTCGACTCGCGCGGCGCGTTCGCGGACGTGGGGGAGGTGGTGCTCCGCGACCGCAAGCTCCTGGCGGACAGCGGCATGCTGGTCTGCCTGTGCGTGCTGGACCGCAAGTCGGGCGCCCTGCTGCGCGATCCGGAGCTCCTGGGCCGCGGCGTTGCCGGGTTGGACGAGACGCGGATAGAGCAGGCGCGCTCCGCCGCCCTGGCCGCGCTCGAGGAGCTGCTCCCGGCGCAGCGCACCGACCACGCCTCGGTCGAGGAAGCGTTGCGCCGCGCGGTGCGATCGGTGTTCAAGAAGGGATTCGAGAAGCGCCCCATGGTGCTGCCCGTCGTCCTGGAGATGTGAGGAGGGAGCCATGCCGTCCTTCGACATCGTCAACAAGGTGAACGAGCAGGAGGTCGACAACGCCTTCCAGCAGGCGCGCAAGGAGATCGAGCAGCGCTACGACTTCAAGGGCACCGACACCCAGGTGGAGAAGAAGGAGAAGGAGAAGGGTATCCAGATCCGCAGCTCGACCGAGCAGCGACTGGAGGCCGCGCGCGAGGTCCTGGTGCAGAAGCTCGCCAAGCGCGGCATCAGTCTGCGGGGCGTCAAGTACGGGCCGGTCGAGCAGAGCGGCAAGACGGTGCAGCAGCTGCTCACCTTCGCCCAGGGCATCGAGTCCGAGAAAGCAAAGGCGATCGTGAAGCTGATCAAGGACTCCAAGCTCAAGGTGCAGGGCGCCATCCAGGGCGAGACCGTGCGCGTCTCCGGCAAGTCGCGGGACGACCTGCAGCAGGTCATCCAGCTCGTCCGCGGCAAGCAGGACGAGCTGGGGGTGGACACCCAGTTCGAGAACTTCCGCGACTGACGGCTCTGTCGCGCCGCGGGCCGCACCGGATATCCTCCCTCGAGCTCTGGGTCGATTGAGCGGGCGCGGACCTGGCCGGGACTGGACCGCCGCCTTGGAACGGTTATAGAAGCACCCCCTTCCCGAAGGAACCCGCTCGTGCACAAAACGGCCCTCTCCGCTCGTCCCACGCTGTACTTGCTCTCGCTCGGCTGCCCGAAGAACAGGGTGGACAGCGAAGTCATGCTCGGAACGCTGCTCGAGCAGGGCTACGAGCTGGTCCAGGAACCGGGCGAGGCGGAGGTGGTGCTGATCAATTCCTGCGCCTTCATCGGCGAGGCGAAGCAGGAATCGATCGACGCCATTTTCGAGCACGCCCGGTACAAGGAGACGGGCCGGTGCAAGGCGCTGGTGGTCGCCGGCTGCCTGACCCAGCGGTACGCGGACGTGCTGCAGCAGGAGATGCCGGAGGTCGACTATTTCGTCGGCACCTCGGCCTACCCGCGCATCGCGGAGATCATCCGGGGCGAGCGCGACCGCGCCGTCATTCCCGATCCGGACTACATC
>DASWGQ010000375.1:0-3500 GCA_036393595.1 Myxococcales bacterium | reverse complement strand
CCCGCTCTCCCATCCGAACGCCTCGCACACGTAATAGGTGGTGGAGAGCGGGAGGATGCTGGCGGCGAACACCGAGGCGTTGAACAGCCCGAAGGCGAAGAGCGCGCTGGCGTACTTGCCCGCCAGCGGGCGCAGCGCGAGCGCCGCGTCCTTGGCGGTCTCGATGTGGCCGCCGGCCTTGTGGATGGTCGCGCCGCAGGCCAGCACGATGAAGAACGCGACCGCGTCGGTCACGATGCAGCCGACCACCACGTCGAGGCGCGACAGCGGGTAGTCCTCGACCCGCACGCCTTTCTCGACGATCGCGGATTGCAGGTAGAACTGCATCCAGGGCGCGATGGTGGTGCCCACCAGCGTGACGACCATGGTCAGCGCCGGGGCGGTGAAGGAGAGGGTCGGAATGAAGGTGCCCCGGGCCACCTCTCCCCAGTCCGGCCGGGCCAGGAAACCGGCGACGACATAGGAGACGTAGAAGACGCAGGCGGCGAGAAACACGCGCTCGACGATGCGCGCCGTCCCCTTGACCACCAGGGCCCAGACCAGCACCGCGACGGCGGGCACCGAGATCCAGCGCGGCACCCCGAAGATCTCCAGCGAGCCCGCCACGCCGGCGAACTCCGCCACCGTGTTGCCCAGGTTGGCGATGACGAGCGCGAGCATGACGAAGAAGGTGGACTTCACGCCGAAGCGCTCGCGGATGAGGTCCGAGAGCCCCTTCCCGGTGACCACGCCCATGCGCGCGGTCATCTCCTGGACCAGGATCAGCGCCAAGGTGATGGGGAGCAGCGTCCACAGGAGCGTGTAGCCGAAGTCCGCGCCCGCCTGCGAGTAGGTGGCGATGCCGCCGGCGTCGTTGTCGACGTTGGCGGTGATGATCCCCGGGCCCACCACCGAGGCCAGGAGCGCCAGGCGCGCCCAGCGCGAGCGCAAGACCCGCACGCCTCGCGGCGTGGCGCGCCCCTCCGCCGGCGATTCAGCCATGCAGCACCTTCTCCAGAACGTCGTCGACGGTGACGACGCCCAGGAGCTTGCCGGCCTCGTCCTCCACCGGCAGCGAGAACAGGTTGTACTTGGCGGCCAGCTCCGCCACCTTGCGCGCCCGATCGTCGGGCCGCAGCGGCGCGGGGTGCTCGTGCATCAGCCCCAGCACCCGGCTCTCCGGCTTGGCCACGATGATGTCGCGCAGCGAGAGCACGCCGGCCAGCTTGCCCCCGGGCCCGAGCACGAACGCGTCGTGCAGGTGCGCGATGTGCTCGGCCTGCGCGCGCACCTGCTCCAGCGCCTGCGACGCGGTCAGCTCGGGCGAGAGGCGCAGGAACTCGGGGTTCATCATGCCGCCGGCGCTGTCCTCGTCGAAGGTGAGCAGGTGCTCGACCTCGCGCGCCGAAGGCGGCTCCATCTCGGCGAGCAGCTCGGCCGATTCCTCGCGGGGCAGGTCCGCGAGCAGGTCGGCCGCGTCGTCGGCCTGCATCTCCTCCAGGACGTCGGCGGCCTTCTCCGGCTCCAGCGCGTGGAGCAGCTCGCGCTGGAGCTCCGGCTCCACCTCCTCGAGCGCGTCGGCCGCCGCCCCGACCGGCAGCTCGCGGAACAGCACCGCGCGCTCCCGCCGATCCAGGTCCTCGAGGATCTCCGCCAGGTCGGCCGGATGGATCTCGGAAAGCGCGGCGCGCGAGAGGTCGAGGCGGACGCGCGGCGACCCGGCCGAGAGCGGCTGCACGTGCTTCCAGGAGACCAGCTTCTCGCTCTTGAGGTAGGGAGCGCCGGGCTTGAGGCGCCGCACCAGCGCGTCGACCAGCGGTTGCCATCCCATCCGGCGCACCAGCCCGCGGAAGCCGACGTCCACGTGCGCCACCCGGAGCTCGCCGCGCGCGAGGAGCAGGTGCAGGTCGTTGACGCGCTCGACCTTGGCGTCGTCGGTGTCGACGATCTGCCGGTCGAGCACGTCCTGCGCGAGGGGGATCTCGCTCGACAGGAGCTGCAGCGGGCGCAGCGCCTCGGCGCCGCGCTTGAGCCGCAGGCCGCGCGCGTCCCACCGTTCCACGTCCTCCGACTCGACCCGCTTCACCTCTCCGCCCCTGCGGGTGCGCACGCGCATCGCCTTCACCCGCGGATACGCGCCGGCCGCGTCCGCGAGCAAATCGACCAGCGTGCCCAGGCGCTCGCCGGCCGGGCCGAGCACGGGCAGCCCGAGCAGATCGGAGAGGAAGAGGAAGTTCCCCTCGCGCGGCGGCTGGCTGGCGGGCGCCGCCGGACCCTTCTCGTTCATCTGGACCGGCACCGCGGGCGCGGTAGCAGAGGTGCGGCGAGATGGTCAAGGGACGATTGGGGCTGGCGGCGCCGGTCGATTCGTCCGCGCGCGATCAGTTGGGGGGTCGAGGGGGGAGCGAGCTCCCCCCTTGTAGAGGCGCCGAAGGCGCCGGATCGAAGAGCGTGTCACCAAAGGCAGAGCGATCGAATCAATCCAGGTTCTTCACTTTCCGATAATGCCGGCGCGCCTTGGCGCGGTTGCCGCAGTCCCTCATGCTGCACCAGCGCCGCGACCCGTTCCGGCTCTCGTCGACGAACAGCCAGCTGCACCCGCTGGCTTCCCACATCCCGCAAAGCTTCACCGGCGCTGCGTGGCCGCCCGCGAGCAGCTCGGCGGCGGAGAGCGCGACGGGCCAGAGCATGCGGCGGAGGTCGTCCGAGCCGTCCCAGCCGAGCGAGAAGCCCCGGCCGCTCTGCGCCACCCGGCGGTGCGGGAGGGCCTCGGCGAGCGCCCGGTTGAGCTCCTCGAGGTGCTGCGGAGAGGGGCGCTTGCCTTCCACCAGGGCGAAGAAGGTCTCGAACAGCGCCTCGCGCAGCTCCACGGCGGCGCGCAGCGCTTCGGCCGCGGCTTCGGGCTCCCGCTGCGCGCGCAGCAGCAGGGTGCGGCCCTGGGCGGGCGTGAGCAGCTCCCCTTGCCGCGCCCAGGCGACCAGGTCTCCGTAGCCGTGCAGGTGCTCGGTGGGCGTCGTGCGCCGGTCACCGCCGACCGTGTTGGTGAAATCCAGGCAGGGCTCTCCGCCGACGAACTCGAAACGGTAGGGCTCCGCTTGCATCGTCTCCGCCATTCAACCTCCAAAACAGCACTTGACAGGTTAGATCGCACAGGCGTATATAACCGTCAAGTACCGCTTGTGATGGTTAGAAGCGAAGGAGCCCGCCATGTTGCCTCTCGCCCGCACCGGTCTCTCCCGCTCGACTCGCAGTGCCTTCCGCGCCGCGGTGGTGGTCCTCGCCTGGCTCGCGCTGTGGTTCTCGGCCCTGATCGCGACCCTGGAGCGCCCGCAACCGCGGCAGGCGGAGGTCCGCATCCACGCCGTCGAGGCGCCCCGGGCTTGAGGCGGGGACAGCGCGAGGCGCGGACCGGGGGTCCTGTGTTAGAGACCGGCCGTGCCGACCCCGCCGTCCGTCGCCGACGAGCTGAAGAGCCTGCGCATCGAGCGCACGCCGCAGCGGCGGGGCTTGCCCGCGTGGGC
>DASWGQ010000374.1:0-3192 GCA_036393595.1 Myxococcales bacterium | reverse complement strand
GATCTCCCAGCATCCGCACGAAGAAGGTGTAGAGGGGGCTCCGGTGCCGGCGCAGCAGGCGCTCGAAGGCTCCCGCGTCGCCCTGCTGGAACTCGGCCAGCAGCTCCTCGTCTGTCTTCTCCCGTTCCATCAACGCGCGCCCCGCAAGAACGATCTTACCCCACAAGGCCGGAAGCGCGGCGACGTTCAGGCGCCGGTCTGTTCCTGGGCGCGGGTCACGCCGTGGTGGTTGCGGGTCGGGCGGAAGCCCGTGGCGGTGCGGGGGAGCTTCAGGTCGGTCATGGGGCCCTTGGCGCCGCGCATGCAGTGGATCAAGAGGCGCACCGCGCGGCCGTCGAAATAGCCCGCGGTCGCCTCGTCGCAGAGCTGGTCGGCCGCTCCGCGCGCGTTGAACGGCTGCTGGCGGAACGGCCGCGGAGCGACCAGCGCCGCGAAGGCGCTCGCCACCGCGACCAGGTCGAGCCCGCGCAGCGGCGGCTTGCCGGCGACGCGCGGATATCCGAAGCCCGCGCGCGTGTGGTGGAGCAGAGCGAAGTGCACCGCCGGCGCATCTCCCAGCGCGCTGGCCAGCACCAGCGCGCCGACGATGGGATGGTCCTCCAGCGTCAGAGCCTCGTTCGCGGTGAGGTGGTCGCGCTTGAAGCGGAGCCGCTGCGCCGAGTGCCGCATGCCGATGTCGTGCACCAGCGCCCCGCCGACCAGGCGCGAGAGTCCCGGCGCCTCGCCCAGCGCCGCGCGGAAGAGCCGCGCCGCCACCACCGCGGTCCACACCGCGTGCTGGAACCGCACCGCGTCTTCCTCGCGCAGCGCGTCCAGCTCCTCCCAGACCGCTTCCGGGAAGCGCACCTCGCACAGCGCATCGGCGATCTGCGCGCGGGCGTCGGGCGGGCCAGCCAGAGGCTGCAGCGGCGCCGCGTCGAAGGACTCCAGGACGGCCTCGGAAACCTTCGTTTCGTGCAACGCGCGCTGCCGGGCGTCCCTCGGCGCGCGCGCCGCGATTTCCTTCAGGTACCCGAGATCGGCGATCTCCCCTCTCGAGGCGACCAGCTTTCCGCTGGCTGCCACGAGATCCCGGGTGAGGACGGTGCCAGCCAGGGCGAAATCGGTCACGCGGACGCCCTCCTGTGGAGAAGGGAACGCTAAGGGTCCCCCCCGGGTACGGCGCAAGGCGACAACCGTGGGCAAGGGTCAGGAATCCTGCGAGCCGGTTCAGGGATCCTGGCCGCTGCCGGGCGTTTGCGCGGCTTCCTCGGGGTCGCCGGCGCCCGGCTCGACGCCGGCGGGCTGAACGTCGACCTGCCCTTGCGCCGCCGCCTCGCCGGCGAGACGGCTCTCGCGGATCTCCGCCGCCAGCTCGTCCAGATCGATGGCCTGCCGCCGGTTGAGCACGCGCACCAGGCACGCCAGCATGCGCTGCGCGCCCGCGGCGTCCGAGGAATCGAGGCCGAGCGCGGCGAGGGTCCCCAGGTCCGCCGCGGAGAGAGGAATGGTGGACGAGAGCGGATCGCCGAACCAGCCGGCCTGCTGCTGCTGATCCTCGGGGGTCGCGACCCATCCTTCTTCGGCCGGCTGCTCTCCCTCGGCGAGCTCCTGCTGTCCGTACTCCTCCTCGCCCGCCGACTCGGCGTACGCCTCCTCTGCGTATCCGGGCTCCGCCGGAGCTTCCTCGGCGTAGGCCTGCTCGGCGGAAGCGCCTTCCCCGGACCCCTCCTCGCCGGCCGCGCTTCCGAAGTCGGGCTCCTCGCCGGAGCTGAGCTCGACCTGCTCCGCCTCCGCGCCCGCCTCCTCGGCGCCTTGCGAGATCCACCCCTGCGGCTGCGTGGTCGAGCGCTCCGCCTCGGGCGCCACGTCCTCCTCCATCACGAAGGGCGCCTCCTGCCCCGGAGCCGCGTCGGCCTGCTCCTGGTCCATGCCCGGCGCGGGTTCTTCCGACCAGCCCTCCTCCTCGATGGCAATCTCTTCGGCGGGCGCCGGCGAATCGCCGGGCGGCTCGAGCAGCGATTCGCCCTGGCCGCCGGGACCCAACTCCTCGGCGGCTGCCGCCACGTCCGCGGCCGCCACCGCCCACGCCGATTCGGGCGTGGGGGCCTCTCCCGCGGCAGCCGCGAGCGGGTCGGCGATGTCGTTCCACGCCTCGGGAGCGTCGCTGGCCGGCACCGGGCTTTCCGGAGCCGTCTCCAGCACGTCGGCGGTCCCCATGATCGCGTCGACCGGCAGCTCGGCCGTCTCGCTCCAGCCGCCTTCCGCGGGCGCGTGCGGCGGCGCGGGGTTCTCGGTCTCCAGCGCGACGCCTTCGTTCTGCCCCTCCGCCCATCCCTGCAGCGCCGCCGGATCCTCGAGCGGCGGCGCCTCGGCGGCCTCGCGCGGGTTGACCGCCTCGAGGTCCGCCACCGCGTCGGCGGGGCTTCCCTGCCCGGCGAATTCCTCGGCGCCCTCCACGCTCTCCCCGCCCTGGGTGTGCGCGGCGATCGGCTCCAGCCCTTCCATCGGCGCATCCGCGGGCAGGTCCTCGCCGCCGAGCGCGACCTCCTCCATCGGCGCGAGAGCGCCGTTCCCGCCGCCGGGCTCGGGCGCGCGAGCGGCCTGGGAGTGCGACGCAGCCTCCATCACCGGCGGCGGCGGGCGCGGCGGCTCGACGCGCCGGGAGAAGCCGGGCGTCGGGGTCGCCGCGGGCGGAACCGGCGCCATGGGCGCGACCGGCGTCAGCCTCGCCGATGCTCCTGGACCCTTCGCGGCGCCTTCCATGAACGGGCGCGACCCGGCGGGGAGCGGCTGCGCGTCGTCGGCCCCCTTCTCCGCCGCGTAGTGCTGCTGGATGGCGGTGATCACCTCGCTGTTGCCCACCAGCATGGGCTTGATGCGCTTGCCGGTGTGGAACGCGAGCTGGTCGACCGCCGAGAGGTCGGTGGGGTCGCTCATCGCGATGGTGATCACTTCGCTGCGCCCGGACCCGGTCACCTCGTAGGCGAAGACGTGCAGACGTTCCGCGACGGATTTGGACACCGTCTTCACCGCGCGCGGATCGATCTTCACTTCCGACAGGCGCACGGCGGGCATGCCCAGGTGCTGGCTGAGCGCGGAGATCATCTGCTCCTCGCGGCAGAATCCCTTCTGCACGAGGATGACGCCCAGCTTGCCGCCCCACTGCTTCTGGTGGCCCAGCGCGCTCTGCAGCTGGTGCTCGTCGATGAC
>DASWGQ010000373.1:0-38582 GCA_036393595.1 Myxococcales bacterium | reverse complement strand
CGAGAGCCGCTTCCAGCATCCGCTCGAGCCAGCCCGGCTCCAGCTCGACGTCGTTGTTCACCAGCGCGACGAACTGCGCGCCGGCGTCGAGGGCGCGCCGCATCGCCTCGTTATTGGCGCGCCCGTAGCCGAGATTCTCCTCCATGCGCAAGAGCTCCACCCCGGGAAAATCTCGCGCGACGATCTCCGCCGTGCCGTCCGTCGAGGCGTTGTCCACCACCACGATGCGCAGCCGGCCCCGCTGCGCGCGCAGCGCCTTCAGGCAATCGCCGATCAGGTGCGCGCCCTGCCAGGTAACCACGGCGGCGTGAACCAGAGGTTGTGCTACATCCTCTGCTTCCTTGCTCGACGTCGGGATCAATGCCGCTCCTCTCGCTGCCGCCCGCACCGGCGTGGGACGCTACATCGCCGGCCTCCTCGACGCGCTCGCTCCCATCGGCGGGCTGCGCGCCCGAGCCCTCTTTGCGCCCGGCCCCGCCAGCCGGGGTATCCGCGACATCGTCAAGCAGCTCCCGGGCGCCTACTTCCTCGCCGAGGCGGCCCGCTCCCTTGCGCTCGAGCGCGAGCGGCTGCGCGGCCTGACCGTGTATCACGAGACGAACCACGCCGCGCCGCCCTTTCGCGGGCCGGTGGTGCTGACGATTCACGATCTCTCCACGGTGCTGCACGCCGGAACGCAGGAGCCAGCGCGGGCGCGGTACTTCGCCAAGGCGCTGCGCGAGCGGGCCCCACGGGCGGCGCGGGTGATCGTGCCGACAGATGCCATCGCGCGGGAAGTCACCGGACATCTCGGCGTCGAGGCCGCGCGCGTGCGGGTGATCCATCACGGGGTCGATGCGCGCTTCACTCCCGGCGTCTCGCCGCGGAAGGATTTCGTCCTCTACGTCGGCGACGGCGGCCCGCGAAAGGGCCTGGAAGCGCTGCGCGGCGTCGAGTTCGTCCACGCCGGCCCGCCGGAGAATTACGTCGGCGAGGAGGAGCTGCTGCGCCTCTATCGCGAAGCGGCGCTGTTGGTGCTGCCTTCGCTCTACGAAGGATTCGGGCTCCCCTTGCTGGAAGCGATGGCCTGCGGCACGCCCTGCATCGCCAGCGACGATCCTGCGCTTCTGGAAGTCTCCGGCGGCGCTGCGCTCCACGTTCCTCGCGGCGACGGCCCCGCCCTGCTCGAGGCGGTGGAGCGCGTGCGGCGCGATCCCGCTCTGCGCGAAGAGCTTTCGCGGAAGGGTCTGCAGCGGGCGCGCGACTTCAGCTGGCGCTCCTGCGCCGAGCAGCACGCCCAAGTCTACCGCGAGGCCGCCCGATGAGGGTCGCGCTGGTGCACGACTGGCTCACCGGCCTGCGCGGCGGCGAGCGGGTGCTGGAGCAGCTCTGCCAGCTCTATCCCGAGGCGGACATCTTCACGCTGGTGTACGTGCCCGGCTCGGTCGGGCCGCTCATCGAGCGCCACCGGATCGTCACCAGCTTTCTCGACCGCCTGCCGCTCGCGCACTCGAGGTACCGGCATTACCTGCCGCTCTTCCCGCGGGCCATCGAGAGCCTCGATCTGACCGGCTACACTTTGGTCGTCTCGACCAGCCATGCCGTGGCCAAGGGCTGCGTCCCGGCGCCCGATGCGACCCACGTCGCCTACATCCACACGCCGATGCGTTACGTCTGGGATCAGTTCGACGCCTACTTCGGCGCGGGCCGCGCCAGCCTGCCCACGCGCCTCGCTGCGCACGCGGTCGCCCCTTTCCTGCGCCGATGGGACGTGCGCTCCACGGAGCGCGCGCACGGCATCATCGCCAACAGCAAGTTCGTGGCCGAGCGCATCCGCCGTTTCTGGGGCCGCGATGCCGACGCGGTCGTCTACCCGCCCGTCGACACGCACCGCTTCGTGCCCGCCGCCGAGGGTCCCGACGAGTACGCCCTGGCCGTCTCCGCGCTGGTCCCCTACAAGCGCATCGACGTGGCGGTGCGCGCCTTCTCGCGGCTCAAGCGGCCGCTGTGGATCGCCGGAGACGGCCCCGAGATGCCCGCGCTGCGCTCTTTGGCGGGACCCTCGGTGCGTTTCCTCGGCGCGGTGCCTTTCGACGAGCTGCCTCGCCTCTACGCCCGCGCGCGATTCTTCGTGCTCCCCGGCGAGGAGGACTTCGGCATCGCGCCCGTCGAGGCGCAGTCGGCGGGCCGGCCGGTGCTGGCGCTCGGCCGCGGCGGAGCGCTGGAGACGGTCATCGAGGGCGAGACCGGCGTCTTCTTCGACGAGCCCACCGTGGAGTCGCTCCTGCGCGGCTTGACCGCCATCGACGGGCTGCGCGTCGATCCACCCGCCATCCGCGCGCACGCCGAAAGGTTCTCTGCCTCGCGCTTTGCTCCCGAGCTGAAGCGCGAGATCGATCGCATCAGGGCCCGCCGCGCTTGACAGTCTTCCCGCGATGCGCACCTTGCCGCGATGCCCCGCCTCGCCCGCATCGAACATCCCCAGGATCCCGTTCCAGCTGTTCCCGCCACCGTTTCCGAGGAGGAGGCACTCGACGCCTACTCGCGGGCGGTAGTCTCCGTAGTGGAGAAGGTGGGTCCGGCCGTCGTCGCGGTCTCGGTCAAGTCGCGCCGCCGCTTCCGGCCCGAGGGCGGCGGGTCCGGCGTTCTCTTCACCCCTGACGGCTACCTGCTCACCAACGCGCACGTCGTCCGCGGCGCCCGCGAGGTGACGGTCGCGCTCTCCGACGGCAGCTCGCACGCCGCCAACGTGGTGGGCAGCGATCCCGCAACCGACCTCGCGGTGGCGCAGATCGACGGCGCGCGGCTGCCCGCGGCCGAGCTGGGAAAGAGCGCCTCGCTGCGGGTGGGGCAGCTCGTGGTCGCCATCGGCAACCCGCTCGGCTTCTCCTTCACCGTCTCCGCCGGCGTCGTCAGCGCGCTCGGCCGCAGCCTGCGCGCGCAGGACGGCCGCCTGATGGACGCCATCATCCAGAGCGACGTCGCCCTCAATCCCGGCAACAGCGGCGGGCCGCTGGTCGACAGCCGCGGCCGCGTGGTGGGCATCAACACCGCGATGATCCTCGGAGCGCAGGGCCTGAGCTTCTCCGTGCCCGTGGACACCGCGCGCTGGGTGCTGGGCGAGCTGATGCACCACGGCCGCGTGCGCCGCGGAGTGCTGGGATTCGCAGGTCAGGAGCGGCCGCTCGATCGCCGCCTCTCCCGCAAGCATGCTCTCGCGCAGCGGACCGGGGTCGAGGTGATGGAGATCGTGCCGGGCAAGGCCGCAGCGGCCGCGGGTCTGAAATCCGGGGACATCCTCCTCTCCTTCGACGGCAAGACGGTGGCGAGCGTGGACGACGTGCACAAGCTCCTCGACGCCTCGTCGATCGGCCGCAAGATGAAGCTCCACGCCCTGCGCGGCGCGGAGCTGGTCGATCTGGAAGTCGTGCCGGGCGAGTGATATCCCGCACGGCATGACGCTGCTCGAGAACCTCTGGGAGCGCTACGCCGCGCACGTGCCCTACGCGCGCACCTTCGTGCAACTGGCCGGGGGCGGGTTCCGCAACGACCACGTCGCCTTCCGCTCGCTGGATCTCGCGCCCATCGCGCGCGTCTTCGAGAAGTTCGGCTGGAAGCGCGCCGGCAAGTACGACCTCACCGATGTCCACGTGAGCGCCATCCACCTCAGCAAGCCGGGCGAGCCGCGCATCTTCGTCAGCGAGCTGCGCGCCCATGAGCTGTCGCCCCGCGCGCGGGAGATCCTCGCGCGGCTCCCCAAGGACGAAGAGCCAGGCAGCGATCTCGCCGGCTGGTTCCGCGCGCCGGCTGAAGAGCCTAATGAGGATGAGCTGCTCGAGCTGGAGAAGGAAACGCAGTACGGCGCCTGGCTTCTTCTCTTCGGCCGCGAGGTGAACCACTTCACCGCCGCCGTCGACGACGTGGAGGCCTGGCAGCGGCGGATGATCGCGGCGGGAATTCCCATGAAGGACGAGATCGAGGGAGAACCCGGGGCGCCCCTGCGGCAGACCGCCACCAGGGCCGCCGAACGCACCGTGCAGCTGCGCCAGCGCACGCGGAAATGGCCCTACGCCTACCTGGAGATCGCGCAGCGCGCGCCGGGCTTCGACGGCTTCGTCACCGTCCAGGCCCGCCAGCTCTTCGAGATGACGAAGCGCTGAGTGACCGCTCGCTTGCGCCGGGCGTCCTGACTTGCTAGGGCAACCCGTCGATGTTCAAGCGATACCACCAGTACTTCACCGCTCTCCGGGTGCTGCTCGACGTGGCCATCGTGGGCGCGGCGTTCTGGGGCGCGTATGCGCTGCGCTTCAATTCGCCGAAGACCTGGCCGTACTCCGAGCTGCCGGCGTGGAACGAGACCATCATCGTCTGCGGCTTCGCGCTGATCATCTGGCCGCTCTCGTTCCGCGCCATGGGCCTCTACCGCCCGCAGCGCCAGAAGACACAGATCGACGAGGTCTTCGGCGTCTTCAAGGCGACGGTGGTCGCGGGCCTCCTGCTCGTCTCCTTGACCTACTTCGTGCGCGAAGCCCGCTACTCGCGCGCCATGCTGGCCATCTTCACCGCGCTCTCCTTCCTCGCCCTCGCCCTGGCGCGGGTCTTCTTCAAGGAGATCCTCCAGGCCGTGCGCCGGCGCGGCTACAACCTGCGCTACATCCTGGTGGTAGGCGCGGGGCGGCTGTCGCGGCAGGTGCTGGAGCAGGTCGACCTGCACCGCGAGCTCGGCTTCCGCCCCGTCGGCTGCCTGTCGCTGCACAAGAAGCGCGTCGGCACCAGCGTGGCGGGCACCGAGGTGATCGGCACGGTGCGCGATCTCCGCGGCGTGCTGCAGGCGCGCGCCGTCGACCAGGTGCTGGTCGCGCTGCCCTCGCGCTCGTTCCAGCATCTGCCGCGGATCATGGAGATCTGCGCCGACACCACCGTGGACGTGAAGCTCGTTCCCGACGTCTACCAGTACGCGACGCTCTTCGGCGGCCTGGAGGAGTTCGGCGGCCTGCCCATCGTGAATCTCCAATCCGTGGGCGTCCTGGGCATCAATGCGCTGGCGAAGCGGGCGTTCGACTTGATCCTCTCGGCGCTGTTCCTCGCGCTGCTCGCGCCGCTCCTGCTGCTCGTGGCGCTGCTGGTGAAGCTCGGCTCGCCCGGGCCCGTGCTGTACCGCCAGGAGCGCGTCGGCCTCGACGGGAAGCCCTTCCGGATGCTGAAGCTCCGCACCATGCGCGACCAGGCGGAGCAGGACGGCCCGCGCTTCGCCGAGCCCGAGGATCCCCGCGTGACCCGTCTGGGGTCCCTCCTGCGCCGCGCCAGCATCGACGAGCTGCCGCAGCTCCTGAACGTCCTGGCCGGAGACATGAGCCTGGTCGGCCCGCGCCCCGAGCGGCCCATCTTCATCGACAAGTTCCGCCGCCACATCCCGCGCTACCAGCTGCGGCACATGGTCAAGGCGGGCATGACCGGGTGGGCGCAGATCCACGGCCTGCGCGGGCAGACCAGCATCGAGAAGCGCGTCGAGTACGACCTCTACTACATCGAGCACTGGTCGCTCCTGCTCGACCTGCGCATCCTCGCCCGCACGCTCGCGGGCGGGTTCCTCTCGCGGAACGCCTACTGATGGTGAAGCTGGGCGTCACGCGGCTGCTCGAGTCGCTGCGCGGGCAGCGCGTCGGGGCGATCCTGAACCCGACCAGCGTCGACGCCGGGCTGCGCCACCTGGCCGATCTGCTGCACCAGGCTTCCGGCGTGACCCTCGCCGCGCTCTTCGGTCCGGAGCACGGCGTGCGCGGCGACGTGCAGTACCTCGAGGAGACCTTTGCCGGCGCCGACCCCCGCACCGGCGTCCCCGAGCATTCGCTGTACGGCAAGGACTTCGCCTCGCTCACGCCGCGCGACGAGCACCTGCGCGGCCTCGATGCGCTCGTGTTCGACGTGCAGGACATCGGCAGCCGCTACTACACGTACCTCGCCACCATGGGCCTCGCCATGCAGGCCGCCGCCCGGAACGAGCTCCGCTTCGTGGTGCTCGACCGACCGAACCCCATCGGCGGCTCCGCGGTCGAGGGCGGCGTGGTGCATCCGGGGTTCGAGTCCTTCGTCGGGCTGTGGCCCATCGCCGCGCGCCACGGGCTCACCGCCGGCGAGTGCGCGCGCCTGCTGAACGCGCCGGCGGAGCAGGGTGGGTTCGGTTTCGGGTGCGAGCTCCAGGTCATGGAGATGAAGGGCTGGCGCCGCGAGATGCTCTACCCCGAGACAGGCCTGCCCTGGGTGATGCCCTCTCCGAACATGCCCACCGTGGACACCGCGCTGGTCTATCCCGGGATGTGCCTCCTGGAGGGAACCAACCTGTCCGAGGGCCGGGGCACCACCCGCCCCTTCGAGCTGTGGGGCGCCCCGTGGCTCGACGGAGCGCGCCTCGCCGAGGCGCTCGCGGCGGAGAACCTGCCGGGGGTCCGGTTCCGCCCCAGCGCCTTCACGCCGACCTGGGACAAGCACCGGGGAACGCGCTGCCGGGGCGTGCAGATCCACGTCACCGAGGCGGGCGCCCTGCAGCCGGTCCGGCTCGGCGCCGCCTGCATCGCTCACGCGCGCGCGCAAGACCCCGGACGGTTCCGCTGGCGGACCGAGAAGTACGAGTTCGTCGAGCACCTCCCCGCCATCGATCTGCTCACCGGGAGCGCCGCTTTCCGCACCGGCGTGGAGGCAGGCGGGGGGGTCGCCGAGCTGTGCGCGCCGTGGGACCGGGAGCGCGACGCCTTCCTCAAGCGGCGCGCGCCCTTCCTGCTCTACTGAGTCGAGGTAGTCTTGGCGGCCATGGAGATTGCCCTGTTCGGCGGCAGCTTCGATCCGCCGCACGTCGGCCATCTGCTGGCCGCGGCGTACGTGCTGGCGACCGAGCCGGTCGACGAGCTGTGGTTCGTGCCGGTCTTCGGCCACCCGCTGGGCAAGCCCCTCCACGCGCCGTTCGAGCACCGCGCCGGGCTCACCGAGCTGGCCGTCGCGGACCTGGGCCTCGACCGCGCGCGGGTCTCGCGGGTGGAATCGGAGCTGGGCGGGGAAGGGCGAACGGTGGACCTGCTCGAGCACCTGCACCGCAAGCACCCCGACCGCAAGTGGGCGCTGGTGCTCGGCTCGGACCTCGCGGCGGAGCGGCCGCAGTGGAAGCGGTTCGACCGGATCGAGCAGCTGGCGCGCATCATTCCGCTCGAGCGCGCCGGCTTCCCGGTGCCCGCAGGCTCGGGGCCGGTCCTGCCGGAGGTCTCCTCGACGGAGGTGCGCAAGCTGCTCGCCTCGGGCGGCGACGCCTCCCACCTCGTGCCACGTCCGGTGCTGCGCGCCATCCAGGCAGCGGGGACGTACGGCATGACCGCGCCCGCCTGAACGGGTATGGTCTCGGAGTGCGATCGATCCTGGCCGTTCTCGTCCTCAGCAGCGCCGCTCCTGCCTTCGCCGAGACGGCGGCTCGCGACAAGCCGCCGGACACGCAGGGCGTTCCGATCGAAGTGCCGGACCCGACACCGACGGGCTTGCTCATCGCCTGGAAGCCGGCGCTGCTCTCGGTACGCGTGGACTCGGGGAGCGGATCGTCGAAGTTCGGATCGGATTCGCTGCAGCCGCTGCGCGGCCTGGCGCGATACACGATGCGGCTCGGCCAGGACAAGCCGTACTTCGGGCGGTTCGAGGTGGAAGGCGGCCGGTTCGAGACCGAGGACCAGGGGCTCGGTTCCACCGGTCTGGATTGGACCGCGCGCGTGCTGGTGGGGGCCGCTACGCGCATCACCTCGGGCGTCATCCTCATCGCCAGCGCGGGCCTCATCACCCGCTACGAGGTGGGCCGGTCGCGGTCCGGCGCACCGACCATCGGCATGTTCGGCCTGGACTCGAACATCGAGCTGGAGATCCGCGTCTTCCCGACCATCACGCTGTCCGGGTACCTGGAGGGGGCGATCACGCCGTATCCCTACCTGGCGCAGAGCAACCTGGGGGACCTGTCCGACGCCGACGAGGTCCGCGTCCGGGTGCAGGTCTCCATTGACGTGAGCCGCTCGGCCACCATGGAGTTCGGCTACGACCTGACCCGCTGGCATGCGACCTTCACCAACTCGACCATCCTCGGCACCGTCGACCGCGCCCTGCTGGTCGAGACCCGCGAGCACGCCGCGACCTTCGGGCTGCGCTACAAGATGTGATCTTCCGGCTTGGGGAGCCGTTGCGCTGCATGGCTCCACGGCGTTACGGTTCGTGCAATGGGTTTCCCCGCGGACCGCCCCCGCCGCTTGCGCCGCACCGCGGCGCTCCGCTCACTGGTGCGCGAGACGCGCATCCAACCGTCGGACCTCATCCTTCCGCTGTTCGCCGTCGGAGGCCGGGGGGTGCGCAAGCCGATCGGCTCCATGCCCGGGGTCGCGCAGCTCTCGGTCGACCTGATCGTCGAGGAGACCAAGGCCGCTCGCGCCGCCGGCGTCCGCTCGGTGATCCTCTTCGGCATCCCCGACCACAAGGACGCACAGGGGACAGGCGCCTGGGATCCGAACGGTCCGGTGTGCACCGCCTTCCGGGCCATCAAGGACGCCGCGCCGGACGTGGTGGCGATCGCCGACGTCTGCCTCTGCGAGTACACCGACCACGGCCACTGCGGCCCGCTGGCGCGCGACGCGCGCGGGCAGGTCGCCGTGTCCAACGACCAGACGCTCCCGCTCCTGGCCCGGGCCGCGGTGGCGTACGCGCAGTCGGGCGCGGACGTGGTCGCGCCCAGCGACATGATGGACGGGCGCGTGGCGGCCATCCGCAAGGGGCTGGACGAGCACGGCCTCACCGAGACCGCCATCCTGAGCTACGCGGTGAAGTACGCCAGCGCCTTCTACGGCCCGTTCCGCGAGGCCGCGGAGAGCGCGCCCAAGGAGGGCGACCGCCGCGGGTACCAGATGGACCCCGCCAACGTGCGCGAGGCCCGGCGCGAGGCGCTCCTCGACGTCCAGGAAGGCGCGGACATGCTGATGGTCAAGCCCGCGCTGCCCTACCTGGACGTCATCGCGGAGGTGAGGCGGCTCTCCGACCTTCCGCTCGCCGCGTACAACGTCAGCGGCGAGTACGCCATGCTCAAGGCGGCCGCCGGGAACGGCTGGATCGACGAGCGGCGTGCGCTCTTGGAGATCCTCACCGGCATCAAGCGCGCGGGAGCGGACCTGATCCTCACCTACAGCGCCGTCGACGCCGCGCGGTCTCTGTCGGATCTCGCTTGATGGCTGACCCCTCGAGTTACCCGCCCGCCGACGTCCGGCGCCGCGCCGTGGCGCGGGCGCTGGACCTCGCCGTGGCGCTCGCCCCAATCTTGTTGATGCGCGAGCACGCGCGGGCCGGCGAGCTGCTCTCGCTGGCGCTCATCCTCTGCGCGGACGCCCTGTTCGGGACCGGACGCTCGCTCGGCAAGCGCGCCGCCGGGCTGCGGGTGGTGCAGCTCGCGACCCGGCGTCCGGCCGGCATCGCCGCCTGCCTGCGCCGCAACGCGGTCTTCGCGGTAGCGCTGCTGCCGGCCCTCTTCGGCGCTCCGCACCCGGTGGCCGTCACGCTGGCGGTCCTCGGCGTGCTGCTCGCCGTCGAGACGGGCGTCGCGCTGCAGCCGCTGACGCGCGATCTGGGCGCGCGGCGCATCGGCGACCTGATCGCCGGCACCCAGGTGATCGACGCGTCCATCGCGCTCGGGCTCAAGGAGCTTGTGGCGCAGAACGCGGCCCGCGCCCCCGCGGGGCTCGCCGCCTCGCGCGCCGCGCGCGGGAAGCTCGTTAAGGAGCCGCCTCCGGCCCAGGCCGTGCTCCGCGCGAACGCAGGGCCACCCGAGGAAGCATGCGCATCGCCTTGACGCACAACCTGCGCCTCACGGATACCGAGGAAGAAGCCGAGTTCGATTCGCGCGAGACCATCGACGCGCTCACCTCTGCCCTGGAGCGGCTCGGCCACCGCGTCGAGCGCATCGAGGTGAGCGGGCCGGCCAGCCGCACCGCCGCGCGCCTCGAGGCGTTCGCGCCCGACCTCATCTTCAACACCGCCGAGGGCCGCCGGGGGCGGTTCCGCGAGGCGTTCTATCCCGCGCTCTTCGACGAGCTGGGCTTCCCGTACACGGGGTCGGACGCCTGGGTCCTGGCGGTGAGCCTCGACAAGGCACTCACCAAGCTCATGCTCGGGGAGCACGGCGTGATCTCGCCGCGCGGTCAGTTCATCGAGGAGATCGGGCAGCTCAGGCTGGACGGCTGGCGCTGGCCGGTGATCGTGAAGCCGAACTTCGAAGGCTCGTCGAAGGGCATCACCCAGGAGTCGGTGATCGAGGAGCGCTCGCGGCTCCGCGCGTTCGTCGAGAAGCAGCTCGGGCGCTTTCCCGCCGGCGTGCTGGTCGAGGAGCTCATCCCCGGCAAGGACCTGACCGTCGCTTTCTTGGAGAAGGCCGCGCCGGAGCGCGCGGGCGTGCTCACGCCGGTCGAGTACGTCATCGACGAGGCCGAGCTCTCCAAGCGAAGGTATCGCATCTACGACTACGACCTGAAGTCGGTCCACTTCGACGCGGTGAGCGTGCGCTGCCCGGCGCAGTTCCCCGGGCACGTGCTGGAGCGCGCGCAGGACATGGCGCGCAAGGCGTACAAGGCGCTGGGGTGCCGGGACCTGGGCCGCATCGACTTCCGCGTGGCGGAGGATGGGCAGGTCTACTTCATCGAGATCAACGCGCTGCCCAGCCTGGAGCCCGGCGCGGGCATCTACGCGGCGGCGGCGCTGGAGGGGCTGCACACCGACGGCGTCCTCGGGAAGGTGATCGAGAGCGCGGTCGCGCGCTGGGGCATCAACGATCCGCGGCGGCGGCAGGGGCGGCCGCTGCGCAAGACCGGCCCGCTGCGGGTGGGCTTCACCTTCAACGTGAAGCGCATCAAGCCCGAGATCGACGGGCGCAAGGACGACGAGGCCGAGTACGATGCCCCCTCGACCATCCAGGCGGTGCGCGAGGCGATCGGGGCCGCCGGGCACGAGGTCATCGACCTGGAGGCGACGAGCGAGCTGCCCAACGTGCTCGCCGCCACGCCGGTCGACGTGGTCTTCAACATGGCGGAAGGCATCAAGGGCCGGAACCGCGAAGCGGTGGTGCCGGCGCTGCTCGAGCTCCTCGACATCCCGTACTCGGGATCGGACCCCGCCGCGCTCTCCATCGCGCTCGACAAGGCGCTCGCCAAGCGCATCGTGCGCCAGCACGGCATCCTCACGCCGAACTTCGTCACCTTGCAGACGGGGAAGGAGCGCCTGCCCCGCGAGCTGATGAAGTTCCCGCTGATCGTCAAGCCGGTCGCGGAGGGGTCCTCGAAGGGCGTGCACCACACGAGCGTGGTGGAGACCGAGGCCGAGCTGCGCGAAGCCGCCCGCGAGATGATCGCCAAGTACGACCAGCCGGCGCTGGTCGAGGGCTACGTCGCCGGCCGGGAGTTCACCGTCGGGCTTCTCGGCGAGCGCCGGCCCAAGGTGCTGCCGCCGATGGAGGTCGTCTTCCTGGCAGCCGAGAAGCACCCGGTCTACTCGTTCGAATACAAGCAGGACTGGTCGAGCAAGATCCGCTACGACGTGCCGGCCCGACTTCCGCCCGCGCAGCTCCGCGCGCTGGAACGGGCGGCGCGCGAGTGCTTCATCGCGCTCGGCTGCCGCGACGTGGCGCGCGTCGACTTCCGCATGGACGAGCAGGGGAAGGTGTACTTCCTCGAGTGCAACCCGCTCCCGGGGCTCACGCCGGGCTGGAGCGACCTGGTGCTCATCGCCAAGGCGGCGGGCATCGAGTACCACGCGCTGATCGCGGAGATCCTCTCCGGCGCCATCCGCCGGTACAAGGAGCGCGAGCGCGAGCGCCGCGAGTCCGCGCGCATCGTGGTGGGTGGCCCCGCGGTGGTGGCGCAGAGCGTGCCTCCCCCGGTCGCCACCCCGGCGCCGCCGAACGGCAACGGGTCGCGGGCGGAGGCCGAGCCAGGCTCGCCCGCGCAGCTGCAGAGCTAGCGCCCGCCCCGCACCGTGGTCTAACGCGCTGCGTCCGGCCACGGGACGAGTTGACGGGGCCGGCCCAGAGGTAGCGCCCCTCTGGAAGGTCGGGTACTCCTAGAGCGTGAAGACGCCGCAGGACCACACTTCCCTACCCCGGCCCGAGCAGCGTTACCGCGCCCGGGAGCTCGGCGTCCCCCTGGGTCGCTTCCGGCCAGGGAAGTGGAACGCCATCACCGACGTGGAAGGCGTCCTGGTCGGCCATTCCACGATCATTCGCGGGGCGGGTCCGCTGCGGCGCGGGAAGGGGCCGGTGCGCACGGGCGTGACCGCCATCCTCCCCAACGAGCAGAACGTGTTCGAGCAGCGGCTCATCGGCGGCGGGTTCGTCTTGAACGGCGCGGGCGAGGTGAGCGGCATGACGCAGCTCATCGAGTGGGGGCTGGTGGAGACGCCCATCTTCCTCACCAACACGCTCAGCGTGGGCCAGGTGAGCGACGCCGCCGTGCAGTGGATGGTCGACCAGTTCCCCGGGATCGGCGGCGAGCACGACGTGCTCATCCCGCTGGTCGGGGAGTGCGACGATTCCTGGCTCAACGACGTCGCCGGCCGCCACGTGCTGGCGGACAACGTCCTCGAGGCGCTGCACACCGCGGGGTCGGGACCGGTCGCCGAAGGATCGGTCGGCGGCGGCACCGGGATGATCTGCTGCGACTTCAAGGCCGGCATCGGCACCTCGAGCCGCAAGCTCCCTCCGGCGCTGGGCGGCTACACCGTCGGCGTCCTGGTGATGAGCAATTTCGGGCACATGCGCGACCTGCGCATCGCGGGGTTCCCCGTCGGGCCCGTGCTCGAGGAGCGCTATCGCGAGATCCCCAAGCGCGAAACCAGCGCCGGCAGCATCATCGCGGTGCTGGCCACCGACGCGCCGCTCAACTCCCACCAGCTGGGGCGTGTCTCGAAGCGGGTGGCGCTGGGGATCGGGCGCGCGGGCAGCATCGCCGCGCACGGCTCGGGCGAGATCATCCTGGCGTTCTCGACGGCCAACGAGATCCCGCGCACGACGAGCAAGATGATCTACCACATGAAGGTGCTGCTCGATCAGCGCCTGAACCCCGTGTACGAGGCGGCGATCGAGGCGACCGAAGAGGCCATCCTCAACTCCCTGTGCATGGCGCGCGAGATGGACGGCGCGAACGGGAACTTCGTTCCCGCCCTGCCGCTTGCGCAGACCAAGGAGCTGCTCGAGCGGTGGCGCCTCAAGCCGCGCGAGAAGCCGGCGCCGTCGAAGCCGCCACCGCCCGCCGCGGCGCCGCCCGGGCCGGTGCACGAGCCCGCCGATCCACCGACCGTGGCCGAGGCGCCGCCCAGCGCCGTGCGAGGCGCGGAAGGCATGGCGGTGCCGCTGCAGCCGCCGCGCCGCGAAGAGTGATTTACGTGGTTGCGTCCCCGGACCGCATGCCGCTACAAAGCGTGCCCGGAACCTCTGCGAAAAAAACAGCGCCGCCCCATCGGCGGCGGCTGGGAGAACGAATGGCCCGATCGAAGAGCAAGCACATCCGGCTGATCATGCGCCGGCGCAAGCAGCACAACCAGCGCATGAAGCGGCGCAAGGCGGACGCGAAAGCGCAGGGGGCCGCAGCGCCCGTCAAGAAGGCTCCCGCGCGCAAGGCCGCGGCCGCCCCCGCGCCGCCGCCTCCCGCGCCGCCCCCGCCGGCGGCGGCCGTGCCCGCCCCTGCCGCCGGGCCCCCCGGCGGCGAGAACCCTCCCGCATCCACGTAGCCGCTTCAGTCCTTCTTGGTGGGAGCGGTGCTGGCGGGAGTCGCGGCGGGGGCCGCGGTCTCGGTCTTCGTCTCCTTGGGCTCGGGCTTGCCGTCGGCGCCGGAGGGCTTGGCCGAGCCGCTCGAGCTGTAGAGGTCGCGGTACCAGCCGCCGCCCTTCAGCTGGAACGAATTGCGGCTCATGATCTTCGCCATCTTCCCGCCGCACTCCGGGCACTCCTCGGGAGGAGGGTCGCTCACCTTCTGCAGGCGCTCGACGATGCGGCCGCAAGACTCGCAGACGAATTCGTAGATCGGCATCGAGGGGAAATGTAACACGCGGCGCCCGCAGCGTGCCGATGAGTCCGCGCTGGGAAAAGCGCAGCGCCGCCGACTACGGCGGCGACTGGCGGGCGAGCAACGCTTCCAGCGCCCGAGCGTCGGACTCCGAGAGGCGCAGCTCGCGCCGGAGCCGCGCCACCGACCCGCCCGAGCGCTCCCACGCCGGGCGCGCGCGGGAGAGCACCTCGCCTTCCAGCTCGGCGGCGATGCCCAGGTCCTCGAGCCACGCGCGGCGGCGGACCAGCTGCTCGATCTGCTCGCGCGGCCAGCGGCGGGCCCGCGCCTCGGTCCGGAAGCGGTCGCGCAGGGACTCGATCTCGCCGGCCAGCCCGCGGTCCCGGACGAGCCGCTGCAATGCCTGCGGCTCGAGCTCCAGCTCGGCGGCAACGGCGCGGGCCGCGCCCCGGTGGCGGGCGAACAGGCCGCGCAAGAGGTCGCGCTCCCGCTGGCCCAGCTCGCGCTCCAGGCCGGCCGCGCGGAACCTGGCGAGCAGCACGCGCTCGGGCAGCGGGTGCCCGGGAGCGCCGAGCCGAGCGGCGAGCGCACCGCGGCGCGGTCCCACCTTCGCGAGCACCGCCAGGAGCTCCGCCGCCTGGTCCGGAACCGCGCTGCCGCGGGCCGCCGGCCCTGGAGGGGCGGCGCCGCGCGCGGCCGGCGCAGCATCCGGATCCCCCTGCGCGGGCGCCGGCGTCGCTTCGCTCTCGACCGCCGGAGCGGATTCCGCTCTCGCGGAGCGCGCGCGCCGGCGCACCGGCGGCCCGCTGGGCACGCCGGGCACCGCCCGTGCGACGGGCAGGTCGAACTCGCTGCCGCGCGTCAGCCGGTATGCCTTGCGCCGCAGCTTCAGCTCGTCGAGCTCGGCGTACAGCTCGTCGAGCGAGAGCCCGAGCGAGCGCGCGACCAGGGGCGCGTCGCGGTGCCAGGCGAAGAGCGAGAGCAGCCGCTCCGCGCGCGCGCGGCGGTCCTGCGCCGGGGGGCGTGTGCCGCGCCCGGAGCGCGCCTTTGGCGAGGTGGCGGCCATCGAGGCTGCGCACCCTAAGGAAGCGACGGGCGAAGTCAAGGCGCTCTGAAAAGCGCAGCGCCGCCTGACCGGGTCGCAAAAACGCAGCGCCGCCCCGAGAGGCGGCGGCCGCCGGCGGTGGCTGGACGCAGCGGCAAGCTCGGGGTAGGAGATCACCAGTGAGCGACGCCGTGGACGGTTTGCGGGACCCGCGCAAGCTGCGCGTTCGCGTCGGGCTCGCGTTCGTCCGCACGCTCCGGCCCGCGCTGTACGTGCTGCTGGTGGCGAGCGCGCTCCTGACCTTCTGGGCAGGGAGCGGGATCGGCGGGCGCGCGCTGCCGCGCTGGGCTGCCTCTGCGGCGCCGGTGCTCTTCGCCGTCTTCCTGGTGGTGTTCGCCGTGTACCGGCTCGCGCTGGTGCGGGCGAAGAAGTACCCCGCCGCGATGGGGCTCTTCCAGATCGGGCTGGGCGCCTTGGTCTGGGTGCTGCTCCTTCCGGGGACGCGCCAGCGCATCGGGCGCGAGGAGGGCGACGAGGTGCAAGTGCTGATGCGCTCCTCCGACCCGCGGGTGCGCGCGCTCGCCGCGGAAGTGGCCGGCGACCGGGGCAACCCCCGCTACGCGGCCGATCTGGTGGAGCGGCTCGACGACAACGACCCCGCCGTCCAGCGCGCCGCGCACGCGGCCCTGGTGCGGCTGCTCGGGACGGACGTCTCTCCGGGCGAGGAGGGTCCCGCAGCGCAGCAGAAATGGCGCCAGGCGCTGCGGGCGCGCGGGTGGCTGGGCTGAGCGGCGGCGGGCCTTGACTGCGGCGGCCCGCGCGGTATCTTCGGGTTCGCGAGATTGAGAATCAATTTCAACATGACCCAGCGCGCCTCCAGCCACGGCAGCCGCGGACGCAAGGCGGAGCCCGCCTCGCCGAGCAGCGCGGCTCGCGAGCGGCTCTCGCGCTGGATCGCCGAGCGGGGGCTCAAGGCGACCCGGCAGCGGGACCTGATCGTCGACACCTTCTTCTCCTCCAGCGGACACCTCAGCGTCGACGAGCTGCTCGCCAAGGTGCAGTCTCGCGACGAGAACATCGGCGCGGCGACCGTGTACCGAACCATGAAGATCCTCACCGACGCAGGCCTCGCCAGCGCGCGCCACTTCGACGACGGGCAGACGCGCTACGAGGCCGCCGTCGGCCGCCATCACCACGATCACCTGATCTGCACCAGCTGCCACCAGATCATCGAGTTCGAGAACGAGCGCATCGAGGAGCTGCAGGACATGGTCGCCCGGCACCACGGCTTCCAGGTCACGCGGCACAAGCTGGAGTTGTACGGCCTCTGCAAGGACTGCCAGGGCCGCTAGCAACCTTCACCGCGAGGAGGGACGAGATGGGGACGTGGCACGGGACGCGACTGAGAATGAGAATCACAATCGGTATCACAGCCGGCCTGCTGCTCGCCGGCGCGGCGCCTTCGCGCGCCGACCGGCGCACGATGATCCGCGCCTACGAGTACCAGACCCAGCCGAAGGACAACCTGGAGTTCGAGCTGTGGAACACGGTGGAGGCGCCGCGCAGCAGCTTCGCCGATTCGGTGCTGGTCCAGCGGGCCGAGCTCGAGTACGGCCTCACCGATCACTGGGACCTGGCGCTCTACCACGTGTTCGAGCGCGGCGGTCCTTTGGCCGATTTCCAGGAGTACCACTTCTCGGACTGGCAGCTCGAGACGCGGTACCGGCTGGCGGAGAAGGGCGAGTGGCCGGTCGACGTCCTGCTCTACCTGGAGGTCGAGCGTCCCGTGGATTTCAACCGGCCCTTCGAGCTCGAGGAGAAGATCATCCTGGAGAAGGACTTCGGACGGTTCGCGCTGGTCGCCAACCTGGTCGGCGCGCAGCACCTCGGCCGCGCCGACCTGGGCCGCGCCTGGGAAGTGGACTTCGGCGCGCGCTACGAGTTCATGCCGCAGCTCCGGGTGGCGGCGGAGTTCTGGACCACGCACGAGTTCGTCGGGCCGGACGTGTCGCGGAACTACTACCTGGGTCCCTCGATCAGCGTCGCCACCCGGAAGCTGTGGCTCCAGGTCGGCGCGGGCTTCGGCCTCGATTCCGCCCAGGACCAACAGATGCAGATCCGGTCCGTGCTGGGGTTCAACCTGTGATGCGCCGCGCCGCGGCAGCGCTGCTGCTCTGCGCCGCCGCGTGCGGCGGGTCGCAGCCACGCGGGCCCATGTCCGACGCGCGCCGCACGTACCTCTCGAAGTGCACCGCGTGCCATTCCGAGTACGCCCCGTCGACGTACACCCCGGAGCAGTGGCAGACTGCGCTCGACGAGATGGAGAAGCTGAAGCGCGTGCACCTGAGCCCCGAGGAGCGCGCGCTCGTCCTCTCCTACCTGACCGGCGGCCGCTGAAGCTCCCTGGGACCCCTTGCCAGGTCGCCCTCCACTCAGGTATCATATCTTGGCCTGCGGCCTGACGGCCGGCACGAGGGGCGTCCTTGTCGAATCAGCCGACGAGCCGGCCAGAGCCGGAGGCGCTGCATCGATCGATGATGCAGGCGTCGCTGCAGGTGGCGGCGCTCGACCGCCGCCTGGAGGAGGAGCGCCGGCGGGACGGGCTCGGCCCCTTCCTGCAGCCCTGGGTCGAGGCGGCCGCCGGGCTGCGAGCGGCGCTGGGCAAGGCGCGGGCAAATCTGGAGGCCCACGGAACCGCGCGCGAGCACCTCGAGCGCATCGAGCGGCGCCTCGAGGCCCTGCAGCGCCGCGCCGCGGCATTCGACGTGGCCGCGGACCTGGACGAGTGCGCCGCTTCGTGGGGCCACCTGGCGCACGACATCGCGGCGCTGTCCGGCCCGCGGCGCGACGAGCTGCTGCATTTCCTGGCGGCCCGCAAGGACGCCATCGACCGCGCCACGGCCGGGCTCTCGCAGGCGCGCAACGCCGGCGGCGTGCATCCCGAGCAGCGCGCGCGGCTCCGAGCCGTGGAAGACGAGCGCGAGCGTGCCCGCGAGCGGTATGCGCGCCTGCGGGACGATTACCTGCGCGCGGCGCGCGGGCACGGGACGCCCCATCCGTCGGGCGCGCTGGCCCCGGTCGTCGTCACGCTGCCGGAGTTGCTGGCGCCGCGCGGCGCGCTGCGCTCCGCCTCGCCCGGTCTCGACGCGCTCATCGAGCGCGATCGCCATCTGCGCGTCGGCGTCGCCCAGCGGTTCGAGAAGACGCTCGGCAGCCTCGCCACCGCCGGCCACCGCACGCTGACCGATCCGCGCGCCGGCGAGCTGCAAGGCCACCTGGCGCACATGGACGGCATCCTGGCGCGCCTCCAGGGAAAGCGAAGCGCCTCGGAGCTGTCCGACGGAGCGCGAGAGGTGGGCGGGCTGCTCGCGCAGATGGGCGACCTCGCGTCCGCCCGCGGGAGCGCCGCGGCCCTGAAGCCCTTCCGGGCGCTGCTCGAGGAGCGCCGGGCGGCGCTCGCGCGCCTCGCCGGCGAGGCGCAGAAGGCGGCCGGAGCGCAGGCGCGCAACCAGCGCGGCGCGCTTCCCCAGCCATCCGCGATCGCCCTGGGCGAGAAGCAGCTGCAGACCCTGCGGAAGCTCCACCCCGGGATCGAGACCCTCTTGCGCGACGCCTCGGCGAGCCAGCTGGCCGCCGAGCTGCGCCGGCCCGAGGCGCATTCGCCGCTGGAGCGCGCGCAAGGGCGCCTGGGGGCCGCGGGACTCGCCGCCGTCGGCCAGGCGATCGCCTTTGCCCACCTGGGTGGCTTCGGCGGCGCGCGTGGAGGAGGCCTGGGCGCGCTGCGGGCGCACGGCGCCATCGGTCGCGCGCCAGGCGCGCACCGCGGCAGCGGGCCGGCGCACGCGCACGCCCGCGAGCTGCACGAGCTGCTCGGCACGCTGGGGAAGGCGCCGCCCGGCTCGCCGCTCCACCAGATCGCGGTCGATGCCGAGGATCGGCGGCGGCAGATCGCCGAGCGCGCCAAGGCGCGGCTGCACGGGCGCGGGCCGGCGCACGGCGCGGCGCGCGCGCTCGGGGAGGCGTTCCACGCGCACGGCCGCGGCGACTTCGCCGCGCACGTCGCGCCGGGCGGTGCGCTGTACCACCTGCTGCAGGGGGCGCAGCGGTCGCACGGGCTGCCGGTCCCGCACCTCGCCTCGCACTTCCTGCAATCGCGCGGCGCGCACCCGCTGGCCGGCACGATGCAGCTCTTCGATCGGCTTAGCGCGGAAGGCTACCGGCCGCACCTCGGGCTCTTCAGCCGGCTGAAGCACGTCGCGAGCGATGCGTTCCACACGGCGACCACCACGATCGCGCACACCACCGCGGACGCGGCGCGCACCGCGAGCGGGCTCGCGAAAGCGGCCGGCGCGACCGTGCGCAGCGGGATCAGCGACCTGGGTCACCAGGCCCTCGATGCCGGGCAGCGCGTCGCCGCCACCGTGCGCGGAGCCGCTGGCAACGTCGGCCGCACCGTGGGGCGCGCGGTAGGCTCCGGGGCGCGGTCCCTCTCGCGGGCGCTGCAGCAAGGAGCGCAATTCGCCGGCCGGGAAGCCTCTGCCCTGCGTCAAGCGACAGGCAGGGCGGTCACGCGGGTCACGCGGACGGTCCGAGACGTGGTGCACGGAGGCGTCGACCGCGTCACGCAGCTCGGCGCCGCGGTGATGCAGCGGGCAGGTGAAGCGGGGCGCCAGGTCTCACGGTTTGGCGAGCGCGCGCTGCACACCGGCCTGGATGCGTTGCACCGCACCGGCATCGCCGGCGGCATCGGCAAGGGTGTCCGGTTTGGCCTCTCCATGATGAAGACGGCCGCGAAGTACTCGCCCGTCGGCCTCGCGTTGCAGGGCTTCCAGAAGGCGGGCGGCCTGCAGGGGATCTGGGAGAAGACGAAGCACACCGCCGGCGCCGCGTGGCAGGGGGTGCAGAAGGCCTACCACGCGACCGCGGGCTTCTTGCAAAGCCCCGCCGGACAGCTGCTCGTCACCGGACTCTCCCTGGCGGCCACCTTCATCCCGGGCGGCGTGGTGGTGAAGAGCATCGTGGGCGGCGCCATCGGCGCCATCCAGGCCGCCAGCGAGGGCAGGGACTTGAAGCACGTGCTGCTGGCGGCCGGCACGGGCGCGCTGACCGGCGCGCTGCCGTTCCTCAAGGTGGGCCCCCTCGCGCAAGCGGGAATCGGCGCGCTGACCGGCGCGGCGACGGCCCTGGCGAGCGGCGGCAGCCTCAAGGACGCGGTCAAGGGCGCGGGGGCCGGCGCGCTCGACTCGTTCGACCCCGGCGCGCTGAAGGCGCTGGGCCGTCTCAAGGGCCTGAAGGGCGCGCAGAAGATCCTCCAGGGCAAGCAGCTCTCGAAGCTGGAGAGGCTCGCCATCGAGGGGAGCCATCTGAAGGGGCCGCTGAGCGGGCTCGAGAAGCTGATGGGGAAGCGGTCCATGCGCCGCGTCGTGGGAGGGCTCTCGAAGGCCTGCTCCAAGGGAGTGAAGGGCGGCATCCTGCTCTCCGGCAAGGCGGCGAAGGCGCAGGGCTACCTCGACAAGGCGCTGGCCATGGGCGACCGGCTCGAGGGAGGGCTGTCGCTCGTCCACCAGCTCGCGCCCGAGGTGGCGGGCGCGGTGGGCGACAATGCGCTCGGTGATCTCATCTCCAAGGCAGGCGACTACGCGGGCGAGGGCGACGACAGGCTGAAGCGGGCGCTGGAGATGGGCCACGGCGCTTCCGACAAGTTGCAGCGGTACCGCGGGTACCTGGACAAGGGGCTGGGCTACGCGGGCGTCAAGGATCCGAAGAAGGCCTACGGCCGGATGATGGCCCGCAAGGATGCGCGCGAGGGCAAGCGAGAGGGGATCGAGGCGGTCGCCCAGGACAAGCTGGCGCGGCACCGGCTCCGCCACCCGGAGCTGCACGAAGCCTTGCGTGCGCCGCGCCGCATCCAGCTCGAAGGGCGTGCGCCGCGCCGGCACGAGCCTCGGACCGCGCTGGAGAAGGCGCTCGCCCGCGGCAAGGCGCTGAAGAGGCAGGGCCTGGAGGTCGTGCAGGGAGCCCACGACGGCCTTCACAAGATTTACGGCACGGTCGGCAAGGGGCTCGAGTACGCCGGGCACGTCGAGGGCGGCCTGGAAAGGGCCGCGGCGCTCGCCCGCCAGGGCGCGGGCGTCTTCGGCGAGCACAGCGAGCTGGGGGCGTACCTGTCGCACGTGGCGGATCGAGCCGATCTGGCGCACGGGTACCTCGAGCAGCGTATCGGGTTCGCCCGGGACTTCAACGAGCGGGTGGGGAAGGTCGAGGGCGGCCTGGAGCGCGTCCCCGGCGTGGGTCCCGAGGGCGCGCCGAAGAGGCGCAAGAAGATCCACGACGCTCCGGAGCTCGAGCACCTCCAGGGCGGCGTTCCCGCTGCCCGCGCGGAGGTCGCCCACGAGTCGGACGAGGAGCGATCCAGGCGGCTGACGCAGTCCTGGAATGCCATCGGCTCGGTCTCCCGGCAGGTGCAGCGGTTCGAGCTGGAGTCGGCCCGGCGGCTGCGCAAGGCGCACGAGCTGGGCGCGAAGGACCAGACCGACCAGGCGCTCCACGAGCTGATGGGCCTGGGCCTCCAGGTCGACGAGATCGCCAAGCGCATCGGCGAAGCCAAGCGGCTCGCCCGGGGGAACGAGAAGTACGAGAAGGAGATCGCCTTCTACGAGGATTGGCAGCAGAAGGCGCGCGCGAGCGTGCACTCCGCCATCGCCGGCGGGAAGGACCTCGGCAAGCACGTCGGCGTCAGCGGGCAGGGAATCTCCGAACAGACCCACCCGGACGTCTACCGCAACACGCGCGACATCTTCGCCGTGCAAGGCAAGGTGATCGCCTTCGCGGGGGCGCTGGGCGACGACGACGCCCGGTCGCACGTGGAGAAGGTGCTGGCCGAGGCCAGGGCGGCGAAGTCCGAGCTCCGGTCGCTGCAGGCGAAGTACGAGCGCGACCGCGGCGCGCGCGACTTCCTCGCCGACGGCACGCAGGATCGCCTCATCGACCAGAGCATCGCCAAGCTGGAGAAGGCGCTGCGGCGCGGCGGGAAGGCCGAGCCGAAGGCGGCGAAGGCGCCGAAGACGGGCGGGTTGCGGAAGTCCGCCGAGCAGGGGCTGGCGAAGGTTCAGCAGCTGCAGAAGAGCGCGGTGCGGACGGGTCGCAAGCTCGACCGCAAGCTGGGGATGGTCGAGGGAAAGTTCCGGCGGGGCATCGCGGCCGGGCGGAAGGTGGAGCACGGGCTCGAGGAGGTCTCCCGGGTCGCGGGGACGCTGGGCGACCTGTTCGGCGACGATTCGGCGATCGGACACTTCGCGGACCAGGTCCACGATTCCGCGGACAAAGGGCACGACAAGCTGCACGGCGCGCTGCAGGTCGCCGCGCGGGGGAAGAAAGGGCTGCACGAAGGGCGCAAGCTGCTGGAGGAGGCGCTGCAGCTCGGCGCGCAGCGCCACGTGGAGAAGGGGCACCGCGAGCGCCCGCACGACGCCGAGGGGCCCGTCGGGCGGGGGCATCCGGAAGAGCCGGAGCGAGAGCACGTCCGGGTCCTCGATCGCGCAGGGGTCGACGGAGCGCACCCGCCCGCGGACGCGCAGATGGCCGTTCAGGCGGCAGCGCACGCCGTGGCGCATTTCGGCGGCGCCGTGGACGGCGCGGTCAAGGCGGTGCAGAAGCTGCTCGAGCGCGACCGGGGCGCCGAGGCGGCGGAGCGCATCCGCTCCGTGGAGGAGCTCAGCGACCAGGCGGCGGCGGCCGTGAAGGACGCGGCGCGCGCAGCCGCGAGCGATCCGGCGCTCGCCGGCAGGGCGGCGAAGCTGCGCGACCACCTGCAAGAGATCCGCGCGCACTTCCGCCAGTTCGTCTCCGGACTGCGCGGCCTGGAGTCGAAGGACGCGGCCCTCGATCGGGAGCGGGCGGGCCAGCGGGACGGTCACCCGCGGCACCGGCCCGGCGGACGGCGCGGACGGCGGCCGCAGGGAGACCTCGTCGACGAGGTGCTCCGCGGCATCGACGACGGACGCATCTTCGTCGACCGCGGCGCGCAGCGGGGAGAGCGCCCGGAGCACGATGGCCAGGACGTGGACCCCGCGGCCATCGACAGCTGGATCGGGTCGGGCGAGGGCGTCAAGCTCTTCTCGGACGTGTTCGGAGCGTTCTTGCCGGCCGAGGGAGCCGCGGGGCGCAGACCACGTCAGCGGCGGCTCGGCGGGCACGGCTCGCGCGGCGGGCAAGACCACCGGGACCAGGCGCCGCAGGACGACCAGCGGCCCGGGCGGCGGCGGGGCAAGGGCGGCTTCTTCGCCAAGGTATTCGAGAAGGTGGAGGACTTCGCCGAGGACGTCGCGCACGTGGCGCACGCCGGCGCCGGCCTGCTCGGGAAGGCGATGCACTACGCCGAGACCGGCATGCACGGCCTGAACGTGGTCGAGCACGCCGCGGAGAAGGCGCACGACCTGGCAGGCAAGGCGGAAGGGTTCCTGTACCGCATCCACCTCGGCTCGGCCGCCGGGTTCGCGCACCAGGTCGGAGCCGCGGCGGGCTGGGTGGACGCGCGGGCGGAGGAGGCCCACGGGGGCCTGAAGACCGCCGACGAGGCGCTCGGGGAGGGCAAGCACGACCTCGAGGGGGTCGAGTCGTTCGGCCACAGCACGGCGAAGGTCGCGCACAAGGCGCGCAAGGGGCATTTCGGCGATCTGCTGCACCTGTTCCGCGCCACCACCGACGGCGACGGGACCGACGGCAGGCTGCGCCCGGAGCAGGTGCGGCTCGGCTCCCCCCTCGACGAGCCGCGGCGCCTCGACGCGCTCACGCAGGCGCGGATGGAGCAGTTCCTCGGCGGCGACTTCACCGGCGTGCGCGTGCACGTGGGGCCGGGCGCGGCGCAGATCACCAGCCGCTACGCGGCCGAGGCGGTGACGGTCAAGGACCACATCTTCTTCGCCCCCGGGAAGTTCAGCCCCGGCAGCGCGGAAGGCGAGAAGCTGCTCGCGCACGAGCTGACGCACGTCCTGCAGAAGGGCCGCAAGAACCTCGACGTGCGCACGGCCGAGGCGGAGGCGCTGCACGCGGAGCACAGCTACGGGTCGGCGCCGGCGATGGAGACGCTCAACCTGAGCCGCCCCGCGCCGGACTTCAAGCTCCCGGACGGCGAGGGCGCTCCGGCATCCGACGGCATCCACACCGCGAAGCGCACCCGCAGCCGCGGCGACGACGCCGGCGGCAAGGACGACCTGCCCGACGGCGAGGAATTCCTCGAGAAGGTCTCCAGCCGCGTCTACGATCTCCTCATGGACGAACTGGAACAGTCTTTCGAATCGCGCTGACCCGCCGGCCCTCTGCGCCGCAGCGGTGAACCAAAGCGTTTCAGGGGAGCGCGGAAGATCCGGGAGCGCGGAAGGTTCAGTTGGGCGTGCCGGCTCGGGCGCCCGCGGCGATACCGAAAAATGATCTTCCGTCCTTCCGTCCCTTCCGCTCTCCCCTGAAACGCTCTTCGTCAGCATCGCGGCTGGGGTGGTTGGATGTGGGGGCGGTTTTCTTGCTGGGTGCGGTGGTGCGTGGAACGCTGCCTGGCGATGGACTTGTCGGGGATCATCGGGAGGCCGCGGGCGTTGGTGGCGGGAGCGGCGGTGGCGTCGCTGGCGATCGCCGCGGCGGCGCTGGCCGACCCGCGCGGGGTGCGGCTGCTCCGCAGGCTGGACCAGGACATGGCCCGGCAAGAGGCGGCGAACCACGCCCTGCGCGAGGAGAACGCGCGCCTGCAGCGGCGCGTCCGGGCGCTCTCCTCCCCGATGGATCCGCGCGTCCTGGAGAAGGAAGCGCGCGAGCAGCTCGGTTTCGTCCGTCCCGACGAGGTTCTCGTCAAGTTCGAGTGAGGCGCGCGCATGGCGGAGCACTGGACCAGGCGGGCGCGGCGTTGGGCGAGCAGGGCAGCCATGCCCGCCGCGATCCTCGCGCTTGCGGTCCTGCTGGTGCGCGGAGCCTTCGCGCAGTCCGCCCAGTTAGATCCCGCCCGCATTGCCTCCTGGACGTTCCTGGTCGCCGCCGGGGTGTGGGCGGCGCTGCGGCAGGTGACGCGGAAGCTGAGCGGCGCACGCGCGCCCGCCCGGTGGACGGTGGAGGCGTGCGCGCTGTCGGCGGTAGGCGCGCTGGCGCTGGCGCAGCTCGGCGGGGGCCTGTCGAGCCCGCTCTATCCTCTCGTGTATCTCCTGGGGGCCGGCTACGCGCTGGCGCTCCCCTTGCGCTTCGCGCTCCCCGCGCTGGGATGGCTGCTGGGCCTGGATGCGGGGCTCTTCCTCGCCCAGGGCGCGCTGCCCGTGCGCTGGCCGCTCTTCGCCACGCACGCCGCCTTCACCGCCGTCTTCGCCGCGCTCTACCACGGCGTGCTCGCCGCGCGCCTGCGGGCCGCGCGGACCGCGGAGGAGGAGGCGGTGCGGCGCCGCGTGGCGGACGCGGAGCGCAGCGCGCGCGAGTTCCGCCTGGTCGCCACCGCCCAGGCCGACCCGGACCGGCAGCTCCTCGCGGCCGTGTCGGAGATCGAGGAGTCGGTCCGCGGCGCGCTCTCGGTGGCCGCCGCCGCGCTGCAGCCGCACACGGTCGCGGTCTTCCTGCTCTCGCCGGACGGCGCGACCGTGCGCCTGCGCGACTCGATCTCCCGCAGCGACCACCTCTTCCGCGGCCCGCTGCCCACGCGCGAGGGTGCGCTGGGCGCCGTGCTCGCGGCGGCGAGGCCGGTCCTGTTGCAGGGCGACGGTCCCGCGCTCTCGCATTACGACGGCCCGGCTCCGGTGCACTGCTTCTGCGGTGTGCCGCTGCGCGACCTGCAGGAGCGCGTGCTCGGCGCGCTGGTCGCCGATCGCGAGGCCGCCTTCGGGCCCGCCGACGAGCAGGTGCTGACGTCGCTCGCCGGCGAGGTGGTGCGCGCGATGGAAGGGGAGCGCCTGCTCGCCGCGGTGCGCAGCGAGAAGGAGGAGAAGGCGCGCTTCTTCCGCGCCCTCGAGGAGCTGAATCGCACCACCACCCTGGCGCAGGCGGCGGATTGCGCGGTGGCGCAGGCGCGCGAGATGGGCACGCTCGATCTGTGCGCGGTGACGCTGGTCGAGGAGCCCGCGCGCGCCGGAGCGCGGCCGCGGCACCGCGTCCAGTCGGTCGCGGGAGAGGGCGCAGGTCCCCTGGCGGGCCTCACCTTCGCCGACAACCCCGGCCTGGTCGCCAACGTGGTCCGGCTGGGAGCTCCCTTGCCCGGCCGCGAGCTGCAGGCGATGGAGCGCGTGGTCATCTTCGACTCGGCCACCGCCGTACGGGGCCTGGGCGCGCTGAAGATCTTCCCGATGCGGGCGGGCGAGACCACCGTGGGCACCTTGGTGTGCGGGACTCGCCGCCGCGACGGCCTGCCCGACCCGGTGCAGGCCTCGCTGGCGATGCTGGCGCTGCAGGCCGCCGCGGCGCTGGTGCGCACGCGCCTGTACGAGCAGGCCGAGAAGCTCGCCACCACCGACGGCCTCACCGGCCTGCTGAACCGCCGCACGCTCAGCGCGCAGCTCGCGGCGCGGGTCCGCGAGGCCCAGCGCTACCGCCGGCCGCTCTCGCTGGTCCTGCTCGACGTCGACCATTTCAAGAAGGTGAACGACACGCACGGCCACCCGGCCGGCGATGCAGTCCTGCGCGGGGTGGCGGCGGTCGCGCGCGCGCAGGCGCGCGAGACCGACCTGGTGGCGCGCTACGGCGGCGAGGAGCTGGCGGTGGTCCTGCCGGAGACCGATGCTGCGGGCGCGCGAGCCATCGCGGAGCGGCTTCGGGCGGCCGTCGAAGGGACTTCCCACGTCACCGAGCAGGGCTCGTTGCGCGTCACCGTCAGCGTGGGCGTCGCCACCTGGCCGGGCGGGGGACAGAACCCGGACGAGCTGCTCACCACCGCCGACCGGGCGCTGTATAGGGCCAAGCAGACGGGGCGGAATCGCGTCGAGTCCGGCCCCGGAAAGGCAGCGGCTTGAGGACGATTTCGGGCTTCGCTTCCGGACCCTCCCGATCTACGCTCCGGCCGAAGGGTCGAGCCGCCCGGGAGCCCTCGTTGAGAAAGAACTACGTCCTCGATACCAACGTCCTTCTCCACGATCCGAGCGCGCTGTTCAAGTTCAAGGACAACAACGTCATCATCCCCATCTACGTGGTGGAGGAGATCGACAAGTTCAAGCGCGACCTGTCCGAGCTGGGCCGCAACGCCCGCCAGGTCTCGCGCGACCTGGACGCCTTCCGCGCCGAAGGAGGCTCGCTCACCGAGGGGGTCCCGCTCGAAGGGGGCGGCACGCTGCGGGTGCTCTTCACCCAGAAGGAGCTGCCGCGCGAGCTGATGAACGGCCACCTGGCCGACAACCGCATCCTGGCGCTGGCCACGGACATCAAGGACCGCGAGCCCAATCTGCGCTGCGTGTTCGTCAGCAAGGACGTGAACCTCCGCATCCGCGCCGACGCGCTCGGATTGCCCAGCGAGGATTATCGAAACGACAAGATCGAGAATCCCGAGGTCTACATGGGCGTGCGCGAGGTGGAGGCCTCGCGCGGCGAGATCGACTCGTTCTACGCGCACGGCGAGCTGCCGGTGCCCGAGGCGATCGCCGGCACGGTCTGTCCCAACGAGTTCGCGCTGCTCAAGGACCGCGACGCCGCGAGCCACACCGCGCTCGCCAAGTACAACGCGGCCAAGGGCAAGTTCGTGCCGCTGCTCAAGTCGCTCAAAGAGGGCGCCTGGGGCCTGCGGCCGCGCAACAAGGAGCAGAGCTTCGCGCTCGATCTGCTCCTCAACGACGAGATCAAGCTGGTCACCATCGTCGGCAAGGCCGGCACGGGAAAGACGCTGCTCGCCATCGCCGCCGGCCTGCAGAAGACGATGGAGGAGCAGGTCTTCCAGAAGATGCTGGTCTCGCGCCCCGTGTTCCCGCTCGGCAAGGACATCGGCTACCTGCCCGGCAGCGTCGAGGAGAAGCTGAATCCCTGGATGCAGCCCATCTACGACAACGTCGAGTTCCTCATGGGGCTGTCGCGCGCCGACAAGAAGGCGGGCCGCAGCTACAAGGAGCTGGTCGACCTGGGCCTGGTGGCGATCGAGCCGCTCACCTACATCCGCGGCCGCAGCATCCCCAACCAGTACATCATCGTCGACGAGGCGCAGAACCTCACCCCGCACGAGGTGAAGACCATCATCACCCGCGTGGGCGACAACACGAAGATCGTGCTGACCGGCGATCCCTACCAGATCGACAATCCCTACGTGGACTCCACCAACAACGGCCTCATCCACGTGGTGAACAAGTTCCGCAGCGAACGCCTGGCCGGGCACATCACCCTGACCAAGGGCGAGCGCAGCGCCCTCGCCGAGCTCGCCTCCAACGTCCTCTAGGCCGCGCAATTGCCTACAAGCGTTTCACGCGGAGCGCGCGGAGAGGAAAAGAAAGCGCGCGAAGAAAATCGATTTTCGAAAAACAACTCTGCGCGCTCCGCGCTCTCAGCGCGCTCCGCGTGAAACGCCTGTAGGCTACGCAGAGGCGGGGCGGGAGAAGTCGAGCAGCTCGAGCGGCTCGTCGCCCATGCCGACCACCAGCTGCTTGCGATAGCCCTCGGCGTCGCCGCCGACCTGCAGGGGCATCTCGCGGTCGAAGGCGATCTGGACCTTGTCGCAATGGAAGTCGAGCAGGCCGCCGCGGGGCGTGTGCCCGCGCCAGATGCGCGGGAACTGGGCCAGCATCCTGGGCAGTCCCATCGTCGAGATGCGCAGCTGGAACCGGCCCGGGGCCTTGCGGGCGAAGGGGAACATGTGGAAGCCGAAGCCATAGCAAGGGACGCTTCCGGCGGCGGCGATGCGGCACGGGCCACGGTAGATGACTTCCCCGCGCGCGATGTCGCGGCCGAGCGGCTTCCCGTCGGGCCCGAGCTGCCGCGCCGGCGCGCCGAGGTTCACCACCTCCACCTGCGGAACGCCGCGCTGCAGGAGGTAGCCCGGGATGGTGCGGCCCACGATCGAGAGGAAGTAGCCGAGCCCGCCCGCGCCGGCGAACCGGAGCTTCCCGCCCTCGAGGCCCTTCTTCAGGCGCACGTAGTCGTTCAGCACGGCGGCGTCGATGCCCAGGCCGGCGAAGGGCGCCAGCTTGCCCTCGCAGTCGAGCAGGTGCACCTCGCGCGCCTGCGCCACCTCGCCGGAGCGAGCGCGCAGGATGTCCTCGACGACGCCCACGCGCCGGGCGGACGAGCCGCAGAACTCCGCCACCGCATTGCCGGTGCCGAGCTTGAGCACGCCCACGCGGGGCACGCGGTAGCGGTGCCGCGCGAGCTGCACCGCCGCTCCGCCTTGCACCACCACCTCCGGCCGGGCAGCCTCTTCGAAGAGGCAGTTCACGTAGCCGACGAAGGTGCCGTCGCCACCGCCGGTGAGGACGGTCGAGTACCCGCGCTCCAGGACGGTGCGGGCGATGGCGCGCGCGTCTTCGAAGGTGCGCGAGTAGAAGACGTCCTCGGGCGGGACGAAGTTCTCCAGTTCGCGCCGGAGGTCGTCGGAGACCGCGCCGGCGTTGGCGTTGAGGAGGACGGCCACGCGCTCGTGATGTCGGACTGGAAGGCGCTCGACGTTCATGTCGTTGCCGCTCCCGCGCAAACCCCCGGGAGGTCAGTAGCAAACAGTAGGCCGGACAGTGACACGCCGCGTGACGTCACGAACCTGAAACATTCCGGGCACATGCCCGCGTTCTCTGTAGGTGTAAAGCACACACCGGCGGCGGTTTCGCTGCGCACCGGCGGTGACGGTGCGTAGGCAGGTATACAGTCGCTGCGACGGTCGTCTCAGGAGCGGGCACTGAGGGCGTCATCCACTTCGCTCTTGTTGGCGGGCGCGCGCGAGCGTAGAGAAACGCGGCCACCCCACGGAGGGGCTCGATGAAGGTGTTCGTCACCGGCGGGACCGGGTACATCGGCAGTGCCGTCTCCCTGCGCCTCAAGAAGGCGGGACACGACGTGCAGGCCCTCGTCCGCAACAAGGACAAGGCGTCCGCTCTCCAGGCGGCCGGCGTGAAGCTGGTGCAGGGCGACCTCGCCAATCCCGCCGGATACGCCGCGGCGGCGTACGGCGTGCAGGCGATCGTCCACTGCGCGAGCGATCCCGGGCCGCAGTCGGTCGAGCTGGACCGCAAGTCCATCCAGAACGCGCGCGAGCTGCTGCACGGCAGGGTGGGTGCGACGTTCATCTACACGAGCGGCATCTGGGTGCTCGGCGACACGGCCGGCGCCGTGGCGGACGAGTCGAGCCCGACGAATCCGGTGAAGATCGCCGCCTGGCGCCCGGCGCACGAGCAGCTGACGCTGGAGCTCGCCAAGGAAGGCATCCGCTCCGTCGTGGTCCGGCCGGGGATCGTCTACGGCGGAGCCCGCGGCGGAATCCCCGCCTCGCTGTTCGGCACCGCGCTGAAGCAGGGCGCCGCGCAGATCGTCGGCGAAGGCGCGAACCACTGGCCGCTCGTCCACGTCGACGACCTCGCCGAGCTGTACGTGCGGCTGGTGGAGCGCGCGCCGGCGGGCTCCGTCTTCCACGCCACCGACGCCTCGACCCGCACCGTCCGCGAGGTCGCCGAGGCGGCCAGCCGCGCCGCCGGCAAGGACGGCAAGGTGACCGCGCTGCCGCTGGACAAGGCGCGGTCCACCATGGGGCTGCTCGCCGACGCCCTTGCGCTCGATCAGAAGGTATCGAGCGAGAAGGCGCGCACCGAGCTGGACTGGCGCCCCCGTCACGAGGACTTCGTCGCCGAGGCCCCGCCGCTCTTCGCGCAGTGGCACTCCGCGCAGTAATTACGGCGACCGTTTCTCCAGGGCGGGGGCCACGGCGTCGAGCAACGCACGGTCACCCTGCAGGGCAACGCGCTGCGAGTAGAGCTGCAGGCCGCGCAGGCCGCCCAGCTCCTCGCCGCCGCCCGCGTGGCCGGGGCCGCCGTGGACGAGCTGCGGGAGCACGGTTCCGGGGCCCATCGTCTGGCCGGCGACCTTCTCGCTGCCCAGGTAGATGCGCCCGTGGTAGGGCGCGACCGCGAGCACGAACGCGCGCAGGAAGTCGCGGTCGTCGCTGTACACCGAGCACACCAGGCCGCCTCCGCCTCGTTGCACCAGGCCCGCTGCCAGGCGCGCAGCGGCGGACGCGGAGCCGCCCGGGAGGGCGCACAGCGTGGCCACGGGGCCGAACACCTCGTCACGGTGGACGACGGTGGCGGCAGCGGGGTCCTTCGAGAGCAGCAGCGTGGGAGCGACGAAGTACCCCTTCGACTCGACGGCCTGGTC
The DNA here is from genome assembly GCA_036393595.1 of Myxococcales bacterium. Classification (GTDB taxonomy): domain Bacteria; phylum Myxococcota; class Myxococcia; order Myxococcales; family 40CM-4-68-19; genus VBKO01. The sequence goes on along the minus strand of DASWGQ010000373.1, from coordinate 7,217 downwards.
GCCTCCCACCAGCGTCTGCGCCTCCCGGGCGAGCTTCGCGATTCCGGCGCGCACGTCGCGGAGCTGGTCCGCCGTGGACAGGGGGCCCATGCCCACCTCGGGACGCGAGGGGTCCCCGACCTTGACCGAGGAGAGGCGCTCGACCAGCGCCTCCTGAACGGCCTCGAGCTGCGGGCCGGCGAAGATGCGCCGCACCGCCGTGCACTTCTGGCCTGCCTTCTGCGTCACGTCGCGCACCACGTCGGCGACGAAGAGGTCCCAGGTGGCGCTGCCGGGCGCGACGTCCGGACCGAGCACGGCGGCGTTCAGGCTGTCGGCTTCCACGTTCAGGCGCGCCCCGCGCCTCGCGAGCTGCTCGCGCAGCTTTGCGGCCGTCTGCGAGGAGCCGGTGAACGCGACCACGTCCTGCGGCCCGAGCCGGTCGAGCAGATCGCCGGGGCTGCCGGCGAGGAAGGTGAACGCGCCGGGCGGAAGCGCGCCGGTCTCGACGGCCAGCTCGGCGAGCCGGAACGCGAGCAGCGCGGTGCTGGTCGCGGGCTTGGAGACGATCGGCATCCCGGCGAGCAGCGACGCCGCGGCCTTCTCCGCGGTGCCCCAGGCGGGGAAATTGAACGCATTGATGTGCACCGCCACCCCGTCGCGCGGGACCCAGACATGGACGCCCGCGTAGCGCGTCGTGCGCCCGAGCTGCACCGCATCGCCGTCGCGCAGCGCGCGCAAGGACCCCAGCTGCGCGCCCAGGTCCGCGTAGTGGGCGAGGGTGGCGATGGCGCCGTCGACGTCGAACTTCGCATCGCCCCGCGTGTTGCCGCCGTTGGCGATGGCGAGGCTGATCAGCCCGTCCCGGTGCGCGTGCAGCGCCTGGGACCAGGCCCGCAACGCTTCGCCTCGCTGGGCGAAGGCCATCTCCCGCAGCGCGGGCGAGGCCGCGCGCGCGTGCTCCAGCGCCGCCGCGAAGTCGATCCCGCCCGTCCCGGTGCGCGCGAGAGGCTCCTCGGTGGCCGGATTGACCAGCGTGGCGAGAGCGCCCTGTCCCTCGATCCACCGTCCCTGGACGTAGCTGCGCAGGATTGCCGTCATGGCCGTCCTCCCGACGGACGGCCGGCGGGCGCGCTGGGCCGCGGCAGCGCCTGGGGCATCTCGGCCAGCGCGTATGCGACCCAGGCCACGGCGGCGGCGGTCTGGGCGAGGTCGCCCGGGCGCACCTTGTCCAGCGTGTCCCCGGCGCTGTGGTGGTAGTCGAAGTAGCGGCTCACGTCCTGCTGCACGCCCACGAACGGGACCCGGAACGCCGCCAGCGGGCCGATGTCCGCGCCTCCGGCTTCTCCACCGAAGTCCGCCGCTCCGAGCGTCTCGAGCGGCGCGAGCCAAGGCGCGAGGAGCGCCTGCGCGCCTTCGCCCGCGCGCAGGCCGACCGTCAGCGGACGGCCCGCGCCCGCATCGGACTCGAGCGCGGCCACGTGCCGGTCCGCCTCGGCGGCGTGCGCCTGCGCGTACGCCTTTGCGCCGGCGAGGCCGTTCTCCTCGTTCATGAAGAGCACCGCGCGGACGGTGCGCCGCGGGCGCTGGGGCAGCTGCGCGATGAGCCGCGCGGCCTCCATGACCACCGCGACCCCCGCCGCGTCGTCGACCGCGCCCTGGGCAAGGTCCCACGAATCGAGGTGCGCACCGAGCAGCACCACCTCCTCCGGCTTCTCGCGGCCGCGCACGTCGGCGACCACGTTGGCCGAGTCGGCGTCGGGCAGGGTGCGGCAGCCGAGCCCCAGGCGGACCTGCACCGGACCGCGCTGCAGGAGGCGGTGCAAGAGCTCGGCGTCTTCCACCGCGAGCGCCGCCGCGGGTACTTTTGGCGCGCCGGCCTCGAACGTCGTCGCGCCGGTGTGCGGATCGCGCAGGGATGCCGTGGCGAGCGAGCGCACCAGCGCTCCGGCGGCGCCGAGCTTCGCCGCTTCGGCCGGGCCGCGGTTGCGCAGGGGCGACGCATCGCCGTACCCGGTCTTTCCGCCCGCGGTGGACATGGAATGGTTGAAGAACACCATCTTGCCGCGCGCCTTGTCGCCCAGCGCCTGCAGCTCCGCGATGGAGCGCACCTCGACCACCTCGGCGGTCAGGCCGCCCGCCGCGGTGCCCGGGCTGCCGCCCAGCGCGGTCGCCGCGAGCTGGTGGCCCGCGCGTCCGCGGGCCGGGAGCACCTCGGCGCGCTCCTCGCCGCGGACCCAGTGCGGCACCTTGACCGGCTCGGCCCGGACCTCCAGCCCGTCGTCGCGAAACCGCTGCAGCGCCCATTTCACGGCGGCTTCCGCTCCTGGGGAGCCGGAGAGGCGGGCGCCGATTCCGTCCGTCAGCTCCGCCACCCGGGCGTACGTGACGCCGTCGGTGAGCGCGCCGCCGACCAGGCGGGCGGCGACCTCGGGCGAGTAGGGCGGTGCTGCGAGAAGAGCGATGAGCGCGAGCACGTGGCCTCCTTCGGCGGCGCACTCTCGCATAGCCCGAGCCGCCGCGCGCTCGAAATCCACTCGGGCCGGTTGACCGATCGCCTTCGCTGGTTCACCATAGAGCAGGGACGCGGGAGGGGGGACGTGGACGAGAACCTGTTCGGCCAGATGCAAGGGGCGGGGAAGGTCGCCTCGACGGGCTCGGCCACCATCTTCGGCGTCGAGGTCGCCCTCGTCACCAACGTGAAGGACCCGCAGAAGCTCGGCCGGGTCAAGGTGTGCTTTCCGCGGCTTTCGGGAATGCCCGAGTCGGACTGGGCGCGCGTGGTCCAGCCGGCCGGCGGTCCGGGGCGCGGGTTCTACTGGCTGCCTGAGGTGAGCGACGAGGTCCTGGTCGCCTTCGAGATGGGCCAGCCGAACCGTCCGTACGTGATCCGCGGCCTGTGGAACGCCAAAGACAAGCCGATGAAGGACGCCTACGCCGACGACAACAGCACGCGGATGATCCAGACCAGGTCCGGGCACCAGATCGCCCTGTCGGACAAGGACGGCGAGGAGAAGATCACCATCTGCGACGGGACGGGGAAGCGCGTCCTCACCTTCGACGTCAAGGCCAAGAAGCTGCTCATCGAGGCGAAGGAAGGCTGCGTCGAGCTGCGGGCGAAGAAGAAGATCGCCATGCGCTGCGAGGACCTCGAGGTCCACGCGAGCAAGAACGCCAAGGTCGACGTGAGCGACAAGTTCGACCTGAAGGTCGGCGGCGACGCAGCGATGAAGGCGGGTGGAACGTTCACGCTCAAAGGCAGCCAGGTGCAGATCAACCCGTCGTCGCTGAGCGTCGCGGCGCTGGCCGGCGCGGTGGCGGGCGCGATCGCCGGAGCAGTGACGGGCGGAGCGAAGGGCGCAGTGGCGGGCGCGGCGGCGGGAGCTGCCGCGGGCGCGGGGGCGGGCGGCGCCGGCGCGGGCGCCGCCGCTGGAGCTGCCGCGGGCGCCGCGGCCGGCTCTGCCGTTGTGCCGACGCACGACGTCGCCGCTCCCGCCGCGACCCTGGCATCCGGCGCGATACCGGCGGGCGCCCTGCCGCCCGGGGCCGCACCTGCCCCGCCGCAGGCAGCTGCCGGGGCGGCAACCGCTCCCAGCCAGGCTCCCGGCGCGCCCGCGGCGGCAGCTCCGCAGGCACAAGCAGGCGCCGCGGGAGCCGCGGCTCCCCAAGGACAACCAGCGGCCGCCGAGGCTGGAGGCGCACAGGCTGCCTCGCAGCCGGCAGCCGCCCAGCCGTCGGCCGCAGCCGGACAACCTCCGGCCGCGGCAGGGACCACGGGCTCGACGCAGGCGCAAGCCCCAGCAGCGGGCTCCACGCAGGCGCCTGCGGCCGCATCGCCGCCGGCGCAGACCCAAGCTCCCGCGGGTCCGCAGCCTGGCGCGGCGGGTACTGCTCAGCCGCAGCCCACGGCGGTGACCATCTCCGCCAAGCTCGAGCGAGACCGGGTCCTGCCCGGCCAGGCGGTGAAGCTCAGCTGGACGGTGCAAGGGGACTGCGACTCACTCTCGCTCGACCCGGCAACCGGCGTGCCGGCTCCTCTCGACGTGGCGCATCTCGCGGTGCCCAGCGGCGATCTCTCCCTGGTGGTTTCGGAGAGCGACGCGGCCGCGGCGCCGGACAGGAAGATCGCGTACACCTTCACCGCAGTGCCGAAGGGCGGCGGGGCGGCAGTCAAGGCGCAAGCGACGCTCGAGATCGCGCCCCCGGGGCCACTCGTCTACAAGCTCGCCTCCTGCGCGCTGGCCCGCGGCCACCTGGACGACTGGATGGCGAACGACGCATCGGAACCGTTCAAGGTCGGGTCCCCGCGCGGGCCGGCCATCCGCTGCATCCGCCTGGGCCTCTTCTGGAACGGAAACGCCGCCGTGTCGGCGATGGACGTCTACAACGATTCCCTCGCCCAGTACGTGAAGGCATTCCAGAACGCGCAGCTCGCCGATTCCGGGCTGGATGCCAGGCTCTCCACGGTGGGGAAGGTCAAGTCCGACCTGGTCGCGACCGGCAAGTTCGACCGCCTCACCGCGGCCTTGCTCGACCTTGCGCTGCTGGAGAAGAACGACCTCCCCGAACCGTACAGGTACGAAGGAGTGCGCGTGAAGGAGGCGACGTTCAGCGACGATCCGATGTCGAGCAAGGCGCTCGCCGGCAGATGCGTTGCCACGCTCGACTACTGGGCCGGCCAGGGTGTGAAGTACGCATCGCAAGCGGACCGGCTGGCGAATCCGCCCAAGGTCTTCCCGGTGGGCATTGCGTTCGGTGACACCTGGTTCGTCACCACCGGAAGCGCGAGCGACAAGCCGCACTGGCAGACCGACTGCTCGTCGTCGACGCTCGCCGCATTCTTCTGGGCGACGCGCGGGCAAATCGGCGACCTCGATCTCGCGATCGACCGGACCTGCGGCAAGTACGAATCCGCCTGGGAGATCGTCCCAGACCGCAACGACCATCCGGATGGCAGCACCGGCGTGGTCATCGATCTCGGCGTGGGCCAGAAGATCCAGCTCTCGGCGGACGAGCAGAAGGCCGCCGAGGACGAGATCGAGGACGAGCGCAAGGCAAAGAACGAGACGATCTCGCCCAACGAGCGCAAGCGGCGCGTCAAATCTCGCAAGCTGCAGAAGCTGGTGAACAAGCTGCGGGTGGGCGACTGCGTGCAAGGCTGGAAACACGAGAACGACGCTTCGCTCGAGGCCGACGATCGCAACGCGGGGCACTCCTTCTTCATCGTGGACCTGCAGAGAGACGCGGCGGACAACGTCGTCAAGTACACGATCCTCACCGCCAACGCGGGCGGCGTCTCCCGCGTGCAACGCGCCTGGAACGCGTACGAGGACCCGCGCATCGGGCGCTTCTACAAGATCGAGGGAGAGTAACCATTGCGGCTGCTCGCGATCGCCGCAGCGCTGGCGCTGGCGGAGTCGGCGTCGCGAGGACTGGCGCTCGATCCAGACCCACTCGATCCGGCCGGGCGTGCCGGACGCTACTACCGGCGCATCGATCTTCGGGGGTGGTCGCCCCCGGGCGTGCTTGCCTATGAAGCGCGTTCCTCTGGGGACGATCTGGACTGCGGTTCCAGCCTGAGCTGGCGCACGCAAGTCCTGTTCTTGCGCGGCCCCACGGGAACCGAGGCCTTCCGCATCGCCGCCGAGGGACACCAGGACTTCGAGACGCGCCCCATCGAAGGTCCGCTGCAAGCCGCTCGGATCAAAGCAGGCTGTTCGGCGGAGGATCCGGCGGTGACCGGGTACGACGCGGCCGGTCCGGCGGACGAGGGCGCGGCGCGGCTGTCGAAAGCCGGAGCGCTGACACCGGTGTGCCGTGTCGACGGCGCGCACGGGAAGTGCGCCTCGCCGGATGGCATGACCGCGCTCGTGATCGACCGCACGGCGGGCAAGAACGACGCGCGCGGGTGCCGTACCGAGCGGCTTCGGTACGTTCTGCGCAGGGCGAAGGGAGGCGAAGCGCAGCTGCTCGCGTTTTCCGCGTCCACCTGCGCGCGCAACGACTTGTCGTTCCAGGTGAGCTGGTCTCCGGACTCGCGCAAGGTCGCGGCGGCGACCAACGGAGAGGCGCGGGGGCGCAGCGCGACGGCCATCGGGGTGTTCGGTCGGCTGGACGTCTTCGAAGAGCCGGTGACGAGCGCTCCGCGCTAGCTGATCGGCCCTCATTTCCGCAGGAAACCGGCTATATAGAACGGAGATGGCCGCTCCGCTCCCGTACGCCGTCGCCGACGTGTTCACGGACACGCCCCTCGAAGGGAACCAGCTCGGCGTGTTCACCGACGCGCGCGCCCTCTCCGCCGAGCAGATGCAGCGCCTCGCGCGGGAGATGAACTTCGCCGAGTGCACCTTCGTCCTGCCGCCCGAGCGCGGGGGCGACGCGCGCATCCGCATCTTCACTCCGGCCCACGAGCTGCCGTTCGCCGGGCACCCGGTGCTCGGCTCCGCCTTCGTGGTGGGCGAGCCGCTGCCCGGCGACGTGGTCCTGCTGGAGACCGGCGTGGGCGTCGTGCCGGTCGAGCTCCGCCGCGAAGGCGGTCGGGTCGTGTCCGGCCGTATGCAGCAGCCCATCCCCTCCTGGGGCCCGTACGAGCGCGAGGCCGAGCTGCTCGCCGCGCTCAGGGTGCGCGGCTCGCGGCTGCCGGTCGTCGCCTACAGGAACGGCCCGGTGCACGTCTATGTCGAGCTGGAGAGCGAGGCGGAGGTGGCCGGGCTCCGCCCGGACCTGGGCGCGCTCGCCGGCCTGGCGGAGGTGGGCGCGAACTGCTTCGCGGGATCGGGGAAGCGGTGGAAGACGCGGATGTTCGCGCCCGCGCTCGGCGTGGCCGAGGATCCCGCCACCGGCTCGGCCGCGGGGCCGCTGGCCTTGCACCTCGCGCGGCACGGGCGCATCGCCTTCGGAGACGAGATCGAGATCCGGCAGGGCGCCGAGATCGGGCGTCCGTCGCTGCTGCGGGCGCGCGTGACCGGGTCCGCCGACCGGGTGGAGCGCGTCGAGGTGGCCGGCTCCGCGGTGATCGTCGCCCGCGGCGAGTTCCACCGCTACTGAGGGAGGCGGCGCTCGATCAGAGCTTCGCGTTCCGTGCGACGGGAGCGAGCGCCGGCGGAGCGTAGCGCGCCCGGAGCCGCGCGCCGAAGCGGTTGCCCAGGTACGAGCAGACGGCGGCGGCGGCGATGGGGAACCAGAAGCGCATCGCCTCGAACGTCTCCGTGCTCACCGCCCAACGCGGCCCCTGCCCG
>DASWGQ010000372.1:0-5524 GCA_036393595.1 Myxococcales bacterium | reverse complement strand
GCGTCTATGCCGATGCCGAGCAGCAGGCCGACGACGAACCAGGGGTTTCCCCACAGCGATTCCGCCGGAGGGGGCGTGGTCTGGATGGCCCGCTGGCGCTTGTACGCGAGCTCGCTGAGCGCGTCGTCGCGTCTCTTCGAGGCTTCCTTGGCGCGGCCGGCGCGCGCGGTAAGGTCCTTCATCTGCTCGGGCGTCCACGGGGAGCGCGCCAGCTCCGCCTGGATGGCGTTCAGCTGGTCCTGCGCCTCGCGGAACCGGTGGTTGAGCTCGGTCAGCTCGTGCAGACGCTGCTGCACCTTGAACAGCCGGTCCTGGATCCCCTCGTACCGGCGCGTCTGCTCCAGCTCCTGCTTGAGCGCCTGCACCTTGGCGCCGTCCACCACCGCCTCGGGGCCCGAGACGCCGCGCGCCTTCAGGGAGGGCAGCTCGTTCGACTCCAGGATGAAGAAGCTGAAGTAGTGGTCGGCCGGGGGCAGGCCGCACTCGACGCGCAGGAAGGACTCGATCTCCAGGTTGTCCTCGGAGAGCGTGGAGAACTTCTTGCCCGCGGCGTCGAATCGCTGCAGCTGCCGCGCGCCGCCGAGCTCGCGCAGCAGCCGGTACGGAGTGCCGTCTCCCGAGACGAGCCCCAGCCCCACCCGCGTGGGGCCCTCGCCGTCGACGAGGCGCCGCAGGTCGTCCGGGCCGGGGAACAGGGCGGCCATGAGCGCGCCGCGCAGCGAGGCGGCACGGGAGACCACGGCCACGTATCCGGGCCGCAGGGCGATCTGCCCCTGCGCGCCGAGATCCTTCACCCGCTGGTAGAGCAGCTCGGTGAGCTGCACGTAGCCTTCGCCCCCCGCGTTACTGCGCGGCGCTTTCCTCGGCGCTCTTCAGCCGCGCCGCCTTGCCCTGCAGCTGGCGCAGGTAGAACAGGCGCGCGCGCCTCACCTGTCCGCTCGCCACCACCTCGATCTTCTCGATCCGCGGGGAGTAGACGGGGAAGATGCGCTCCACTCCGACCCCGTACGAGACCTTCCGCACGGTGAAGGTGGAGCTCAGGTGGCCGCGCTTGCTGCGGATGACCACGCCCTCGAAGATCTGGATGCGCTCCTTGTCGCCTTCGCTGATCTTCGTGTGCACCCGCACCGTGTCGCCGACGCGAAACGCCGGGACCTGGCCGCGGGCCTCGGGCTTCACGTTCCTCTGTTCCACCAGCTCGATCGCCTTCGCGCGCATCTTCGCACCGCTCCTTCGGACCAGCCTTTGTAGAGTGTCCTAGTGCTCTCTGAAAACCAAGGAATCGTCAAGCTTCTTCTCGCTCGAGCAGCCGGAGGTCCTCGGGCGAGAGCCGCAGCTTCTCGAACAGGTCCGGACGGCGGTCCCGCGTGCGCAGGAGCGCCTGCCGCCTGCGCCAGCGCGCGATGCGGGCGTGGTCCCCGCTGAGCAGCGCCTTGGGGACCTCCGCGCCGCGGAACTCCGGCGGCCGGGTGTACTGCGGCCCCTCCAGCACCATCTCGCCGGCGAACGACTCGCGCGCGGCGCTTTCCTCGTTGCCGAGGACCCCCGGGACCAGCCTCGCCGCGGCCTCGATCACCGCCAGCGCCGCGGCCTCACCTCCCTGCAGGACGAAGTCGCCCAGGGACAGCTCCTCGTCCACGTAGGCGAGGACCCTCTCGTCGACGCCCTCGTAGCGCCCGCAGACCAGCACCAGCCGCTCGCGGGCGGCCAGCTCCTCCGCCTTGCGCTGGTCGAAGCGCGCGCCCTGCGGCGAGAGGAGCACCACGTGGGCGCCGGGCAGCCCCGCCCGCGCCGCCTCGATCGCTCCGACCAGCGGCTCCGGCTTCATCACCATTCCGGCGCCGCCGCCGTAGGGCACGTCGTCGGTGACCCGGTGCTTGCCGGCGGCGAACTCGCGGATGTCCATGACCCGCGCGCGCAGGAGCCCCTTCTCCTGGGCCTTGCCGAGGAGGCTCTCCGCGAGGGGCCCCGCGACCATGCGGGGAAAGAGGGTCAAGACGACGACTTCCACCTACTCCTCCAGCTCGAACAACCCGTCCGGGGCCTCGACCACCATGCGCCGGCCGGCCTCGTCGATCTCCTTGACCAGCGCGAATGGAACCAGCGACTCGCGGCCGGCATTGCTCACCCGCAACAGCTCCTGCAGCCCGGCCGTCTCGACGCCCACGACCACGCCCCGCGGCGCGCCCGACTGGTCGGCGACCGCGTAGCCGAGCAAGTCGACCGCGTAGACCTCTCCTTCGGCCGGCGCCGGCAAGGAGGCCCTCTCCACCAAGGCCTCGCTCCCGCGCAACGCATCGGCGGCGTCGCGATCGTCGAGCCCGCGCAGCGCGATGAGATAACCCTGCGCGGCGCGCTCCGCTCGGGCGACTTCGTAGCGGCGCGGCTCGCCCTCGCCGCTGCGCAGCCACAGGGCCGGGACGCGCGTCAGCGCGTCGGATTCGGCGTTGTACGGAACGAGCACAATCCTCCCGCGGACGCCATGGGCGCGCGCCACGCGCCCGACCGCCAGGAGCTCCTGCCCGGGCGTCTGCGTCATGACGACCCTCGCGGCGCCCCCGGACGGCTACCGCTTCGGCTGCTCCGCCGACTTGCGGGCGCGCTTGATCAGCTGCGCCACCGTGCTGGACGGCTGGGCGCCGAGCTTCAGCCAGTGCTCGATGCGGTCGGTCTTGAGGTTCACCCGGGCGGGCTTGGTGTTGGGGTCGTAGGTGCCCACTTCCTCGGTGAACTTCCCGTCGCGCGGGTTGCGCGAGTCGGTCGCGACCACGTGGTAGAACGGCGCCTTCTTCGCACCCCGGCGCGCGAGGCGCAGCTTGACGGACATCGGTTGGCTCCCTTGGAAAAGCGGCGCTGTGTACCCGAACGGGCCGCCTGAGTCAAGCCAGCAGCCGCCAGACGACCCAGGCCGCCAGCGAAGCGGCGAGCAGCGCGGGCAACAGGCGAGGGATCGCCCGCTGGCTCACGCGCGCCTCCGCGCCAGCTCCCGCCGGTTGAAGAGGAGGACCGCGACGAGCCAGGCGAAGAACACCCAGGAGAGGTCGTAGAGCGCGGCCCCGAGCCCCTCGCGCGGCCGGAAGGCGAGCTGCAGCGGGTCCTGGGGACCGAGGTAGTTGCTCAGCTCCGCGAGCCAGGCCGTCCACTCCGGATGCCCGAGCGCCGCCGGCAGGGTGCCGCGCAGGGTCGGCCAGGCGATGCCGGCCAGCACCAGCGCAGCCGCGTTGGTCCAGCCGGGAAGGACGGCGCCGATCGCGGCGAGCACCGACAGCCAGGCGAATCCCCAGAGGACGGCGAGGGGAACGACCGCGATCGCGGAAAGCGAAAGCGCCTCGCCGCCGCGCAGGGCGGCGCCCCCCGCGGCCAAAAGCCACGCCGCCGCGACGATGGCGGCGAGAGCGATGCCTGCTCCCGCGAGGCGTCCGCCCACCCAGGCAGCCCGCGTGATCGGCCGGAGCAGGACCAGCTGCGCGTGGCCGGATTCGAGCTCGCCGGCGAGGAGGCCGGCGCCCAGGGCCAGCGTCAGCACCACCAGGAAGGGGATGCCGAACCCGCCGAACGCCTCTCGCGGAGCGCCGGCGCGCCCGCCCAGGGCCGCGGCCGCGGCGAAGCAAAGCCCGATGGCCAGGATGGCGGGCGAGCGCAGCTTCTCGCGCGCCGCCGCGCGGGCGACCGGCCAGGAGATCACGCCCGCCCCTCGACGATCTGGAGATAGAGCTGCTCCAGCTCCGCGCCGGCCAGGCGGACTTCCAGGATCGCGGCGCCCGCCGCCACCAGCTGCCGCACGAGCGCGGGCACCGCGTCCTCGGAGGCGACGGGCACGCGGAAGCGGTCGCCTTCCAAGGTCCCCCCGGGGATGGCCTGCGCGAGCGGCCCGGCGATCTGGGCCGGGTTGACGAGGCGCACCTCCACCCTGCGCCCGCCGGCGCGCACCTCGTGCGTGCGGAGCAGGCGCCCCTCCTTGAGGAAGAGGACCCGGTCGCAGACCCGCTCCACCTCGCTGAGCAGGTGCGAGTTGAGCAGCACGGCCGCGCCGCGCGCGCGCAGGGAGACGAGCAGCTCGCGCATGGCCGCGACGCCGGCCGGATCGAGCCCGGCGGTGGGCTCGTCGAGCAACACGAGATCCGGATCGCCGAGCAGCGCCAGCGCCAGCCCGAGCCGCTGCGCCTCGCCGCGGGAATAGGTCCCCGCGGGACGCCGCGCCGGATCGGCGAACCCCACCTGCTCGGCGAATCTCTCCGCGCGCTGCCGGGCGTCGGGGCGCGGGAACCCGAGCAGCTCGGCGTGGAGGGCGAGCAGCTGCAAGCCGGTCAGCTTGCGCGGGAAGAGCGGCGCATCCGGCGCGTAGCCCACGCGGCGGCGGACCTGGAGCAGCTCCGGGTGCTGGCCGAAGAGGCGCGCCTCGCCGGCGTCCGCGTCGAGGAGCGACAGGGCGAGCTGCATGGCGGTGGTCTTGCCGGCACCGTTCGGGCCGAGCAGCCCGACCACCTCGCCGGGGCGGACCTGGAAGGTGAGGCCGTCCACGGCGACGACCTGGCCGCCCTTCCGCGAAGGGTACACTTTCCGGAGGCCGGTGACCTCGAGGGCCGGGGTCGCGGTCGTGTTCGAGGTCGCGGTCGACTGGCCGCCGGTCACTTTCGGAGCACCTGCTGCAGCGTCTTCCCGAGCAAGTGGGGCCCGGGCGCGACGTGGACTCCCGCCGCCTGGAGCGCCGCGATCTTGTCCTTCGCCGTGCCCTTCCCTCCCGAGATGATCGCGCCCGCGTGGCCCATCCGCTTGCCCGGAGGCGCGGTCGCTCCGGCGATGAAGCCGACCACCGGCTTGCGGTAGTTGGCCGCGATCCAGGCGGCGGCGTCCTCCTCCTCGCCTCCGCCGATCTCGCCGATGAGGATGACGGCGTCCGTCTCCGGATCTCCGGCGAACAGCTTCATGCAGTCGACGAAGCTCAGGCCGTGCACCGGGTCGCCTCCGATGCCGATGGCGGTCGACTGGCCCATCCCCAGCTGGGTGACCTGGTGGACCGCCTCGTAGGTGAGCGTGCCCGAGCGGGAGACGATGCCCACCCGTCCCTTCCTGTGGATGTGGCCCGGCATGATCCCGATCTTGCACTCGCCCGGCGTGATGATCCCGGGGCAGTTGGGCCCGATGAGCCGCGCCGGCGAACCCTGCAGGGCCCGCTTCACCTTGACCATGTCGTCCACCGGGATGCCCTCGGTGATGCACACGACGAGCGGGATCCCGGCGGCGGCGGCTTCCAGGATGGCGTCGGCGGCGAAGGGCGGCGGGACGAAGATGACGCTCGCGTTGGCGCCCGTCTCCTTCACCGCCTGCGCGACGGTGTCGAACACCGGCACCTTCTCCTCGAAGCGGGTCCCGCCCTTGCCCGGCGTGACGCCCGCCACCAGCTGCGTCCCGTAGGCGAGCATCTGCCTGGAGTGGAACGACCCCGCGCTCCCGGTGATGCCCTGGCAGAGCAGGCGGGTGCTCTTGTCGACGAGCACGCTCATTGAAGGACCTCGGGATGTGG
>DASWGQ010000371.1:0-6637 GCA_036393595.1 Myxococcales bacterium | reverse complement strand
GATCCGCCGCCGAGGCGAGCGCTTGCCGGTCCAGCACCACCGCCTTGCGCGCCTCGAGGGCGAGCGCCGCGCAGCGCGCCGCCTGCATCGCCGCGACCGTCTCCGGCCCGACGGCAGGGACGTCGAAGCGCGCGTCCTGCTGCGGCTTGAACGCCTTCACCACCACGGCGCCCTCGGCCAGCGCGCCGCCGCGCGCGATGCAGGCGTCGGTGCCTTCGACCGCCTCGACCGCCAGCACCACTCCGCGCTTCACCACCACCGTCTGGCCGACGTCGAGCGCGCCGAGGGAGCGGGCCACCCCGAAGCCCACGTCGGCATCGGCGCGCTGCTCGTCGGTCAGGCGCCTTTGCCCCAGCGGTCCTGCCGGCGCCAGCAGGTCGGGAACGAGCGGCAATGGCGAGACCACGCGCACGCCTTCGCGCTCGAGCGCGTCGGCGATGGCCCGCAGCGCCGCGTCGTCGCCGAAGCTGCGCAGCCCGGCGAGCACCTTGACCCCCAGCCAGTCCGGGCGGAGGTCGAACAGCCGCACCTTGCGCAGCCCGCCGCAGAACACCGCCTCGCGGCACCCGCCCTCGCGGAGGGCCTCGGCGATGCGGCCGAGCTGCCCCAGCTTGACCCAGGCGAACCGCGCGACGTTCCGCTCCAGCTCGGGGTCGGTCTCGCCCTCGTGCCCGACGGCGACGACGCTTCGGCCGGCGGCGGCGGCGGCCTGGGCGAAGAGGACCGGGAACCGGCCCGAGCCGGCGACCAGCCCGATGGGATCCATCAGCGCGCGATGCCTCGCTGCGAGCCTTCCAGGAAGGCGACGAAGTGGTCGATCTCGGCGTGGCCGCCGTACTCCGCCTTCACGTGGGCCACCGCCTCGCGCAGGCCCATCTTGCTGCGGAAGACGATCTTGTACGCGCCCTTCACCCGCGCGATGGCGTGCTCGTCGAAGTGCGCGCGCGTCAGGCCGACGGTGTTGAGGCCGACCACCTCGGCGCGGTCGCCCTGCACCGTGACGTACGGCGGAACGTCCTGCGTGACCATCGCGCCGCCCGAGACGAAGGCGAGCCTCCCGATGCGCGTGAACTGGTGCACGGCGGACAGGCCGCCGAAGATGACGTGGTCCTCGACCACGACGTGCCCGGCCAGCGCGGTGCTGTTGGCGAGGATGCAGCCGTCGCCGAGCTGCACGTCGTGGGCGACGTGGCTGTTGGCCATCAGCAGGCAGCGGTTCCCCAGGCGCGTGACGCCCTCGCCCGCCGCGGTGCCGATGTGGACGGTGGAGAACTCGCGGATCTGGTTGCCATCGCCGATGACCAGGCTGGTCGGTTCGCCCGCGTACTTCAGGTCCTGCGGGATCGCGCCGACCGAGGCGAACTGGAAGACCACGTTGTCCGCGCCGATGGTGGTGTCGCCCTCGATGACGGCGTGGGGCCCCACCCGGGTGCGGGGGCCGATCTTCACCTTGGGCCCGATCACCGCGTACGGAGCGACCTGGACGGTGGAATCCAGCTCGGCGTGCCGATCGACGACCGCGGTGGGGTGGATCACTTCTGCTCCTTGCGGTCGGCGATGGTGGCCATGATCTCCGCCTCGCTGGCCAGCTGCCCGTCCACCTTGGCCTGGCCCGCCAGCCGCCAGAAGGACCCCTTCTGCCGGTCGATGGCCACGTGCAGATCGAGACGGTCGCCCGGCGAGACCACCCGGCGGAACTTCACGTCGTCGAAGGCCAGCAGCAGGATGACCTTCTGCGAAGGATCGAACGGCGCGCTCTCGTGCGCCAGCAGCGCGCCCGCCTGCGCCAGCGCCTCGAGCTGCAGCACGCCCGGCATCACCGGGTTCCCGGGGAAGTGTCCCTGGAAGAACCCCTCGTTGAAGGTGACGTTCTTGTAGGCATGGATGCGCTCGCCCTTCACCACCTGGACGACCCGATCGACGAGCAGGAACGGGTACCGGTGCGGCAGCGCCGCCAGGATCCTCGCGATGTCGAGCGCGGGGCCTTCCACGCGAACCTCCCGAAGGTCCGGGAACGTATCCTATTTCGGTGCGGATCGCTCCAGCGCGGCGATGCGGGCCTCCAGCTTGCGCACCTGCTTGACCAGGTCCGGCACCCGCGGCAGCGCGGCCATCGTGCGCAGCCATTCGCGGTGCGGCATCGCCGGATAGCCGGTGTAGGTCGCGCCCTCCGGCACGTCGTTGGGGACGCCGGCTTGCGCGCCGATGCGCGCGCCGTCGCCGATCTTCACGTGCCCGACGATTCCGACCTGGCCGGCCAGCACCACGCCCGCGCCGATCTCGGTCGAGCCGGAGATGCCCACCTGCGCGACGATCAGCGAGAGCGGACCGATGCGCACGTTGTGTCCGATCTGCACCAGGTTGTCGACCTTGGTGCCGCGCCCCACGACCGTCTCGCCCAGCGTCGCGCGGTCCACGCAGGTGCACGCGCCCAGCTCCACGTCGTCCTCGATCCGCGCGATGCCCACCTGCGGGACCTTGCGGTGGAAGGGCCCTTCGCCGTTGCCTTCGAGGTCGAAGGCGAAACCGAATCCGTCCGAGCCGACCACCGCGTTCGGCTGCAGCACCACCCGGTCGCCGACCACGCAGCGCTCGCGGACCACCGCGCCGGTCCACAGCACGCAATCGGCCCCGACGCGCGCCTCGTCCAGCACCGCGGACCCCGGGTGCAGCACCGACCGTGGCCCGATCCGCGCGCCCCGGCCGATCACGCAAGCCGCGCCCACCGACGCGGTGGGATCGACCTCGGCCCCCGCTCCGAGGTACGCGCTGGCGTGCGCTCCGGCGGGCGGCCGTTCCTCGGGATGGAAGAACGCGCTCGCCTTGGCGAACGCGACGTAGGGCTGCGGGGCCACCAGCCGCGCGGCGCCCTGGGGCACCAGCTTCGCCTCGTCCTCGCCGACGATCACCGCCGCCGCGCGCGTGCGCGAAAGCTCCGCCCGGTAGCGCGCGTTGGCGAAGAACGCCACCTCCTCGGGGCCCGCGTCGTCGAGTGCCGCCACGCCCCGCACCCGTCGCGAGCCGTCGCCGCGCACCACGGCGCCGATGCGGCGCGCCAGCTCCTCGACCGAGAGCAGCGCCCCCGCGCCCACCTACTTCTTCCCGGGTGGCGGCGGCGGCGGCGACTTCGGCGCGGGCTGCGCCGTCTTCGGCCCGGCCTTGCCCGCCTTGTCCCCCGCGCCGAAGCGGTCGTTGTACCGGCGCACCACCTCGTTGGTGACGTCCGCCGCGGCCGGCGCGTACAGGAGGCCTCCCTTGTCCAGCACGAACGAGATCGACTCCCGCTCGGCGATCTCGGCCACCACCTGCTGGAGCCGCTGCAGGATGTTCCCCATGGCCTGCTGCTCCTGCCGGTTCATGTCCTCCTGGAGGTCGCCGGCCGACTTGCGCGCTTCGAGCAACGCCTTCTGGAACTCTTCCTGCTTCTTGCGCTTGGCGTCGTCGGAGAGCACGGGCGCCTGCTTCTCGTATTCCTGCTGCATCTTTTCCAGGTCGGAGCTCTTCTTGTCGAGCTGCGCGCGCCGCTGCTCGAACTCGGTCTTGAGCCGGCCCCGGGCAGCCTTGCCCTCCTCGGTCTCCTGGATGGCGCGTTGCACGTCGACGTACGCGAGCTTCAGCGACTGGGCGCGCGCGGCGGCGGAAAGGGCGGTGGTTGCGATCAGGCAGGCGATTGCAAGACGGCGCATCTCGGATCTCCAGTGGGACGAAAAGCGGGCAAAGCTAAAGGGACGTAGCGAGGCGCGTCAAGTGCGCAGTCCTCCCACGCCAGGTGATCGATGGTGTCAGAAGAAGTTGCCGATGGTGAACTCGAACAGGTACGGGTCGTCGATCGGGCGCCGGGTGAGCGGGAACCCGACCTCGAAGCGGAGCGGGCCCAGCGGCGAGAACCAGCGCACGCCGAATCCGGTGCTGTGGAAGAGCCCCAGGGGCAAGGTGCCCTTGCCGTTCGCGTCGGGCCGCTGGTTGCTCTGGAAGAAGTTCTCGTTCTCCCCGAACACGTTGCCCATGTCGTAGAAGACGACTCCGCGGATCCCCGCCGACTCGACGATCGGGAACTCGATCTCCCAGTTGGTGAGGAGCTCCTTGTTCCCGCCCACCGCGTAATCCAGGATGCCGGCATCGGGGTCTCTCGAGGCCAGGATCTTCTTGGTGGGAGAGATGCTGCGCAGCGTATAGCCGCGGATGGAGTTGATGCCGCCGGCGAAGAACTTCTCGCTGATGGAGATGGGCCGGCTCAACGGTTCGGTGCTGCGGATGTAGCCGATCGACAGGTTCACCTTGGCCACCAGTCCCCAGAACAGCGGCCGGTAGCGGCGCTCGATCAGGCGGTACCGCTGGAAGAGGTTCTGGCTGCCGATCAGCGAGGTGGCGAACTCGGCGGAGGCGGACTCGAGGTGCCCGTTGGTGGGGAACAGCCGGTTGTCGCGCTTGTCGTAGTTGAAGGAGAACCGGACGCTGGAGGTGCGCCCGGCGGTGAACTGGTTGCGCAGCTGCAGCGCGGTCGTGCCGTTCGGGATCACGTCCACCCCTTCCAGCGTGTACGTGCCGAAGAAGCGGAAGTCCTCGAAGATCTCGTAGCCGGTGGTCAGCGCGCCGCCGATCGCCTGGCGGTTGAAGCCGGTGAAGAGGAGCTCGCTGCGGTACAGGTCGACCGACGCCGTCCAGGCCGTGTCGAGGAAGTACGGGTCGAGATAGCTGAGCTGGAACAGCTGCCGCAGGCTGGAGATCTGGAAGGACAGGCTGGCGGTGTGGCCGTAGCCGAGCAGGTTGTTCTGCGACAGTTGCGCCTGGCCGAAGAAGCTCTCGCCGCCGGTGAAGCCGAACCCCAGCTGGAAGGTGCCGGTCAGCTTCTCCTTCACCGTGACCTCCAGCACCATCTTGTCGTCCGTGGATCCCCGGCGGGTGTTGATCTCGACCGAGTCGAAATAGCCGAGCGCCGTGATGCGCGCCTTGGAGAGGCGGATGCCGGTGCCGCTGTAGAGGTCGCCCTCGCTGATGCGCATCTCGCGGCGGATCACCTTGTCGCGCGTCTTGTTGTTGCCGGTCACCTCGATCTTCTCGATGGTGACCAGGTTCCCCTTCTGGAAGGCGAAGTTGATGTCGACGGTCTTGTTCTCGGCGTGGACGTCGGTGTCGGGAGTGACGTTGGCGTAGGCGTACCCCTTGTCCTTGTAGACGTCCGCCAATACCTGGAGATCGCGCTGGAGGATGGTCTTCGAGAAGCGTGCCCCGGGCCGGGTCTCCACCAGCTTGAGCAGCTTCTCCTTCGGCTCGAGCAGGTCGCCGGAGGCGTCGATCTTTGCGATGTCGTACGGATCGCCTTCCTCGATGGGGATGGTGATGAAGATGAAGCGGCGGTCCGGCGACAGCTCGATCGCCGCCTTGCCGAACTTCACGTACAGGTAGCCGCGGTCGTAGTAGAGCCCCTGCAGCACGTACTCGTCGCGCGCGAAGGCGTCCTCGCGGTAGGTGCCGGCGCTGGAGAGGAAGCTCCAGAAGGTGCCCTCCTGCGTGATCATCGCGCCCTTCAGCTCGTCGGTTCGGATGGCGCGGTTGCCGACGAACCGGATCTCCTTCACCGTCACCTTGGCGTGCTCGTTGATGATGAAGACGACGTCGACCTCGTTGTTGGGCAACGGATCCAGGCGCCAGGTGACCTCGGCGAGGAAGTAGCCCTTCTCGACGTATTTCTCCTGCATCTTCTTCGCCGTCCTCCGCACCGCCTCGGCGTCGAGGATCTGGAACTGCTTGATCTCGAAGGTTTCCTTCAAGTCGTCGCGCGAGAGCTCCTCGTTGCCCTCCAGCTTGATGTCTCGGACGGCGGGCTTCTCGCTGACCAGCACGGTGAGCTGGTACCCGACGCCGGGCGGCGGGACGGCCGAGACGTCCAGCTTGACGTCGTTGAAGTAGCCCATCTTCCAGACGGCGAGCAGCACCTCCTTCAGCTTGCGCCTGTCGAAGGTGTCGCCCGGCTTGAGGGGCAGCGCGGCGCGGATGGCGTCGGCCTCTACCCGGCGGTTGCCCTGGACGTTGATCTTCGTGATGACGCCGGTCTCCGGGACCGGCGCGGCGGCCTCGGCGGCGGTCATCCCGGTGGGGATGCTGGGCGCCTGGCCCGTGGGCATCGCGGGCTGCGGCTGCCCGGGCTGGGCCGGCTGCGCCGGCGGCGACGGAGGTCTGGGCGCCGGTTCGCGCTGCCTGGCGGGTGGACCCGCACGCTGGGCCGCCGCAGGCCGAAGCGGCGCGATCAGGAGACCCAGGGTCGCGAGCAGGAATGCCAGGCGCATGTAGAGGCGCGGACCCTAGTACAAGTCGAGGGAGCGAACAATGGAATTTGCCAGCCGCCGCCGACAGTCGCCGCCCCGAAGGCGGCGCTGCGCTTTGGAGAGTCGGGTTCGGCGGCGCTGTGCTGATCGGCGGCCGGTGCTTCGGAACCGGACAGCGCCGTCCCACGCACGGACATGCTGCGATCGTCCGCCGCAGCATTCGGCGGCGGGGCCGCCCTCTCGCGCCGCGGTGGGCGGCACGGAGTTTGCGGGGCGGGAATGCATGGAGACGCTGGTCGCCGACGACGTCCGCTACGCCGGGCTCGACCGCGCGCCAGGGCCGCTGGTGTACGCGCCCTTCGCGCAGGGGT
>DASWGQ010000370.1:0-13893 GCA_036393595.1 Myxococcales bacterium | reverse complement strand
GATCTTGGTGACCTTCGGGATCACCACCACGAAGAGGATGCTGACGATGACGAGGCCCACCACGACCATGATGGCGGGGTAGAGCATGGCGCCGATCAGCTTGTTGCGCAGCACCGCCTGCGCCTCGGTGAAGTCGGCGAGCCGGGTGAGCACCACGTCGAGCGCGCCCGAGGACTCGCCGGCGCGGATCATGTTCACGTAGAGGTTGGAGAAGATGCGCGGGTGGTCGGCGAGCGCGTCGGCGAGCGAGGCGCCCTCGTTCACCCGCTGCTTGACCGCGCCCAATACCTTCTTGAGGCGCGGGTGCTCGACCTGCTCCACCAGCGCGGTGAGCGACTCGGGCAGCGTGATGCCAGCCCCGATCAGCGTGGCGAGCTGGCGGGTGGCGATGGCGAGGTCCTGGGCCGAGACGCGCGAGCCGAACAGGGCGCGCAGGTCCACCTCGCGCGACAGCCCCTGCCCGCTGAAGGCCTCGACCTTCCCCGCCGCGGCGACGGCCGCCGCCCCTTCCGCGCTGCGCGCGTCGGTCAGGAAGATGCCGTCCTTGCGCAGGACCGAGCGGAGCGCCTTGCGGTTCTCCGCGTCCTTGAGGCCACGGACCGACTTCCCGGTTTCCGTGAGGCCGCTGTACTCGAACACCGGCATTTTGCTCCCTCGCGCCTAAGCGAGGTCCTCCTGGGTGACGCTGAGCACCTCCGCCACGCTGGTGATGCCGCGCAGCACCTTGCGTCCGCCGTCCTCCATCAGCGTGCGCATGCCCTTCTGCACCGCGGCGCGCTTGATGCTCCCGCTGTCGACCTTCTTCACCGCCAGCTCGCGGATGGCGTCGTCCACCATCATGATCTCGTAGATGCCGGTGCGCCCGCGGTACCCGGTGCCGTTGCAGGCGTCGCAACCCTTCGGCCGGTAGATCATCCTCGGCTCGCGCGGCTTCTGCTTCTCCGTCGCCAGCCCGATCTCCTTCAGCTCCTCCGGGGTGGGCAGGTACGCCTCGCGGCACTCCTTGCACAGGACGCGCACCAGGCGCTGCGCCAGGACGCCGATCAGCGACGACCCGACCAGGTACGCCTCCACGCCCATGTCGATGAGGCGGGTGATGGCGCCCGCGGCGTCGTTGGTGTGGACGGTGCTGAAGACGAGGTGGCCGGTCAGCGAGGCCTGGATGGCGATCTCCGCCGTCTCGCGGTCGCGGATCTCGCCGACCATGATCACGTCCGGGTCCTGCCGGAGGAAGCTGCGCAGCCCGTTGGCGAAGGTGAGGTCGATCTTGGGGCTGACCGGCGTCTGCGAGATGCCCTCGAGCTGGTACTCGACCGGGTCCTCGATGGTCATGATGTTGAGGTCCGGCCGGTTGATGATGCTGAGCGCCGCATAGAGCGTGGTGGTCTTGCCGCTTCCGGTGGGCCCGGTCACCAGCACGATCCCGTTCGCCTTGTGGATCAGCCCCTCCATGGTGGCGAGCTGGTCCTTGTCCATCCCGATCTCGGCGAGATCGAGGAGCACCGCGCTCTTGTCGAGGAGGCGCATGACGATCCGCTCGCCGAACACGGTGGGCGTCGTCGAGAGGCGGATGTCGATGTCGCGGCCGGCGAGCTTCACGCGGATGCGGCCGTCCTGCGGCAGGCGCTTCTCCGCGATGTTCAGCGCGCCCATGATCTTCACGCGCGAGGCGATGCTGTTCTGGAACCGCTTCGGCGGCCGGATGACCTCCTGCAACACGCCGTCCACCCGGAAGCGCACGCAGATGTCCTTCTCCTGCGGCTCGATGTGGATGTCGCTGGCGCGCTCCTTGGCGGCGCGGAAGAGCAGCGAGTTGACCAGCCGGATGATGGGCGCCTCGTCGCTGGAGTCGAGCAGGTCCTGCGGCTCCTCCAGCTCGTGCGCGACCGTGTCCAGGTCGCCCGCCTCTAGATCTCCGACCAGCTGCTCCGCCTCGTTCGAGGCGCGGTCGTAGACGGCGTTGATGCAGTCGAGGATGGCTTGCGACGGCACCAGCACCGGCGAGATGCTCGCCCCGAGCAGCATCCGCACGCTGTCCAGCGCGCTCGAGTCGAGCGGGTCGGCGACGGCCACCAGCGCGTGCGCGTCGCCGTCGGTCTCGATGCGCAGCGGCATCAGCTTGGCCTGCTTGGCGAAGTTGATGGGCACCAGCTTGACCAGCTCGGGCGAGATCTCCTCCGGCGCGAGCCGCATCTGGTACGGCAGCTCGAGCTGCGCGGCGAGCGCCTTGAGCACCTGCTCCTCGCTGCACGCCTTGAGCGAGATCAGGACCTCGCCGAGCCGGCCGCCGCGCTCGGCTTGCAGCGCCAGCGCCTCGGCGATCTTCTCCTGCGGCACCGCGCCTTGGGCGACGAGGATCTCGCCGATGGGCCGGCCGGCCAGGCTGGCGCCGGCCGCCTGGGCGCGAGGAGCAGCAG
This sequence comes from Myxococcales bacterium, assembly GCA_036393595.1. Classification (GTDB taxonomy): domain Bacteria; phylum Myxococcota; class Myxococcia; order Myxococcales; family 40CM-4-68-19; genus VBKO01. The sequence goes on along the minus strand of DASWGQ010000370.1, from coordinate 11,476 downwards.
CCTGGGCGAGGGTCCGGTCCATTCGACCATCAACTCCTGGGAGGAGGCGATTCTTCCGGCGGCGGCCCCTGCTCCGGCGCGTTCGGAGCCCCCTGCTCCGGCGCGTTCGGCGGAGGTTGCGGCTGGCCCGCATCGGGCGGCGGAGCCTGCTGCGGCACGGGCTCGGCGCCGCGCGGGGTCTCCTGGGTACCGGGCGGCGGGCCCTTCCCTTCCGGCACCAGCGGGGCGCGCGCCGGCGGCTCGTAGCGCGGCTGGTTCTCCGGCGGCGTTTCGCCGCGCGAGGGCACGATCACCCGCTCGTCGGGCGTCCCGGGGCCGCCATGCTCGGCGCGCGACAGCTCCGTCTGCACGCCGCGACGCAGCCGGGTGAGCATGCTCGTCTTGCGCTCGTAGTCGATGGCCTTCTGGTAGCCTTCGTCGGCCCCGTAGAACCGCTTCACGAACTCGGACCGCTCCGCCATCTTGCGCTCGAAGATGCGCCGGTAATCGCTCTGATCGCGGATGATGTACGGGGTCAGGAAGAGGAGAAGGTTGGTCTTGGTGCGGGTCGTGTCCTCGCTGCGGAAGAACCAGCCGAGGATGGGTATCGATCCGAGGAGCGGCACCTTGGAGACGCCCTTCACGGTGCGTTCCTGGATCAGGCCGCCGAGCACCACGGTCTCCTGGTCCTTCACCACCACGGTCGTCTTCGCGCTGCGCTTGCTGGTGGTCGGGCCGAGCTGTGGATTGGTCGAGGCGATCTCCTCGGTCTGCTCGTCCACCTCGAGGCGTACCGTGTCGCTCGCGCTGATCTGCGGCTTGATGCGCAGGCGCAGCTCGACGTTCTGCCGCTGGATGGGAGCGTACAGGGAGCCGAGGCCGCCCAGCCCGAGGAGGTTGGTGGGCACCCCGGTGGTGCCGGTCGTGGTGCCGGTGGTGCCGGTCGACCCGAGCAGGCCGCCCACGTTGGGGGCGTAAGCCGCCTGGAAAGGCACGTTCTGCCCCACCGTGATCTCGCCTTCGGTGTTGTCCACCATGGTGACGTGCGGCGTGCTGATGACGTTGACGTCGCTCGAGGTCTGCAGCGCGTTGACCAGCACCGCCAGCGACGGCAGCGTGATTCCGAGCCCCGGCACGGTGATGGGAGGCCCTTGCAGGCCGGCGAGGAAGCCGCTCAGGTTGGTGAGGCTGGTGATCCCGAACAGGGAGTTGATGCCGCCCAGCTCGCTGCCGAAGACGAGCGGCGCGGCCCCGCTCGCGTTCCGGATGGTCAGGTTGTCGATCACCGTTCCCGCGTGCGCGGAGGCGCCGATCTTGAGCTCGTCCTGCAGGCTCACCTCCATGATCACCGCCTCGACCAGCACCTCGCGGCGCGCGATGTCGAGCTTCTCGATCACCTTGGTGAGGTTCCGGTAATCGGACGCGCTGGCGATGATCACCAGCGAGTTGGTGGTCTTGTCGGCGGTGATCTTCACCTCGCCGCTGAACAGCTCGGCGGTCGCGGCCCCCTGGGGCCCGCCGCCCGGGGCGGGCGTGGGAGGGACGTATCCGCCCATCGGGCTCGGCGCCGGTCCGCCCGTCGTGCGCCGCGCGGTCACCCCCTGGGCCAGCGCCTGCAGCGTGGTCGCCACCTCCTCGGCCTTCGCGTTCTGCAGGTAGTAGACGTTCACGCCGCCGCCGCCGGCGGGCACGTCGAGCTGCCGGATCAGCTCGAGCACCCGGGAGAACGAGCGGGCGCCGGCGATCACGATCAGCTTGTTGGTGCGCTCCTCCGCGATGATCTTGCTGACCGTCACCGGCCCGCCGCCGCCGGACTGCTGCTGCGCGAGCTGCGCGGCGGGGAGGGCCGGCTGCCCGGGCTGCGGCTGCACGTCGGCGATGCCGAGGGCGCGCGGCACGCCCGGACGGCCTTGCTGGGTGAAGATCTCCTGCAGCTTCTGCTGCAGCGCCTGCGCGCTGGCGTACTGCACCTGCACGATGTGGATCTCTTCCGTGCCGCCCGGCTGATCGAGCTGCTCGATGAGCCGCTCGAGCCTGCGCATGTTGAGGCCCAGGTCGCTGATGATCAGCGTGTCGGGCGGGAAGATCTGGAAATCGCTGTCGCGGCTGGTGAACTGGTTGAGCGTGTTCCGCATCTGGTCGGCTTCGACGTAGCGAAGCTTGAACAGCTTGGTGACCATCTGCTCGATGGGCGGCGCCTCCTGCCCCGGCTCCAGGAAGGTGGGGATGTTCGCGCGCGCCGACTGCTTCTTCTCCGAGAGCTTCCAGTAGTGGCCGACGGGGTAGACCGCCCAGTTGTTCGCGTCCAGGGCCGCCACGAAGACGTTCCACACCTCGTCGGGCGGGATGGGGCGGTTGGAGAGGATGGTGATCTTCCCGGAGACGCGCTCGGGCAGGATGAAGTTGCGCTGCGTATAGTTGGAGACGAACTGGATCACCTCGGCCAGGTCGCGCTTGTCGAAGTTCATCATCACGCCGGTCGATCTCTTGGCGGCGTCCTTGGCGTCGATGGGCTCGACCGGGCGAGGCTGGGTGGCGCGCGTCTGCGGCGGCGCCTGCGGCGTGATGGTCCGCTGGGGCGCGATCGCCGGCCGGTTGGTGGCGGGCGGCTGTGCGGGCGCGGCGCGGGCGGGGCGCTGCGCGCCTTCCTGCGCCTGCCCGGCGCGCCGCGTGGCGGGGCGCAGCGGCGGCTGCCCGGGGCGCTGCGGCGGAGGCGCGTCCTCGGGAGGGGATTGCGCGCGGACGGGATCTGCGGCGATGGCGGCCAGGAGGAGCAGGGCGGTCGTTCGCATCGCGTTCCTTACTCGATGGAGTAGGACTTGCGGATCGTGTCCCCGCGCCGCTCGATCTCGACCTCGATGCGGTTGGCGTCGCGGAGCTTCTGGTAGATCTCCAGCGCCTTGTCGGGGCTGTTCATCTCGTAGCCGTTGATGCGGCGGATCACGTCGCCGTTCTGGATCCCGATCTTGGAGTACAGCGAGTCGGGGACGATCGAGAAGAGCTTGAACCCGTTCGCCACGCCGTTCTTGAAGGACGGCACGATGCGGGCCTGCGTGGCGAGCTGCGAGAGGTCGCTGAGCGCGCCGTTCACCGTCGACTTGGCCAGCACGTACTGGTTCTCGGAGAGCTGCCGGACGTCGTTCTGCGCGGCGGGCTGGGCGGGCTGCGGGATCGGCGAGAAGCCCAGGTTCGGAGCCGCGGCCGCGCTGTTGTCGATGTATTCGTTGCGGCCGTCGTTGTCGAGCAGCACGCGGTCCTTCTCGACCGCGTAGATGCGCGCGCCCATGAACTTGTCGCCGAGGGCGTAGACCAGGGTCTCGTTGATGTCGCTGTTGGTGAGCTGGCAGAGCGAGTAGCGCGGTGGATTGGCGAGCGCGGTCGACACCAGGTTCCCGCGCAGCGCGGACCGGACCGGCGTCCTGTCCCAGGCGGGCTTCGCCGGCCGCGTTTCGGCGGCGGTCTCGCTGGCCGGCTTGGGCAGCGGCAGATCGAACGTCTTCGCCAGCCGTTCCGCGTCGAGCTCCGCGCGCGGGGGCATCTGCGCCGCCTGCGGAGACGCGCCCACGGATTGCTGCAGCAGCGCGGGCTTGGGCGCGATGGCGCTGGCCGCGACCGTGTTCACGATGCGCGCGCAGAGGTAGGCGCCGAGCACCGCCGCGATCAGCGTGCCGACCCACGAGTACCTCTGGAGAGCGAGCTCCACGGGAGGGCGAAACAGCAAGGCGCATGCCATGATTCCGCCGGCCGCGAGCCGGGGCGTCGCTCGGCGAGGGGCGGGCGGGCAGGCGCCGCGCGACAAGGTGGCAACCGCGCACCGAGGCCCGGTGACAAATTGTCAGGACTCTTTCGGGAGCTTCCGGTAGATGGTCCGCGCGGCGATCCCGAGGAGCTGCGCGGCGAGGTTCTTGTCGCCCTTGGTGTGGCGCAGCGTCTCGCGGATCACGCGCAGCTCGATCTCCTCCATCGGCGTTCCCAGCGGGATGGTCAGCGTGCGGCCTTCCAGCGCAGCGGGGATGGCGGGCCGCGGCCCTGCGCGCGCCGCGTTCTGGACCGCTTGCGGCAGCGCGTCCACGTCCAGCTCGGTCCCTTGCGAGAGCACCACCGCGCGCTCGATCGCGTTCTCCAGCTCGCGCACGTTGCCCGGCCAGGAGTAGGCCTCGAGGGCCTCCAGGGCGGCGGGAGTGAGCGCGCGAACCGGCTTCGCGTTCTTGGCCGCGTACCGGGCGACGAAGTGGTCGGCGAGCAGCGGCACGTCCTCGACGCGATCGCGCAGCGGCGGCAGCACCACCTGGATCACGTTGAGCCGGTAGAAGAGGTCCTCGCGGAAGCGGCCCTCCTTCACCTGCGCGCCGAGGTCCCGGTTGGTGGCGGCGACCACGCGGCAATCGACCTTGACCACCGCCGCGCCGCCGAGCCGCTCGATCTCGCCCTCCTGGAGGAAGCGCAGGAGCTTCACCTGCACCGCCGGCGACAGCTCGCCCACCTCGTCGAGGAAGAGCGTCCCTCCCTGCGCCCGCTCGATGCGCCCTTCCTTGCGCTGCGTGGCGCCGGTGAAGGCGCCGCGCTCGTACCCGAACAGCTCGCTCTCCAGGATCGTCTCGGGGATGGCGGCGCAGTTGATCGGCACGAACGGGCCCTGCGCGCGTCCGGAGTGCTCGTGCAAGGCGCGGGCGAACAGCTCCTTGCCGGTCCCGCTCTCGCCGAGGAGGAGCACGGTGGCGGAGCTGGGCGCCGCCTGGCGGATCACGTCCAGCGTCGCGCGCAGCGGCGGGCTCTGCCCCACGATGGGCGAGGCGCTGCCCGCGAGGCGGGCGCGCAACTGCTTGTTCTCCCGCAGCAAGCGGCGCTTCTCCAGCGCCTGCGCCACGCTCTTGAGCACCGCGTGCCGCTTGAGCGGCTTGGTGAGGAAATCGTACGCGCCGTCCTTCATCGCGGCGACCGCGGCCTCGACCGTCCCGTAGGCGGTCATCAGGACCACCTCCGCCTCGGGCGCGACCGCGCGCACTCCCTTGAGCAGCTCCTGCCCGGAGAGGCCGGGCATCATGAGATCCGTCAGCACCACGTCGACCGGCTCGCCGCGGAGCAGATCCAGGGCCGCCGAACCGCTCTCGGCCCGCAGCGTGCGGTAGCCCTCCCGGGCGAAGATCCGCTCCAGCGAATCGAGGTTCGCCGGCTCGTCGTCGACGAGCAGCAGGGTGGCGGTCTCCGGCGCGGGCGATTCCGACATGGACCTCGACTGTAACAGACAGACTGGACAGCGGGTGCGCGGCTGAGGCAGACCGTGGCCATGGCGGCGGTCGTCATCGGCGGGGGATTCTTCGGGTGCAGCCTGGCCCTCGCGCTGCGCGAGCGCGGCGAGCGCGTCACCGTGGTGGAGCGCGAGGCCGATCTGCTGCTGCGCGCTTCCGCCAACAACCAGGCCCGCGTGCACGGCGGCTACCACTACCCGCGCAGCATCCTCACCGCGCTGCGGTCGCGCCTCAACTACCCGCGGTTCGTCGCCGAGTTCGCCCCCTGCATCGACCGCTCCTTCCGCCACTACTACGCGGTCGCGCGGCGGCAGAGCCAAGTCACCGCGCGCCAGTTCGAGACCTTCTGCGACCGCATCGGCGCGCGTCTCGCGCCCGCGACCGCCGAGGTCCGCGCCTGGTTCGACGCGGAGCTGGTCGAGAAGGTGTACGAGGTCGAGGAGCTCGCCTTCGACGCGGACCTGCTGCGGGCGGCCATGCGCGGGCGTCTGCAGGACGCGCGCGTCGAGGTGCAGCTCGCCACGCGCGCGCTGCGTGCGGCCCCCGGCGAGCTGCAGACGGACCGCGGGGCGCTGCGCGCGAGCTGGATGTTCAACTGCACGTATTCGTCGCTGAACGAGCTGCTGGCCGCCTCCGGCGCGCGCTGCGTGCCGCTGCGCCACGAGCTGGCCGAGGTGGCCCTGGTCGAGCCGCCGCCGGCCCTGCGGGGCTGCGCGGTCACCGTGATGTGCGGCCCCTTCTTCTCGTTGATGCCTTTTCCGGCGCAGCGCCTGCACTCGCTCACCCACGTGCGCTACACGCCGCACTTCGCCTGGGAGGAGCGGGCCGCCCCCGCGGCACCGCCGCCGCCGCCGTCCGGGTCGCGCTTCGCGCACATGCTGAAGGACGCGCAGCGGTATCTTCCGGCCCTGTCGATGGCGCGCCACGTCCGCTCCCTGTTCGAGGTGAAGACCGTGCTGCCGCAATCCGAGCACGACGACTCCCGCCCCATCCTCTTCAAGCGCTGCGGTGAGCTGCCCGGGCTGGTGTCGGTGATGGGCGGGAAGATCGACAACGTCTACGATCTGCCGCGCGAGCTGGACGGCCTCTTCCGGGAGGCGTCATGACCGCGGTGTCCTCCGTTTTCGTCTCGGTGGTCTGCCGCCTGCGCGACGAGCGCGATCTGGTGGAGTCCCTGCTCGAGGACCTGACTCGCGTGCTGCGCGCCAACTACGAGAACTGGGAGATTGTGCTGGTCGACGACGGCTCGCGCGACGGCACCACCGCGCGGGTCAAGGAGCTGCTCGGGCGGTACGAGGGGGTCCGCCTGCTCCGCCTCTCGCGCGCGTTCGGGCTGGACGTGGCGATCACCGCCGGGCTGGAGAGCGCCATCGGCGACGTGGTGGTGACCTTGAGCGCCGAGACCGATCCGCCCGACCTGATCCCGCAGTTCGTCGAGCTGGCGCGCCGCGACAACGCAGCCGTCTACGGTGTCGCGCCTTCGCGGCGCAGGGGCTTCTTGCGAGAGTCCGGCGCGCGCGTCTTCTACTGGATGTGCCGGAGCCTTCTCGACGTGCCCATCCAGCCGCACTCGACGCAGCTGCGCGCGCTCCCGCGGCAGGCGGTGAACGCGATCGTGGAGATCAAGGACCGGCACCGCTACCTGCGCGCGCTGACGCCCTACATCGGGTACGAGACGCGCACGGTGGAGTACCGGCCCATCTCGCGCAGCGGCCGCTCCCCGCGCGAAAGCCTGTTCGACGCGGCCGACACGGCGCTCGCGGTGATCGTGGGGAACTCCACCCGGCCGCTGCGCATGGTGGGCTGGATCGCTCTCGGCGCCTCGTTCCTCAACCTCGTGTACATCGGCTACGTGTTCGCCGTGCGCATCTTCAAGACGCGCGTGGCCGAAGGCTGGATGACGCTCTCCCTGCAGAACGCCGGGATGTTCCTGCTCCTCTTCCTCATCCTGGCGGTGGTCACCGAGTACGTCGGCCGGATCCTCGACGAGACGCGCGAGCGGCCGCTGTACTACATCGCCGAGGAGGCCAACAGCTCGGTGATGGTGCCCAGCGCCGAGCGCCGCAACGTGGTGCGGGAGTCGAGGTGAGCTGGCAGGTCCCCGCGTACCAGGCGCACCAGTTCTTCCCCAGGCGCACGCGCCACTGCCTCTGCATCCCCGTGCTGGACGAAGACGGGCGCTTCCGCCGCCAGCTGGCGAAGATGCAGGGGCAGATGGACCTCGCCGACGTGATCGTCGCGGACGGCGGGAGCACGGACGGCAGCACGGATCCCGCCGCGCTGCGCGAGGCCGGCGTGCGCGCGCTGCTGGTGAAGACGGGCCCAGGCCGCCTTGGCGCGCAGCTCCGCATGGGCCTCGCCTGGGCGCTCGAGCAGGGCTACCAGGGCGTCGTGCTGGTGGACGGAAGCGACAAGGACGACACCTCCGCGCTGCCCATGTTCCTCGACGAGCTGGCGCGGGGCGCCGACTTCGTGCAGGGCTCCCGGTACCTGCCCGGAGGCGAGGGGGTCAACACGCCCGTCCTGCGCGAGGCGGGCGTGCGGCTCCTGCACGCGCCCGCCATCTCGCTCGCCGCCGGCTACTGGTACACCGACACCACCAACGGCTTCCGCGCGTACAGCGCGCGCTTCCTGCTGGACGAGCGGGTGGCGCCGTTCCGCGACGTGTTCCGCGGGTACGAGCTGCACTACTACCTGTCGATCCGCGCCGCGCGGCTCGGCTTCAAGGTGGTCGAGGTGCCCGTGCGGCGCGAGTATCCGCGCGGACAGGTGCCCTCCAAGATCCGCGGGCTGCGCGGCGGGGCCACCGTCCTTTCGGCGCTGGCGGCAGCGTGCCTGGGGAGGTTCGATCCGTGACGAGCGTGCTCGTCGGCCACACCGGGTTCGTCGGCGGCAACCTGCGCAGGCAGGTCCCGTTCGACGTGCTGGTCAGCTCGTCGAACGTCGACGAGCTGCGCGGGCGGAGCTTCGACCTCGTCGCCTGCGCCGGCGCGCGCGCGGAGAAGTGGAAGGCGAACCGCGACCCCGAAGGGGACCTCGCCGGCATCGAGTGTCTCCTCTCCGTGCTGCGCGAGGTGCGCGCGGACCGGTTCGTGCTCGTCTCCACGGTGGACGTGTTCGAGGTCCCCGCCGGGGTGGACGAGTCGGCGCCGGCCGACGCTCGCCATCCCTACGGCCGGCACCGGCGGATGCTCGAGGAGCTGTGCGAGGATCGGTTCGGCGCGCAGATCCTCCGGCTCCCGGGCCTGTTCGGGCCGGGGCTGAAGAAGAACGCGGTGTACGACCTGCTGCACGACAACCAGGTGGAGAAGATCCACCCGGACTCGACCTACCAGTTCTACGACGTGCGCGAGCTGTGGACGGACGCCGAGAAGGCGCGCCGCTCCGGCGTCCGCCTCCTGCACCTGGCCACCGAGCCGCTGGCGATGGGCGAGATCGCGTCCCGCTGCTTCGGCCGCGAGCTGCGCGCTCCGGCCGGGCAGCCCGCGCGCTACGACGTGCGCAGCCGCCACGCGGAGTCGTGGGGCGGCCGGAGCGGGTACCTGCGCTCGCGCGACCAGGTGCTGCGCGGCCTTGGGCGGTTCGTCCGCGAGGAGCAGGGCCGGTGAAGCTCGCCATGTCCGCGATCGCCTGGGAGCCCCCGGAGGACGAGGCGGCGGCGCGCATCCTCCGCGAGCACGGCTTCGACGGCGTCGAGCTCGCTCCCACGAAGATCTTCGCGCGGCCGGACGCCGCCAGCGACGCGGAGGTCGCCGCCTGCCGCGACGCTTGGGAGCGGCGCGGCCTGCGGATCGTCGCGATGCAGGCGCTGCTCTTCGGCCGCCCGGAGCTGACCGTCTTCGGCGAAGCCCGCCAGCGGACGCTGGAGTACCTGTCCGGCGTGGCGCGCCTGGGCGCCCGGCTCGGCGCCGGCGCGCTGGTGTTCGGTTCGCCCCGCAACCGCGCCCGCGGCGCGCTGCCGGCCGCGGAGGCCTGGCGCTCGGCGGTCGGGTTCTTCCGTGCGCTGGGCTCCGCCGCCGCGGAAGCGGGCACCTGCGTCTGCATCGAGCCCAACCCGCCCCACTACGGCGCCGACTTCGTCACGACTTCCGAGGAAGCGCTGCGGCTGGTCGAGGAGGTCGCCTCGCCCGGCTTCGGCCTCCACCTCGACGCCGCCTGCGCGCTGCTCGCCGGAGAGGACTTCCCCGCGCGTCTCCGCGAAAGCGCCCACGTGCTCCGCCACGTCCACCTCAGCGAGCCCGACCTCGCGCCCGTCCGCAAAGGTGGCGGCCTCGACCTGCCCGCCATCTCGGCGGCGCTCCGCGACGTCGGCTACTCCGGCTGGATCTCGGTGGAGATGAAGCCTGCCGGTCTGGAGGCCCTGCGCGCCGCCGCCGGCTTCGCGTCCTCGCTCCCGTAGAGCGCGCTCATCTTCCGCCCGTCAGGGCCTTCACCGCTTCGATCAGCTCGATGCCGACGTTGCCGGGATATTTTCCGTGCTCGAGCACCCGCCCCCGGCTGGTGATCGTGTGCAATGAAGAGGCGTACTGCGGACGGTTGAGTCCGATGACGATCTCCAGCACTTCCACCGGCCCGCCCACCGTCTGCACGGAGCGGGGGGTCGGAAGCGTCACGACGAGGTGATTGCCCCGCACGGCTTGCCGGTAGCGTTCCTGCCGCGCCGCTTCTTCCCGCGCGGGGAACACCCTGGGGTGCTTTCCGCCGGAGTTGAAGTTCGAGCCCTCGACGAACTTCAACGCCAGTCTCGACAGCTCATCCGCATCCGCCTGGGAGAGAGCACGCGCGCCAGGGTAGACGAGTTCCACCTTTCCGGCAGGCGTCGCGGGCGCGGAGAGCGCCACCAGCGCGATCACAGTCCAGGCTGCCGGCCAAAGGCACATGGTTCATTCTGGCGCGGCGCGGCTCAGCTGAACAGCGCTTCGACGAATTCGTGCGGGTCGAAGGGCTTCAGGTCGGCGACCTTCTCGCCGACGCCGACGTAGCGGACCGGGATCTTCAGCTCGTCGCAGATGCCGATGATCACGCCGCCCTTGGCGGTGCCGTCGAGCTTCGCCAGCACGAACCCGGTGACGCCCAGCGCCTCGTGGAACTGGCGCGCCTGGGCGATGGCGTTCTGGCCGGTGGTCGCGTCCACCACCAGCAGGATCTCGTGCGGGGAGCCCGGGTGCGCCTTCTCCAGGGTGCGCTTGAGGCGCTTCAGCTCCTCCATCAGGTTCGCCTTGGTGTGGAGGCGGCCGGCGGTGTCGCAGAGCACCACCTGGATGCCCTCCGCCTTGGCGCGCGTCACCGCGTCGAAGAGCACCGCGCCGGGGTCCGAGCCGTCCTTGCCGCGCACGATGGGGACGCCGGCGCGGTCGGCCCAGACGTCGAGCTGCTCGCCGGCGGCGGCGCGAAAGGTGTCGCCGGCGCCGAGGATCACCGACTTCCCCGCCTGCTCGAGACGCGCGGCCAGCTTTCCGATGGTGGTGGTCTTTCCGGTTCCGTTGACGCCGACCACCATGACGGCCTGGGGCGGCGGCGTGCCGGGCGGCAGATCGGGAAGCCCGCCATGCCCCGAATCTCCGGACGCGACGCCCAGCGAGAGGATCCGCTCCACCTCCTCTCGCAGCGCCGCCTTCACGCGCGAGACGTCGGACAGCTCGCGCCTCTTGAGCCGCTCGCGGACGGAGTCGAGCAGGCGGGTCGCGGTGCGCACGCCCACGTCCGCCGAGAAGAGGATCTCCTCCAACTCGGCGAGCGTGGCGTCGTCCAGCTCCTTGGCGGCGCCGACGAACGCGTTGAGGCGCGCCATGAAGCCGCCGCGGGTCTTGGCGAGCCCCTCGGCGAGCGTGCGACCCGCCTCGGCCTCGGCCAGCTTCCGGCGCGCCTCTTCCTGCGCGGCGCGCTCGGCCGCGAGGCGGGCCTCCTCCGCGGCGCGGGTCTCCGCCTCGGCTTTCGCACGGGCGGCGGCTTCCGCGTCGCGCCGGGCCTTCTCCTCCGCTTCCGCGATCTTTCGCCGCTCGTACTCGAGCTTCCGCTGCGCATCCGACAGCTCGCGCCGGCGGCGGTCGACCTCGGCGCGCGCCGCCACATCGCCGGACAGCCGCGCCTCGGCGGCGGCCAGCGCGTCCTGGGCCGACTGGAGCTGCTCGCCGGCGCGCTGCTCGCGCGCGAGCCGCTCCGGCGGCAGCGCCGCGGGTGCGACCGGCGGCGGCGGCTGGGGCCGCTCGGCGGGCTTCGGGAGAGGAAGCTCCGACGGCGGCCTGGGC
>DASWGQ010000369.1:0-4165 GCA_036393595.1 Myxococcales bacterium | reverse complement strand
GTGCGCCCGAGCAGCTGCGCCACCAGCTTCCGCCAGCGGTCCCGCTGGGCGTCGCGCAACCCCTCCGCCAGGGCGTGCTCGGTCAGCTCGCGCAGCTCGGCAAGGCTGGCGTCGGCCATCGGGGGATCGTAGCACCAGTCGCCGCCGGTGGGGCGGCGCTGCGGCAGACGGCGTCCCAGAGCGGCCGCGATTCAGACACAGCGCCGCCCTATCGGCGGCGGCTGTCGGCGCCGAGTGTCGGGGTGCTCTGCTAAGGTGTGCGGCCATGCTGGAGCTGCTCCGCGTCCGGGCCTTCGCCATCATCGACGAGTTGGAGGCGCACTTCGCGCCTGGGTTCAACGTGCTGACGGGCGAGACCGGGGCGGGGAAGAGCATCCTGGTCGACGCGTTGCACCTCGTCCTGGGCGGGCGCGCGCAGGCAGACGCGGTCAGGACGGGCGCGGACGAGGCGGAGGTCCAGGCGCTGTTCCGCCCCCGCGATCCGGCCGTCACCGACGCGCGGCTGTCCGGGCTGGGACTCCCTGCGGCGGGCCCGGAGCTGGTGGTGCGCCGCACCGTCCAGCGCGAGGGACGCAGCCGCGCCTGGGTCAATGGAGCGCTGGCCACCGCCGCCCAGCTCGCGCAGGCCACGCGGGGGCTCCTCGACATCTCCGGCCAGCACGAGCACGTGGGTCTGCTCGACGCGCAGACGCACCTGGCGATGCTGGATGGATACGCCGGCCTCTCGCGCGGCGAGTACGAGGCCGCCTTCGCGGCGCTCTCCGAGGCGGAGCGGGAGCGGGCGCGCCTCGATTCTGACGAGAGCGCCCGGGCCGAGCGGGCGAGCTTCCTCCGCTACCAGCTCGAGGAGCTGGAGAAGGCCGACGCGCAGGCCGGCGAGGACGAGGCGCTCGCGCAGGAGCGGAGGGTGCTGGCCGCGGCCGAGAAGCTGCGCGCCGGGGCCGAGGAGGCGGAGGCGCTGCTCCGCTCGGGCGATGAAGCGGCGCTGGTTGCGGCCTCGCGCGCCTGCAAGCGCCTCGACGAGCTGGCGGGGATCGATCCGTCGCTTGCGCCGGTGGCGGCGGCGGTGCGCGGGGCCGCCGCCGAGCTGGACGAGGCCGGGCGCACGCTGGCGCGGTACGCAGGGCGCGCCGGCGGCGATCCGCAGCGCCTGGAGGCCATCGACGAGCGGCTGGAGCTCCTGCGGCGGCTCTCGCGCAAGCACGGCGGGAGCCTTTCGGCGGCGCTGCAGCGGCGCGAGACGATGAAGACCGAGCTGGAATCGCTCGAGCACCACGACGAAGCGCTGGCCGCCGCCGAGGGCCGCGTCCACGAGCTCGCGGGGCAGGCCTTGCGGCTGGGCCGCTCGTTGTCCGAGAAGCGGCGCGCGGCGGCTGCCGGGTTCTCGCGCGCCGTGGCGGCCGAGCTGTCCGCCCTGGGCATGGCGCGGACGGAGATCTCCGTCCGATTCGGTCCGGCCGGCGAAGGAGGGATCCCCGCGGAGGGTGAGGTGCTGGGGCCCTTTGGGCTCGAGTCCGCCGAGTTGCTCCTCTCGCCCAACCCGGGCGAGGAGCTGCGCCCGCTGGCCCGCATCGCCTCGGGCGGCGAGCTGTCGCGCGTGCTCCTGGCCGTGAAGCGCGTCCTCGCCGACGCCGACGACGTCGACACGTACCTGTTCGACGAGGTCGATGCCGGCATCGGCGGCGCCACCGCCGACGCGGTCGGCCGCGCTCTCGCCGCCGTGGCGCGGGGCCGGCAGGTGATCTGCATCACGCACCTGCCGCAGATCGCCGTCTTCGCCGAGCGCCACCAGGTTGCCGAAAAAGAGGTGCGGCGCGGGCGGACGCACAGCCGGGTCGCGCCGGTCGAGGGGGAAGCGCGGGTGCAGGAGCTGGCGCGGCTCCTCTCCGGCCAGGCGACCCAGGTGGCGCTCCAGCACGCGCGCGAGCTGCTGGAGAAGGCGCGAGCGCGGCGCGCGGCGCCCGCGCGGAAAGCGGGGTGAGGTGTAGACTCCGCGACGGCACACGAAGGAGAGCCTGCCCTGAGCGCGTTCCGCAGCGCGGCCCGGACCGACACCGGGATGAAGCGCGAGCACAACGAGGACAGCTGGCTCATCAACGAGGACCTCGGGCTCTACGTCGTCTGCGACGGCATGGGAGGGCACGCCGGGGGCGAGACGGCCAGCCGCCTCGCCGTGCAGACCATCGAGCGCGAGCTGCTCGGCGCCCGGATGCGGCCCGACGATCCGTTCGCATCCGCCGCCCCGCTGGCCGACGCCCCTCTCCCGGGCGCCCTGCGGGAGGCGATCGAGGGCGCTTGCGCCGCCGTGTACCGCACCTCCAAGGCCAATCCCGAGCTGCAGGGCATGGGCACCACCTGCATCGCCCTGCTGCTCCACGCCGAGATCGCCATCCTGGGCCACGTCGGCGACAGCCGCGCGTACGCGGTGCGCGAGGGCGAGGTGGTGCAGCTCACCGAGGACCACTCGCTCGTGAACGAGCAGGTCCGCGCCGGGCTGCTCACCCCCGACGAGGCGCGGCACAGCCGGCTGAAGAACATCATCACGCGCTCGGTGGGCTTCGAGGAGGACGTGCTGGTCGATCTGATCGGGTTCGAGACGAAGCCGGGCGATCGGTACCTGCTCTGCTCGGACGGCCTCTCCAACCTGGTCGACAACGACGAGATCGGCGCACAGCTCCTGCGCCACGACGACCCCGATCGCGCCTGCCGCGCCCTGGTCGACCTCGCCAACGAGCGCGGTGGCGACGACAACATCACGGTGATCGTGATCCACCGCGCCGGCTGAAGTTCCGTCCGATCCCCGACGCGGTGGGGTGCTGCATCCGGCGGAAAGGTGGGCGCCCGCCTACCCGTCCCTACCCGGGCGGACGAATGAGTTGACCGCCTCTGCAAGAATCCGATACTGGACGCAAGCTTGCGGCCGGTCGGCCGCGCGCCCACCTTGCTGGCCGGTCCGGGGCCTCGGATCCGCGGGAAGCGGACGTGCCGGCGGAAGGTTGGTGGGTAGACGGCCGGGCCGCGCGAGGGCAAAGGCGCGCCGCGGCCGGCAAGGGGAGCAGGAGGAGGTCCTTGGACAAGTCGTACACGATCCTGGTCGTTCCGGATCGCGACGCCAAGGTGAAGAAGATCCGCGTCGAGCACCGCGTGCTCGTGCGCGCCGCTCTCTGTCTCGGGCTCGTGCTCGCCGCGCTGGCGGGCGCGATGGCGCACTACTTCAACGTCGTCGGCAAGGTGGCCGAGAACAAGGTCCTGCGCGACGAGAACCTCGAGCTGCAGAACCGCTGGCGCGAAGCCGAGCAGAAGTTCGCCCACATCAACGACGAGCTGGACCGGGTCAAGCGGCTGAACGCGAATCTACGGCACATCACCCAGCTCAACGACCCGGATCGCAAGCTCAGCATCGCGGCGCCGGAGCCCGTCCGCGGCGGCGGTCCGGAGTTCGTCGGCGGCGGGATCGCCACCGAGGCCGCGCAGGCCGGCATGGGCGCGGTGGGAATGCCCAGGGGAGCAGCAGCGGGCGGCGAAGGGCGCATGATCGCCGACGGCGATTCCGCTCCCGGGCCCGCGGACCAGGGCGACCTGCTCAAGCAGCTGGACGAGCTGGGCAAGAAGGTCAAGGCGCAGGAGCAGGAAGCGCGCGCCCTGAAGAGCTACTTCGAGGACCAGCAGGCCCTGCTCGCCTCCGCGCCCTCCATCTGGCCGGTGCGCGGCTGGGTGACCTCCGACTATTCGGTGCGCCTCGACCCGTACACCGGCGAGCGCGTGATGCACGAAGGTCTGGACATCGCCACCGGCATGGGGACGCCTGTTCGCGCTCCCGCCGATGGCACGGTGGTGTTCAGCGGGCTGGAAGGCGGGTACGGCCACGTGCTGGTGCTGGACCACGGATATGGCCTGAAGACCCGGTACGGCCACCTCCTGAAGATCGACGTGAAGGTTGGTCAGAAAGTGCGACGCGGCGACGTGGTCGCGGCGGTAGGCAACTCCGGCCGCTCGACCGGCCCGCACGTGCACTACGAGGTGCGCGTGAACGGCGTGGCGGACAACCCGCGCAAGTTCATCCTGGAGGAGTAGCCAAGCCGCCCCACCGGCCTGCGTAGAGCACAGCTCCGCCCTATCGGCGGCGGCTGGCGAGTGGGCCGTTCGCTTGACAAGCGTGCCCCAC
>DASWGQ010000368.1:0-25255 GCA_036393595.1 Myxococcales bacterium | reverse complement strand
TCGAACCGGTCGACGTCCACGAACTTCCCGCCCTGCACCTGGAAGCGCGCCAGCTGCGCCACGATGTCGCCGCGCTCGTCGAAATTGCAGGGGCCGGAAGCGCCCTGGTAGTCCATCGGCTTGCGGGCCGCGATCAGCTCCAGCGCGCGCGACACGCCGGCCACCCCGGCGCCCACCCGCTCGCCACGCGCGTCATTGATGGCGCGCAGGGCGTCGCGGATCTCGGCCCCGCTCACCAGCGCGGGGTCCGCCAGGTGCCTGCGGTCGGCGGCCTGCAGCGCCGCGAGCATCACCGTCATCGCGGCATCGTAGGCGGCTGCGTCGCGGAACGCGGGCGCCTGGCCGGTCGAGGCATTCAGGTCCTCCGCGAAAGCGTGCGCGGACGCGCCCTCGCCCAGCACCGCCTGCGAGGTGCCTTCCTGTCCATCGACCGCGGCCTTGAGCGTCTCGATCACGCGCGCCGCGCGGAAGTTGTGCGTGTGCACCAGCCGCACCTTCGACCCGCTCGCCAGGTAGGCCTTGGTGAAGCTCACCGAGAACTTCGGGAAGGTGATCTCGACCACCGCGTCCGGCAGCACGTCGGCCTTCGCGTGGCTCTTCTTGTCGGTGACCTTGGCCACGTCCGCCGCCCAGTCGTACTCGGCCGGGTTGGCCTTCACGTCGTGGTACACTTGCTCGATCATCGCGCCCGGGTTCGCCTTGAGGGCGTCGCTCTTGATCGCATCCGAGAAGCCGTGCCCGTACGGATCGTCGCTGGCGTAGACGGAGAGCTTGAACTTGCCGTCGCCGTTCACGTCGCCCTTCTGGCCGGCGGAGACGAGCATGTGGACCACCATGCGCGCCTGGTACGCGTCCGACATGGTGGTGCGGAAGTTCCAGCCCTTGCCGTTGCGGAGCGCCGCCTGCTTCACCGGGTCGGCGTCCTGCGCCTCTGGATTGTCGATGGCCGGCGAGGTGCAGGCCATGCAGACGATGGGAACGTCGAGCTGGTGGGAGGCGTCGCCGTCGTAGTTGAGCATGTTGACGCCGATGTCGTCCTGGCTCGAGTCGGTGATGATCGCCTTGGCGTTCTGCTGCTTCACCAGCTGCAGGGCGCCGGCGCGCGCCATGTCGGGCGCATTGCCCGAGTTGGCCTCGGCCACCTCGAAGCGGACCGTCTTGCCGGACTGCTTCAGCGCCTGGTTGGCGTGCGTGACCGCCAGCCGGATCGACTCCGCCCAGCTGGGCGTCGCGATCGAGCCGGTGCGGTCGATCAGCTGGCCGAGGACGATCACCGAGCCCTTCGACGCCCGCGGCGCGTCGGCGGCCGGCTTGCACGCGGCGGCACAGAGCGCTAGAGCAAAAAAGATTCTCTTCATCATTTTCTCCAGGTCACGGTGCGTCGGGAGTCGCCGCGGCCGTCATGTTGACCTTCACACGGGCACTGCGCGAAGGCGAAGATTCGACCTGCGCGGCCACAGCGGCGGCCCGAGGAGCGCGAGCGCGAGAATCAACCGGCCCGCGCCGCGGCCTGGGGCGCGCCGGTCGTGCCTGGCCTTCCAGGAAAGCTCTTGCCGATCGAGCTCCATTGGCTTCCCCCGGACTGCGAATGCGGGTCGCCAGGGGAGTAGCAAGAGAGGAGCGTAAGAGTGCAAGGCTAAGCCGGGGGCGGCCAGGGCGGTTCTCGCGCAAGGTGGGTCCGAGCGTCAGTCGTAGTGCTTCACACGCACCCACAGCTCCGACGCCTGCGGAGCCGTTCCTCCACGCGGTCCGCTTCTTACACGCACCCTGCTTCCAGGCTGGCCGCGGCGGCCCCCGCGCGATAAGTTTCCCGCCTCCCGGGAGGAATGCAGGGTGGCCATCCGCAAGGTCCTCATCGCGAATCGCGGCGAGATCGCCGTCCGGGTCGCACGCACCTGCCGCGAAATGGGGATCCGCACCGTCGCCATCTACAGCGACGCGGACCGCGCCGCGCTGCACGTGCGCAGCTGCGACGAGGCGGTCCGGGTGGGGCCGCCACCCTCGCGCGAGAGCTACCTGTCGATCGACAACGTGCTCGCCGCCGCCCGCAAGACGGGTGCGGACGCCGTCCACCCCGGCTACGGCTTCCTCAGCGAGAACGCGAAATTCGCCCGCGCCTGCCGCGAGGCGGGCATCACCTTCATCGGCCCGCCCGCGGAGGCCATGGAGGAGATGGGCGAAAAGACCCGCGCCCGGCGAAAGGTCAGCGAGGCGGGAGTGCCGATCGTGCCCGGCCTGAAGGAGCCGATTCCCGAAGGAGGCGAGGAGCAGGCCAAGCGCTCCGCCCAGGAGATCGGCTACCCGATCATGCTCAAGGCGGCCGCCGGCGGCGGCGGCAAGGGCATGCGGCTGGTCTCCGAGCCGGGCGAGTTCGACGCCGCGCTCGCCACCGCGAAGCGCGAGGCGCTCTCCGCGTTCGGCGACGCCCGCGTCTACCTCGAGAAGGCCGTCTCGCGCCCGCGGCACGTCGAGATCCAGATCTTCGCCGACCAGCTCGGCAGCTGCCTCTGGCTGGGCGAGCGCGAGTGCAGCGTGCAGCGGCGGCACCAGAAGGTGATCGAGGAGACGCCCTCGCCGATCGTCACCCCCGAGCTGCGCGCGAAGATGGGCGAGGTCGCCGTGCGCGCCGCGCTGGCGGTGGGCTACCAGGGCGCGGGGACGTGCGAGTTCCTGGTCGACGGCGACACCCGCAACTTCTACTTCCTGGAGATGAACACGCGCCTGCAGGTCGAGCACCCGGTCACCGAGTGGTGCACGGGGCTCGACCTGGTGCGGTGGCAGATCGAGGTGGCGCAGGGAGAGCGGCTGCCCTGGACGCAGGACGACGTGCTCCGCAACCTCCGCGGCCACGCCATCGAGGCGCGCCTGTACGCGGAGGACCCGGCGCGGAACTTCCTCCCCAGCCCCGGGCTGATCACCGACCTGCGGCTGGCGGAAGGGCCCGGGGTGCGCAACGACTGGGGAGTGGAGTCGGGATCCGAGGTGCCGCGCTACTACGACCCGATGATCGGCAAGCTCGCCGTCTGGGCGCAGACCCGCGAGCAGGCGATCGCGCGGCTGCGGCGGGCGCTCTCGGAGACGGTGGTCAAGGGCATCACCACCAACACCCGCTATCTCAAGGGAATCCTCGATCTGGATGAGTTCCGCCGCGGCGACTACGACACCGGCATCCTCGCGCGCGCCAGGGACCGGCTGCTGCCCGGGAAGCCCGAGGGAAAGCAGCTGACTCCCGAGCAGGAGATCGCGCTCGCCGCGGCCGCCATCTGGCAGCTCGAGCAGGACCAGCGCGCCGCGCTCGCTCCCGCCGCCCAGCCCGCCGCCCGCGAATCGGCCTGGGCGCGCGCCGGGCGCCTCGAGTCGCTGCGGAGGAAGGGGTGAGGTACCAGGCCATCATCGGAGCCGTGGAGCGCCTGGTCGAGGTGACCCCGCGCGGGCAGACGTACCGGGTGACGATCCACGGCGGGACGGACCAAGCGGCGAACGCCCGCGCGCTGGAGGTCGACGCCGTGCATCTGGCCGGGCACGCGATGTCCCTCGTCGTCGACGGGCGGAGCGTGCGCTGCGAGGTCGAGCCCGGCAAGGACGGCCGGGTCGCGGTGCTGGTCGGGGACGAGGTGCACGAGCTGGAGATCCTCGACGAGCGCCGCCTGCGCCTGCGCCGCGCCTCGGGCAAGTTCAGCCTGGAGGGACCGCAGCGCGTCGATTCGCCCATGCCCGGCAAGGTGGTGCGCGTGCTGGTCAAGCAGGGCGACGAGGTGCAGGAAGGTCAGGGTCTCGTGGTCGTCGAGGCGATGAAGATGGAGAACGAGCTGAAGAGCCCGAAGGTCGGCGTGGTCGCCGAGCTGCACGCGCAGGAAGGGCAGGCGGTGGAGGCGGGAGCCAAGCTGGCCGTGGTGGTCTAGATGGACGCCCCGCCACTGCCCGTCGCCACCCCGCCGGAGATGCTCGAAGGCGCGCCGGCCTGGCGCCGCGAGCCGTACCTGCTGCTCTTTCCCTTGGGCGCGCTGCTCGCCTGGGCCGGCGTCTTGCCCTGGCTCCTGTTCTCGCTCGGCGCCACCGAGCTGTACCGCCCGATGTTCGCGGCGATCGGTTACCGCGCCGCGTTCCATCCGGTCGCGCAGGTGGAAGGGTTCCTCACCTGCTTCGCGGTGGGCTTCCTCTTCACCTTCATCCCGCGCCGCACCGGGACGGCGCCGCCCTCCTGGTGGCAGATGGCGGTGGCGCTGGCCGCGCCGATCGCCTCGGTCGTCTGCGCCTGGTTCGAGCAGTGGCTCCTGGCGCAGATCTGCTGGATCGCGCTCATCGCGGTGCTGGTCGGATTCGTCGTCCGGCGAGCCAGGCAGGGCAGCCGCCGGATCCCGCCCAGCTTCGTCTGGCTGGCCGCGGGCCTGCTGATGGGCGCCGCGGGAGCGGTGCTCGCGGGCCTCGGCTCCGCGCTCGACCCTCCCCGCTTCTGGCTGCACCTGGTCGGGCGCGGGCTCCTGCTGCAAGGCCTGTTCACCGGCTTGGTCCTGGGAATCGGCGGACTGCTGCTGCCGGCCATGACCCGCGGCGTCGATCCCACCTCTTCGCTTCCGCCGCGCCCGTGGGCATATGGGCTTCACGCGCTGCTCGCGACGGCCTTCGCCGCCACCTTCTTCCTCGAGCACGGCCTCTCGGTGGCCATGGCCTACGCCCTGCGCGCCGCGATCACGCTCGCGGTCGTGATCGGCTCGCTGGAGGCGTTGCAGCCCCCGACCCTGCCCGGCCTGCACCGGCGCGTGGCGCGCTTTTCCGTGTGGATGCTGCCGGCCGGGTACCTGTGGGTGGCGGTCGCGCCCGAGTACCGGCGCGCGGGGCTCCACCTCGTCTTCCTCGGCTGCTTCACCGCCCTGGTGCTCGCCGTCTCCACCCAGGTGGGCCTGTCGCACCGAGGCCGCCCCGGGCCGCTGCGCGGGCGGCCCTGGCAGCTCGTCGCCTCCTGCGCGCTGCTCGTCGCGGCGCTGGTCGCGCGCGTCTTGCTCGAGGTGGACCCGCGCCACTTCCACCTCTGGCTGGGCGCCTCGGCCGCGGCGTTCCTCAGCGCGACCGTTCCCTGGGCGGCGCTGGCGCTGGCGAGGCGCTCTTGAGCGAATCCCGGTACATCCACGGCACCGCGCCCGAGGAACAGGCGCGGCTCTCGCAGCTCAACCAGCTGCTCAACGACGCGGCCTTGCGCGAGCTGCGCCTGCGCGGCGGCGAGCGCATCGTCGATTTCGGCTGCGGGCTGGCGCAGCTGACGCGCGCGATGGCGCGCCAGGCGGGCGTGCGCGCCGTGGGCCTGGAGCGCAGCGCCGAGCAGATCGCCGAGGCGATGCGGCAGGCGCGGGCGGCGGGCGAGGAGCGCCTCCTCGATCTGCGAGAGGCCGACGTGCTCTTCGCGCAGGTGGAGCCGGGCGCCTACGACCTGGCGCACGCGCGGTTCGTGCTGGAGCACGTCCCCGATCCGCTCGCGGCGGTGAAGGCCATGGTGCGTGCCGTGCGCCCCGGCGGGCGCATCGTGCTCCAGGACGACGATCACGACGTCCTGCGCCTCTGGCCGGAGCCGCCCGGACTGCGGCCGCTCTGGCAGGCGTACATGCGCACGTACGATCGGCTCGGCAACGATGCCATCGTGGGACGCCGGCTCGCGGCGCTCCTGCACGAAGCGGGGGCGCGGCCGACCCGGTGCACCTGGCTCTTCTTCGGCGCCTGCGCCGGCGAGCCCGCCTTCCCAGCCTTCGTCGAGAACCTGCACTTCCTGCTCGCCGCGACCCGCGACAGCATCGTCGGGAACGGGCTGCTCGGGGCGGCCGAGATGGACGAGGCGCTGGCGCAGATCCGCCGCTTCGGGAAGCGCCCCGACGCCGCGTTCTGGTACGCCGTCGCGTACGCGGAAGGCGTGAAGTGAGCAGCCGCCGCCCTGTTCGGCGGCGCTGTATTGTTGATGGCGCGGACGTCGTGGGATCCGTTTAGGCTGTAGCCTCGAGGACGCACATGGCCAGCAGCACGCGACGAGTCGAGGCGGCGCTCGAACGGTGGGCGCGCGAGGTGTACGGGAAGGCCGCCCGGAAGCCCGGCGCGCTGCGCCAGGAGCGTTTCGCGACCACCAGCGGCATCGAGCTCGACCCGCTCTACGGACCGCGCGACACCGACTACGAGGAGAAGCTGGGGTTCCCGGGCGAGTACCCGTACACGCGCGGCGTCCAGCCGACCATGTACCGCGGCCGGCTCTGGACGATGCGCCAGTACGCCGGGTTCGGGACCGCGGAGGAGACCAACCGGCGCTTCCGGTACCTGCTCGCCTCGGGACAGACGGGCCTCTCCACGGCGTTCGACCTGCCGACGCAGATGGGCCACGACTCGGACAGCCCCCGCGCCCGCGGCGAGGTGGGGCGGGTCGGTGTGGCGATCGACACCGTCGACGACATGGAGCGGCTCTTCCAGGGCATCGACCTGGGGAAGGTCTCCACCTCGATGACCATCAACGCCACCGCCGCCACCTTGCTCGCGCTCTACCAGGCGGTGGCGGAGGCGCACGGGACCAGCGCGCGGGATCTGTCCGGGACGGTGCAGAACGACGTGCTCAAGGAGTACATCGCGCGCGGGACGTACATCTACCCGCCCGGCCCGTCGATGCGCCTGATCACCGACCTGTTCGCCTACACGGCCGAGGCGATGCCGAAGTGGAACCCCATCTCCATCAGCGGCTACCACATCCGCGAGGCGGGCTCGACGGCGGCGCAGGAGATCGCCTTCACGCTCGCCGACGGCATCGCCTACGTGGACGCGGCGGTCAGACGCGGCCTTGCGGTGGACTCCTTCGCTCCGCGCCTGAGCTTCTTCCTCAACGTGCACAACAACTTCCTCGAGGAGGTGGCCAAGTTCCGCGCCGCGCGGCGCCTGTGGGCGCGCACCATGCGCGAGCGGTTCGGGGCGAAGGACCCGCGCAGCTGGACCCTGCGCTTCCACGCGCAGACCGCCGGCTCCACGCTCACCGCGCAGCAGCCGGACAACAACGTGGTGCGCGTCGCCTTGCAAGCGTTCGCCGCGGTGCTGGGCGGTTGCCAGTCGCTGCACACGAACTCGCGCGACGAGGCGCTGGCGCTGCCCAGCGAGGAGTCGGCGCGCATCGCGCTGCGGACGCAGCAGATCGTCGCGCACGAGAGCGGAGCGGCGGACCTCGTCGATCCGCTGGGCGGAGCCTATGCGCTCGAGGCCCTGACCGACGACCTGGAGGAGAAGGCGATCGCGTATCTGACGCGCATCGACTCGATGGGGGGGATGGTGCAGGCGATCGCCTCCGGATACCCGCAGCGCGAGATCGAGGAAGCCGCCTACCGGTACCAGAAGGAGATCGAGAACAAGGAGCGCGTCATCGTCGGCGTGAACGAGTTCGTCAGCGAAGGCGACCCGCCGCTCGAGACCATGCAGGTGGACCCGCGCCTGGAGGCGCTGCAAGTCGAGCGGCTGCGGGCCTTCCGCGCGGCGCGCTCGCAGGAGGCTGCCCAGCGCGCGTTGTCCGACCTGAAGCGAGCGGCGGAAGGGACGCAAAACGTCCTGCCGCAGATCGTGTCGGCGGTGAAGGCGCGGGCGACGCTGGGCGAGATCGCGAACGGCCTGCGCGACGTGTTCGGGGAGCACGGGCGGGGGTGACCGGTCAGAGCCGCCGCTTCAACGAGGACGCCGTTCTGGAGAAGCGCCGCAGGAGCGCGCGTGCCTTCGTTCCCCTGCGCATGCGCTCCGCCCGCGCGGCTCGGGCCAGCTTCTGCTCCGCGCCGAACTCCTCCAGGCGCACGTCCGAGTCGTGCACCTCCCCGAGCGTGGTCTGGAGGCCGACCAGCGCCTGGAGCGCATCGTCCAGGTCGAACGCGTCGCGCAAGAGCTCCGCCTCGTAGCGCAGCTTCTTTGCCGCGATGCGGATCCGGTGGGCGGCGGCGGCCTCGAGCGGATCGCGCTGCTCCATCGCCTGTTCCAGCTGCCGCAGGCGCTTGCGGAGCCGCTTTCGCGTGCGCGGGCCGCCCAGGGTCCCGCCTGTGCGCACGTGCGGCAAGGCGCGAACGAGCTGCGGCTCCGACCGGCGGCTCCAGAACGCCAGCGCCTGCCTCAAGTGAACCTCCGCCTTCCGCAGCCTCGAGCGCACCCGGCGCGCGTCCCCGCGATGCCGCTCGAGCCATTCCATCTGGAGTTGCGCGTCGCGCACCTCGCCCAGCGCGTCCTGCAGGTGCTCGATGCGGCCGTCGAGGGCCCGCAGACGCTTCTTTCCGAACAACTTCACGGCCGCGCGCAGCCTGCGGCAGGCGACCCGCAGATCGTGGATGATCCGCGGATCGAGCCGCCGCAAGGCGCGCGCTTCCGCCGCGCGCACGTCGGCCAGGCGCGCGTGCAGCAACCGCTCGGCGGCGGTGCGCAGGGGCGTTCCCGCGTGCAGCCCGGAGACCTTTCCTGGCCGCGTCACCGCTCCTTCTCGTACGCGTGCACGGCCTGGCGAACCAGGCGCCGCGCCGCGCCCGGTCCCGCGAAGCCCAGCGAGCGCGCGTCCTTGGGGGTGAAGAAGGTCGTCTGGTCGATGCGCAGGACGCCCAGGGCGCGCACCGGCACCACTCCAGGCCAGGTCGAGGCGTCCTCGCAAAGGGTGAGAGCGTCGAGCGGGTCGCCGTCCTCGGCCCGCGTGCCCGGAATGAAGCCCCAGTCGAACGGGTAGCAAAGCCCGAGGGGCAACGTCCGGCCGGCGACCATCGCGCCCAGCTCCGGATCCCACTTGGTCTTGACGCGCGCGCCCGTGGGCGCCTCGGCCACCGCGCGCAGGATCCCGTCCTCGTCCTCGTGCGGCAGCTCGTTCAGGGCGGCCATCCGCGAGAGACTCGCGCGGACCGCGTGCGCCCGCAAACGCGCCGCGGGGGCGGCGTCGATTGCGGCACAGGGATATCTTCCGGTCGTGATCAGCGTGCTCCTGCCCGCGCGAGATGCGGCGGCGACCGTCGACGCCGCGCTGGAGGGAGTCCTGCGGCAACGCGGAGCGCCTCCGTTCGAGGTGGTCTGCGTCGATGACGTGTCGAGCGACGGGACGACGGACGCGCTGGCGCGCTTCGCGCGCTCGGATGGGCGGGTGCGAGTCGTCCAGGGCGAGGGACGCGGTCTGGTCGCCGCGCTGCAGCTCGGGCTGGCCCACTGCCGCGGCGAGCTGATCGCGCGCATGGACGCGGACGACCTGGTGGATCCGGACCGGCTCCGCCTGCAAGCGGAGATGCTCGCCGGCGACGTGTCGCTCGGCGCGGTCGGCAGCCTGGTCCGGTGCTTCCCCCGGCCGCTCACGCCGGGCCTCGCCCGGCTCGAGGCCTGGCTGGACTCCGTGGTCACTCCCGAGCAGTGCGAGGCGGCGCGCTTCATCGAGGCGCCGCTGGTGCACCCCAGCGCCACCTTCCGCCGCGAGGCCCTCGAGGCGGTGGGAGGCTGGCGCGACGCCGGGTGGGCCGAGGATTGGGACCTCATGCTCCGGCTGGCGGCGGCCGGCTGGCGGCTGGCGAAAGTGCCCAGGGTGCTCCTCTTCTGGCGCGACTCACCCGGGCGGCTGACGAGGCTGGGCGAGGCGTATCGTCCGGAGCGGATGATCGAGCTTCGTGCGCATCACCTGGCCCGCGGTCCGCTGCGGGGACGTTCCTTCGACCTGTGGGGCGCCGGGCCCACCGGCAAGCGGCTGGCGCGGGCGCTGGAGGCGCACGGGCTGCGTCCCCGCCGCTTCTGGGACGTGGACCCGCGCAAGCGCGTCGCGCGCGGCGTGCGCGTCAACCCGCCCGCCGAATTGCGCGCGCCCGACGGCGCGCTGATCCTCTGCGCAGTGGGCAGGGTGGGGGCGCGGGAGGACATCCGCGCAGAGCTGGCGACGCGCGGGTTCGAGGAAGGACGCGACTTTCTCTTCGCCGCGTGAGCTTCCTCACGGAGGATCCGCGTTCCTCGTGCTAGCGTATTCGCTGCGCGGATTCTCGCCTGGGGGAAACGTTGTCGGGAGCGGAGCAGATCGGCCGGCTGCTGGTCTCGAAGGGATACGTCGAGGACCGGTGGATGCGGAGCGCGCTGGCCGCCACTCCCGGGTCCGCGGCGGCCTTCCTCGAGCGCGTGCTGGAGAGCGGCGCCGTCAACGAGCCCGAGCTGCTGTCCATCGTGGCGGAGCACTCGGGCATGCCGGCGGCGGACCTCTCGCGCACCGCGATCCCGCTCGCCGCGCTCGAGCTGATCCCGCGGCCCGTCGCCGAAGCCGACCTGCTCCTTCCCCTCTCCACCGAGGGCGCGCGCCTGCACGTGGCCGTCGACTGCACCTCGTACACGCAGGCGACGCTCGCCGAGCTGCAGTTCATCACCGGGATGCTGGTGTCGCCGTACGCGGCCCTCCCCGCCACCCTGGAGAAGGCAATCGCGGCCGCGTACGAGGCGCGCGACCGCGGCGAGGAGTCCTGGCACGGCGAGAGCCTCTCGCGCGAGGCGCCTCCGGGCATCGCCGCCATCCGGCCGGGAGAGACTGGCGTGCGCACCGACGAGGTGGACATCCCCACCCTGGAGATCGACGCGCTGGCGTTCGAGGTCGAAGGCGCGGACGCCTCCGCCGACGAGGAGGTCGTCCACCAGGAAACCTTGCGCGTCGGTCCTGCGCGCGTGCTGGTGGTGGACGACGAGCCGGAGATCCTGCGCCTCCTGGAGAAGTCGCTGCGCGCCGAGGGGTACGCGGTGGAGACTGCGCGGGACGGGCTCGAGGCGGAGCAGAAGCTGAAGGGGCCCCCGCCGGACCTGGTGGTGCTCGACGCCATGCTCCCGCACGTGCACGGGTTCGAGCTGTGCAGCCGCATCAAGGGCGATGCGCGGCTGCGCAACGTGCCGGTGCTGATGATGAGCGCCGTCTACCGCGGCTGGCGCTTCGCGCAGGATGCCCGGGAGGCCTTCGGCGCCGACGATTACCTGGAAAAGCCGTTCCACCTCGCGGACGTGCTCCGCCGCGTGCACCAGCGGCTGGAGAGCCCGCGAGGCATGCCGGCCGAGCAGAAAGAGGCTGCCGACGCCAGCTACAAGGAGGGCGTGGAGCACCTCTCCCACGGCCGCCCCGCGAAGGCGCGCGGCGCGCTGGAGCAGGCGGCGAAGGCCGACCCGTTCTCGGCGCGCAACCACTTCGCGCTGGGGCGGGCGCTGCGCGAGACGGGCGACGCCTTCCGCGCGATGAGCGCGTACGAGAAGGCGGTCGAGCTGCGGCCGACCCATTTCGCCGCGCTCTGCAGCCTGGCCGAGCTGTACCTGGAGAAGGGATTCCGCCGCAAAGCCGTCGAAGCGCTCGAGCGCGCGCTCAACTGCGCCCCGGACGGCCGCACCCGCGACGGCATCCGCACCCGCCTCCTCCGCCTCCTCTAGGTCCAAGACAATCGCGCCACGGAGCTCACGGAGACGTGGATCCGCATGGGCTTCTCCGTGTTCTCCGTGTGCTCAGTGGTGCAATCAGTTTGCGCCTTTCGCATTGCGGTCCAGCGCAGTGCGATGAATGCTGTCGGCGTGCGCGTGGATGAAACGGCGGTGCGGAGGAGGAGGGAGCAGAACCTCGCGGCGGCTCGGCCGGATACGCGGTCGATCGCGCCCAGCATCCGGAGCTTCGCCCACGCCGTCGACCGGCAGCGGCAGGCGGTGGAGCACGTCCCTCTCCTCGCCGCGTCGCGCCCGCGGTTGACGGAGACGGCGCGCGCCCTCGACGAGGCGGAGGTCGCCGCGCTCGCCATTTCCGTCGACGATCCGCACGCCGAGCTTCCGGCGCTCGCGCAGGCGGCCCAGGCGGTCTCGGTCCCGGTGCTGCGCTGCGACCTCCTGCTGGAAGAGTTCCAGGTCTACGAGTCGCGCGCGGCCGGCGCCGACGCGGTGCTGCTCCATGCGGCGCTCCTTCCCGGTGAGCAGCTCGAGCGGCTGTGCGGCGCCGCCCGCGCGACGCACATGGCCGCCTGCGTCGTCTGCGAGACGTCCGAGGAGGTGCAGCGCGCCGCCGCCGCTCGCGCCGCCGCCGTCGCCCTGGCACGCGGCGGAGGGGAGCTCTTTGCCGCCGTCCCCCGGCGCGTGCTGGTGCTGGCGCTGGATCGCGCCGCCGCGGTGCGGGGTCGCGCCGATGCCTTCCTCGACGAGGCCATCGGCGCCGCGCCCGACCCGGCCGCCGCCTTCCGCGCCGCGCTGGAGCAGGACTGACATGCCGCCTCCCTTCCGCAAGCACCTGTTCGTCTGCCTCAACGACCGCGGCCCCGGCGACCCGCGCGGCTCGTGCGCGCAGAAGGGGAGCGAGGAGTTGCACCGGGCATTCAAAGCGGCCTTGAAGGCGCGCGGGCTGAGCGCGGACATCCGCGCCAACAAGGCAGGCTGCCTGGACAACTGCGAGCGGGGCTGCTCGGTGGTCGTCTACCCCGAGGGCGTCTGGTACGGCCGGGTCACCTTGCAGGACGTCGACGAGATCGTCGAGAAGCACCTCGTCGGCGGCGAGCCGGTGGAACGACTCAGGCTCTACGCAAAAGCTGACGAAGAGGAAGCAACCTAGCGATCACGGCGCTCGACCGGTCCTTTGTGCGCCCGGGCCGACCGGAACGCACACTAGCGCCCGTCCCGGTGGTCGCATCGGCCGGGAGGTGGGGAAGACAACCCCACCGATCAAACTCTCCTAACTACTCGTTTATCGGGTCAGCGATGCCGGTTATCGATGCGAGTTGGCCCCTTTTATCGGTTCGGACTATCGTCCCGTTCTTCCGGCACGGCACATAGCTCAAGAGGGGGCGACCATGAGGACGAGGCTTTCCTTGCTCTGCGGAGTGCTCACCCTTGCTCTCGCCGCTCGCCCGGCTCCGGCGCGCGTCCTGAGGGTCAACGTCGCCGCTCATGTGACCTGGGTCGACGATCCCGGCAACGTCCTGGGCGGACAGGTATCCGTCGGGCAGACGGGCGAAGGTACCTACGCCTACGAGACGACCGCACCGGACCAGGATCCGGGCCCGATCGACGGCAGCTATCCGCAAAGCCCCGCGCAAGGCAGCGCTAGCCTCTCGGTGGGGCCGTTCAACTTCGCCAGCGATCCCACCTCCCCGGGCTGGATGTACC
This sequence comes from Myxococcales bacterium, assembly GCA_036393595.1. Taxonomy (GTDB): domain Bacteria; phylum Myxococcota; class Myxococcia; order Myxococcales; family 40CM-4-68-19; genus VBKO01. The sequence goes on along the minus strand of DASWGQ010000368.1, from coordinate 12,154 downwards.
AGGTCCTGGTCCATGCGCCCTGGGACGCCTACTACCAGGACTTCATCCGCATCACGAGCGGCACCAACCAACCCCTCGCCAACGGCGCGAGCGTGGCGACGCTGGACATCGAGTTCTCGGACTTCTCCGGCGCGGCGCTGTCCTCGGACGCGCTGCCCGCGAGCGCCCCGGACCTGGCCAGCTTTCCGCAAAGCACCGTGCTCGTCCTCGGCTCCTCCGCGACGGGCGCCTGGTACACGCTTCGTTTGCAGATCGATTCGGTGGCGGTGGCCGACGCCGGAGTGACGGTCTCGCCTTCCTCGAGCAGCTTCATCCGCCTGCAGCACGTCGATCCGGCCTTGCTCGTGGGAGCCGGCGACCAGATCGTCGGGGTGCAAGGAAGCGTGAACGGGGTTCTCCTGCCGCCGCAGTACCTGGGACAATGCGTCCAGGCGCCGCCCAATGCGCAGAGCCGCCCGGCGATCGTCTGCCCGGACATCAACCAGTTCCTCTTCCCCGGCGCCAACCGGGTGGAGTGGCGCGCCGAGATGATCGACGGATCGACGCGCACGACGTCGGTCGACTGGGAGATGATCCAGTAGGTCCCGCCGGCGCCGATCAGTTCATCAGCTTGCCGCCGCCGCGCAGACGGTCGACCCGGGCGCGGAGCGCGGCTGCGTCGGACGCGGCCGGTTCGAGGCGCAGCACCGTCTCCAGATCGGCGGCGGCGGCCTCGGGGCCGCCCAGCTGCTCGCACAGGCGCGCGCGGTCTCGCAGGACGCGCACGTCGTCGGGCTGCAGCAGGAGCTGGCGGTCGACGGCGGACAGCGCGCGAGGCAGGTCGCCGCGGTCGAGGTAGATGGAGCGCAGGTTCTGCAGCATGCGCGCCAGGATCTCCTTTGGCCGAGCGGCGCGCAAAAGGCGCGGGTCGAAGCGCGCCGCATCGCCGGCGGCGGACGCGAAGCGGCGCTTCAGCTCCGCGAGCCCCAGCAGCTGGCCGCGGTTGAACGCGTCGACGATCAGCTCGCCGTCGTCGAGCGTCACCTTGCAGAGGAAGTGCCCCGGGAAGGAGACGCCGTCCACCCGCAAGCCGCAGCGCCGCCCCACCTCCATGTACACGAGCGAGAGCGAGAGCGGGATCCCGGTACGCCGCTCGATCACCTCGTTGAAGAAGCTGTTGCGCGGGTCGTAGTAGTCGGCCTGGTTGCCCGTGAAGCCGAGCTCGTGGAAGAGCACCGCGTTGAGCCGGCCCACCCGGCGCTCCGGAAGCGCGCCGGCGGGCAGGCCGCGCGTGACCTGAAGGGCGAACTCGTCCAGCGCCATGAGATATCGCGCCTCGTCGAGCTGGGGGTACTCCTCGCGGGCGATGGCCAGCGCCGCGCGAGCCAGATCGATCGGCTCCCGCCTGGCGAGCTGCTCCAGCTCGCGGCGCGACGCAGCGGAAGGGTCCACCAGCCCATTCTATCCTGATCGTGTGGGGCGAGGTCGGAGGCGGCTAGAAAGCCTCCTGGATCAGGCGCTCGAAGTCGACCTGGGTGCAGGGTCGGGGATTCGACAGGTGGCAGGCGTCCGCGAGGGCCTTCTCGACCAGCCGCGGGATCATCTCGCGCTTCACGCCCGCCTGCGACAGCTTGCGCGGAAGGCCGCACGCCCCGCGCAGATCGTCGACCAGCTGTGCGCAGGCGTGCGCGCGCTCCTGCACGCTCATCCGCGGATCGGCGCCCAGGGCGACCGCCGCGGTCGCCAGCCGCTCCTCGGCCGCGGAGCGGTTGAACTGGATGACGGTGGGGAGCATGAGCGAGTTCGCCAACCCGTGATGGGTGCCCGCGACGGGCGTGAGCGCGTGCGCGACCGAGTGGCAGGCGCCGAGGCCCTTCTGGAAGGCGATGGCCCCCATCGCGCTGCCCAGCAGCATCTGCTCGCGCGCGTCGACGTCCTTGCCGTTCTTCACCGCGCGCCCGAGGTGCTGCGCGATGCGGCGCAACCCATCGAGCGCGATGGCGTCGGCGAGCGGGTGATCGCCCTTCGCCACGTACGCCTCCAGGTTATGGGTGAGCGCGTCCATGCCCGTGGCGGCGGTGATGAACGGCGGCAGGCCCACCGTCAGCTCCGGGTCGAGGATGGCGGCGTTCGCGAGCAGGTGCGGGCTGAAGATCACCACCTTGGTCCCGTCGATCACCAGCACCGTGGAGCGCCCCACCTCGCTCCCGGTACCGGCGGTGGTGGGCACCGCCAGGAACGGGGGCTGCCTCCCGGTGATGTACCGGTCGCCGCCCTGCGCGTCGTCGTAGCGATTCAGCGGCGGGTCGTGGTGCACGAGCAGGCGGATCGCCTTGCCCATGTCCAGCGAGGCGCCGCCGCCCACCGACAGGAGCGCCTCCGCGCCCGAGGCGCGGTACGCTTCGATGCCCTTCAGCGCGTCTTTATCGGTGGGGTTGGGATCGAACTCGCTGAAGATCGCGAACGGCACTCCGGCCTGCTCGAGCAGCGGCGTGACGAATCTCAAGAGACCGGCCTGGAGGATCCCCTTGTCGGTGACGAGCAGCAGCTTGCCCGCACCCGCCCGCTTCAGCTCGGCGGGCAGCTCGCGGATGGCGCCGCGCCCGTGGACGATCCGCGTGGGAAAGGACATGACCGAAGGCATCGGACTCTCCTCAGATGATCTCGAAGTACCGCTCCAGCTCCCATTTCGTCACCGCGGCCTCGAACTGGCGGCATTCCCAGTCACGGGTGCGCACGTAGTGGTCCACGAACGCGTCGCCCAGGAGCTCGCGGACCTCCTTGCAGCGCGCGAGCGCCTCGGTGGCGGCGCGCAGCGTCGGCGGGAGCGGCTCCGCCTTCGCGTCGTAGCCGTTCCCCACCGTCTCGGGCGGAAGCGGCATCTCGTGCTGCACCCCGTGGAGGCCGGCGGCGACGGAGGCGGCGATGGCCACGTACGGATTCATGTCGGCGGCGGCGAACCGGTATTCGACGCGCGTCGAAGCGGGCGACCCGGGGATCACGCGCAGGGCGGTGGTGCGGTTCTCCACCCCCCAGGTCGCCATCGTGGGCGACCAGGCGCCGCGCACCATCCGCTTGTACGAGTTCACGGTCGGCGCGATGAGCGCGGTCATCGCCGGCATCAGCGCCACCTGCCCGGCCACGTAGTGCTGCAGGAGCTTGCCCATCCCCTTGTACGCGCGGGGATCGAGGAACAGCGGGTGCCCGTCGAGGGTCCACAGGGACTGGTGCAGGTGCCCGCTGCAGCCGGGCAGCTCCCTGTTCCACTTCGCCATGAAGGTCGGCATCACCGCGTGGCGGGCGCAGATCTCCTTCACCACGGTCTTGAAGAGCGCCGCCTTGTCCGCGCCGCGAAGCATCTGGTCGTAGCGGATGGCGGCCTCGTACACGCCGGGCCCGGTCTCGGTGTGGAAACCCTCCACCTCGATGTCGAAGGCGGCGAGCTGGTCCTGCAGGTCGTGCACCAGCCCGGCGTTCTCGCTGGCCCGCAGCCAGGAGTATCCGAACATCCCGGGCGAGAGCGGCGTCAGGTTCGCGTACCCCTTGGCCCGCACCGATTCCGGCGTCTCGCGGAAGAGGAAGAACTCGTATTCGGAGGCCACCTTCACCGCGAACCCCATCGAGCGCGCCTTCTCCTCGATCCGCTTGAGGAGCTGGCGCGGAGAGACCGCGAGCGGCTTGCCCGGCTCGGACTCGAAGTCGAGCAGGAAGGCGGCCGTCCCCGGTTCCCACGGGATCATGCGGAAGGTGGAGAGGTCGACGGTGGCGCGCACGTCCGGGTAGCCGGTGTGCCATCCCGTGACGGTCGCGTTGTCGTAGAGCTGGTCCATGAGGTCCCAGCCGAAGATCACGTCGCAGAAGCCCAGCCCGCCGTCGGCCGCGCCCCAGAACTTGTCCAGGGACAGGTACTTGCCGCGCAGGATGCCGTCGACGTCGAAGCCGCCCAGCTTCACCTTGCGCACGCCGTGCTTCTGGAACTCCTCGCGCAGGGCCTCGATCTGGGTGGCTCGCGTCTTCTCCATGGGGCCGCCTTTGCTCGGGATCCGGTCTCCACGGTGGAGCCGGGGGGAACGGCCGTCAAGCGCTCGGCGAACCGGCGGCGGGACGAGGACTCGCGCAGGCGGCCCGGAACCGTTATGTTTCGTCAACGGAGGGCTTCGATGTCCATTCCTCGACTGGTCATCGTCCAGACCGGCACGGCGGCGCCGGAGATCGTGCGCCAGCACGGGGACTACCCCGACTGGTTCAACCAGGCCCTCGGCGCCGAGCTGCCGGTGCTGCGCGCGCACCTGGGCGAGACGCTCGAGCTGCCGGCCGGAACTCAGGGAGTGCTCGTCTCGGGATCGCCTCTGTCCCTCACGCGGCCCGAGCCGTGGATGGACGAGGTCGCCGAGGAGCTGCTCCGCATCGGAGAGCGTGGCACGCCGGTCCTGGGCGTCTGCTTCGGTCATCAGCTGCTCGGCCGCGCGGCGGGCTCGCAGGTGGTCCGCAACCCGAAAGGACGGGAGATCGGCACCGTTCGCGTGCAGCTGACCGCCGCGGGCCGGACGGATCCGCTGTTCCGCGGCTGGGTCCCGGACGAGGGGCTCGCCGACGTCCAGGCGACCCACGTCGACTCCGTCGACCCCGTCCCCCCCGGCGCCACGCTGCTCGCCTCGAACGAACGGTGCGCCACGCAGGCGCTGCGGCTGTCCGACGCGGTGGCCTCGGTCCAGTTCCACCCCGAGCTGCGCCCGGAGACGCTCCGCGATCTGATCGATTCCCGCGCCGGCGCGCTGCGCGCCGAGGGGCTCGACCCCGACTCCTTGCGCGCGGACGTGCGCGAGACGGCCTCCGCGCGACTGCTGCGCGCGTTCGCCGACGAAGCCCGCCGGAGCTGATCCCGGCCCCGCGGGTCCCGATGCCCCCGCGCCGCGGGTTGGCGATGTGCGTCTTGACGCCAGCCTGCCACACGGGCGTAGGCTCGCTCACATGAACGTCCGCCCCATCCTCATCGGTGTCGGCGTCGCTGCCCTCGGCGGCTTCGCCCTCTACGACTACTACAGCCCCGACTCGCGTCGCGCCCGCGCGCTCCACGAGGTGGAAACGCTCAAGCCCGACGTGAAGCCACACGCATGCCTTCCTCCAGGGCCGCTGACCAAGGCGTTCGCGGCGGCGGTGGCATTGGACGCGGTCCCCCCCACCGCCTTCGACAGCGACGCGCGGAAGCGCGGCATGATCAAGCACGACTGCATCCGCGGCGCCGCCCAGCACTCGGCCGTGGACCGGTTGCTCGACGCCACCGGCGAGGACGTGGTCGCCTATGCGGCCAAGGTGGTCGACTCGTGCCAGCTCGGCAAGAACGAGTACCCGGTCCCGCAATGCGTGGCGATGGACGTGCTCGGCCGGCGCGCCGATCAGTCTCCGGCGGCAGTGGCGACGCTGGAGAAGGTCGCCAGCGAGCGGAAGGGCGCCAAGGAAGTCTGGGAAGGCGCCCTGTACCGGCTGATGTCGATGCCCGCGTGGCGCACTCCGGCGCAGCTCGCCGCCCAGCTCGCCTCCGAACCGGAGTGGGAGGCGCGCGAGCTGATCCTGGAGAAGGTGCGCGAGCGCCCCGACGCGTCCACCCGCGCTTCGCTGGAAACGGCGTACGCCAAGGAAGACGACCAGAGCACCAAGGGGCGCATCAAGGCGGCGCTGCTCGAGCTGGAGAACCCGGGCAAGTGCGTGGTCGAGGACGAAGGGCGCGCCGAGGACGGCACCTGCCGGTACGTCTGCCGCGATCAGAACCTCCGCCCGCGCTACCCGAAGGAAAAGGGGCCGTGCCCGCTGGTGCGCGAGCCCGAGTCGCCGAACGCGCCGGCCAAGGCGCCGGTGAACTCGGCCGCGCTGACGAAGTAGCGCCTACAGCACCGGCACCGGGCCGAGCAGCTCCATCCCGCCGGGGTGGGCCGCGCAGCAAAGGCCGGCGATGGCCACGCCCGCGCGGCGCGCCGCCCGGAGCGCTCGCGCGAACGCCGGATCGATCGACTCGTCCGCCGCGATCGCGCGCACGTCGCCGCGCTGCGCGCAGAGGACGAGCGCAGCCGGCAGCCCGCGCCGGGCGAGGCGCGCGAGCAGGGCGAGGTGCCGCAGCCCGCGCAGCGTGGGCGCGTCGGGGAACAGCGCCACGCCTCCGCGCGCCGCTCCCACGCTCTTCACCTCGCACGCGATGTCTTCGCCCGACGGCGAGCGCAGGAGCAGGTCGATACGCGGCCGCGGCCGCGCGCGGAGCCGCGGAAGCGTCAGCTCCCTCCGGACGACCGAGCACCCCGCCAGCTCGGGCAACAGGCCGCGCGCAAGCGCCGCCGCCACCAGCCGCGGCGCTCCGGCCGGGTCCAGGCTGACCCACGGCGACGGCGGCGTGCGCGCCCTCGCGAGCAGCACCGTGTACCGGGTCCTCCGCGCCCCCCTCCTCTCCTGCCCTCCCACCTCGACCAGCACCAAGGGCTGCCCGGCGACGAGCAAGTCCAGGCATCTCCCCCGGTCCGGCACATGCGACTCCACGGCGCCCCCCGCGATTCTGCAGATCGCCAGGAACTTGTTCGGCCGTTCGATCAGCGTCGCGAAGATTGGCTCCCCAGACCACCGGTGCGGAATCAGCTCCCCAGACCACCGGTGCGGAATCAGCCCTGGCTCGATGACGCGCATCGTCCCCAGAACGTTACACCGAACCTCACCGTCGAAGCTCGAAGCTCGAAGCTCGCAGTCGAAGCTCGCAGTCGAAGCTCGAAGCTCGCAGTCGAACCTCGAAGCTCGCAGTCGAACCTCGACGTCGACCCTCGACGTCGACCCTCGACTTCGACATCGAACCTCGACATCCCCTGCCCGCCTCTGCTAATTCCCTCCACCCTTGGACCTCGTCCGCCTGGAACGCGCGGTCATCGGCTATCGCACTCCTCTCCTCCCTCCTCTCGCTCTCTCCGTCCGCTCCGGCAGCACCCTGGGCGTCCTGGGCCCCAACGGCGCCGGAAAGACCGCGCTGCTCAAGTCGATGCTCGGCCTCTTGCCGCTCCTCGGCGGCCGCCTCGTCTTCCCCACGGGCCGGCCGCCGCGCGTCGGCTACGTCCCGCAGCGCGACCGGCTCGACCAGAGCTGGCCGCTGTCGGTCCTGGACGTCGTCCTGATGGGCCGCACCAGCCTCCTCGGACCGCTGCGGCGATTCGGCCCCGAGGACCGGAAGCGGGCGCGCGAGGCGCTGGAGGAGATCGGGGTCGGCGAGCTCGCCGAACGGCCCCTCTACGCGCTCTCGGGCGGCCAGCACCAGCGCGTGCTCATCGCCCGCGCCATCGCCGCCGAGCCGGAGCTCCTGGTGCTCGACGAGCCGACCAGCGCGATGGATCCGGCCGCCGAGCGCGTCCTTCTCGAGCTGGTCGAGCGGCTCAAGCGCGCGCACAACCTGTCGGTGGTGCTGGTGACGCACCAGCTGACCGCGGTGGCCGGGTTCGCGACCGAGGTCGCCCTGGTCGACCGCGCGCGCGGTCTCTTCGAGGTCGGCCCCGCGCGCGAGATGATGACGCCCGAGCGGCTCGGCCGCCTCTACGGCCGGGAGGTGCGCGTCGCCGAGCTGGACGGCCAGATCGCGATCGTGATCGCGCGCGCAGCCGAGCACGACGCCGGCGACGGCCGGTCACGCGAGGACGCCGGATGACCGGCTTCGCGGAATTCTGGGCGGGCCGCGAGCTGTGGCGCGAGCCCCTGCTGGCCGGCGTGCTCGCCGGCGCGTTGCTCTCGTACCTGGGCGTCTTCGTCGTGCTGCGGCGGATGGTGTTCGTCTCCGCCGCGCTGTCGGAGATCAGCGGGGTGGGCGTCGCCACCGCCTTCTACGTCGGCGCGGTCGCGGGGATCGATCCGCACACCCACCGGGCCATCCCGCTCCTGCTCGAGCCGGTCTGGTTCTCGCTGGTGTTCGCCTGCGCCGCCGCGGCGCTGTTCTCGCTGCGCCCCGGCCACCGCAAGCTTGCGCCCGAGACCATCGTGGGCCTGGGGTACATCGTCGCCAGCGCGCTCGTCCTCGCCATCCTGAACAGCCCGCGCATCGCGCAGGAAGCGCACGCGGTGGGCGACATCCTCTTCGGCAACGCGGTGACCGTGCCGCGCACGCAGATCTACGCGCTGGCCGGCGCGGGCTCCGCGGCGGTGCTGGCGCACGTGCTCTTCTTCAAGGAGCTGCTCTTCGTCAGCTACGACCCGGAGACCGCCATGGTGCAGGGGGTGGGCGTTTTCCGATACGAGACGCTGCTCAACGTGATCGTCGCGGTGGTCATCTCGGTGGCGACCCGAGCGGTGGGTGCGCTGCCCGTCTTCGCCTTCACCGTCCTCCCCGCCGCCGCGGCGCTGATGATCACGGAGAACATGCGCGCCACCATCCCGCTCTCGATCGGGTTCGGGATCGTGTCGGCCGCGGTCGGCTACTACGTGAGCTGGATCGAGCAACTGCCGACCGGCGCGACCATGGTCGTGGTCGCGTCTGTTTTCCTGCTCCCTGGATTCGCGCGGCTGGCGAAGCGCAGCACGATCTAAATATAGGCAGGCAGGCGACCGTCCGAGCGCTCTAGACCGGGAGGGACCCGATGGTGCTCTTGCTTTTCGCGCTGCTCGCCGCGCCGGTGCGGGCGGGCCAGTCGGACGGCGGCGTCGCTGCGCCGGTGGATGGCGGGATGGCGGGCTCGCAAGCCGGGGCAGCGGACGGCGGGCAGGATGACGAGGCGCTCCGGCGCGAGCTGGAAAAGGCGCTCGGAAAGGACGCGGCTGCGGCCGCTGCCGCGGGCCAGGCACCGCCACCGACGCCGGCCCCGGACCCGGCGATCGCCGGCGCGGCGCCTTTGCCCCTGCCTCGCGGAGCGCAGTCGCTCAACCCGGACATCAGCGCCATCCTGGACACCGAAGGTGGGTACCAGCGGAGGCCGTTCCTGTTTCCCAGCGGAGACGATCCGGCCCTGCGCAGCGAGGAGGGCAAGAAATCGCTGGGCTTCGCCGTGCAGGAGGTCGAGCTCGCGTTCCAGGCCATCGTCGACCCCTATTTCCGGGCCGACGTGTTCCTCACCATCCCGAACCTCACCGGTCTCGAGGTCGAGGAGGCGTTCGCGACCACCACGACCCTCCCCTGGAACCTGCAGGTGAAGGCCGGCAGCTTCCGCAGCGCCTTCGGCCGGCAGAACGGCCAGCACCTGCACATGCAGGACTTCACGCGCAGGCCGCTCCTCAATGCCGCCTTCCTCGGCGCCGACGGGCTGCGTGGGCCTGGTGCCCAGGTGTCTTGGCTCGCGCCGCTCCCCTTCTACCTCACCCTCTACGCTGAGGCATTCTCCCTCGGCGGGCCCGAGGAACCCGGACCCGGGACGACGATCGCGCCGCCAGTGGCGAGCTTCGGCGGCGGCGAGCCGCACGATCTCACGTACGCCGCCGAGGCGAAGGCGTTCTTTCCGCTCGGAGAAGAATGGTCGATCTATGCCGGCCTGAGCGGCGCAACGGGCGTCTCGCCAGGTCTCTTCCAGCCGACGGACACAGGCGTGAACGTGCTCGGCGCCAATCGGCGCAGCTACCTCGCCGGCGCCGACCTCTACGTCAAGTGGAAGCCGCCCAACGTCGCGCGCGGGTACAACTCGGTCGCCTGGCAGACGGAAGCGATCTGGCGCCACTTCGACGACGTGGAAGGCCTGCCGGGCGGGTGGGACGGCGGCCTCTACTCCCAGGTCGTGGTGCAGGTCGCGCGGCGGTGGTTCCTGGGCGTCCGGGGGGACGTGCTCGGACTCCCGACCTCCAGCTCGCTGGGCCGGACCTTGCGCGGCGCCGGCAGCCTCACCTTCCAGATGAGCGAGTTCGCGCGCCTGCGCGCCTATCTCGAGGCCGAGCACGCCGAATCCGGCCCGTCCGTTCCGGGCGTCGTGTTCACGGCCGTGCAGCCGGGCGACTCGCTAGCCGCCTTCCTGCAGCTGGAGATCTCCATCGGCGCGCACGGCGCGCACCCGTTCTGAAGCTTTCACGCAGAGGAGAGTCGAACGATGGCCATGAGACGTTTCGCGCTGCTCGCCGCCCTCGCGCTGTCGCTGCCGAAGCCCGCTGCGGCCGCGGTGCGCGTCGTCTCGTCGATTCCGACGCTGGGCTCGCTCGCCAAGGAAGTGGGGGGAGATCGCGTCGAGGTCCAGTTCCTCGCCAAGGGCTACCAGGATCCGCACTTCGTCGAGCCGAAGCCCAGCCTGATGCTGCTCCTGAACCGCGCCGACCTGCTGCTGTACGTCGGGCTCGAGCTGGAGATCGGCTGGCTCCCGCCGCTGGTGCTCGGCTCGCGCAACCCCAAGATCCAGACGGGCGAGTCGGGCAGCCTGGACTGCTCGCGAGCAATCCCGGTGCTGGACATCCCCACCACCAAGGTCGACCGCTCGATGGGCGACATCCACCCGCAAGGCAACCCGCACTACTGGCTGCCCCCTGCCAACGCGAAGATCATCGCGCGCGAGATCGCGCAGCGGCTCTCGCAGATCGACCCCGGCGGCTCGGCGATCTACCAGCAGAACCTGGCGGCCTTCAATGACCGGGTCGACGCGGCGGTCAAGAAATGGCAGCCGATGACTGCCAAGGTGCGCGGCACCAAGATCGTCACGTACCACAAGAGCTGGACGTACCTGTCGCAATGGCTCGGGCTCCAGGAGATCGGCTACCTGGAACCCAAGCCCGGCATCCCGCCCGACCCCGACCATCTGTTCCGCCTGATCCAGGCCATGCGCGCGGAGCACGTGCAGCTGGTGCTGGCCGAGGACTTCTACAACCTGAACACCGCGCGCCTCGTCGCCGAGAAGGGCGGCGCGAAGCTGCTCGACCTGCCCACCGACGTCGGCGCCAAGCCGGCCATCAAGGACTGGTTCACGCTGGTCGAAACCATCCTCAAGCAACTCTCCTCCTCGGTCTAGGCTACGAGCGTTTCAGGGGAGCGCGGGAGGAACGGGAGCGCGGGAGCTTGTTTTTCCCAAGGAGTCCTCCCGCACTTCCGAATCTCCCGCGCTCCCCTGAAACGTAGTTCACGGCTGGTGTGGCGATTCCAGGGGCGGGTAGACTTGCGGGGTGCTGCTCAAGCTGGCCATCTGGCAGGACGTGGAGGAGTACCTCGCCCGGCGCGACGACGTGGTGGTGCCGGTCGGCTCCACCGAGCAGCACGGTCCCTCGGGCCCTCTGGGCAGCGACCTGATCGTGGCCGAGGAGCTGGCGCAGGAGCTGGGCGAGGATCGGCGCGCCATGGTGGCCCCGGCGATCCCGTTCGGCGTCTCCGCGGTCCACTCCGCGTTCCCGGGGACCATCGCGGTGCAGCCGTCCACGCTCCTCGCGCTGGTGGGCGACGCGCTGCAGGCCCTGCACGCGCAGGGGTTCCGCCGCTTCCTCCTGGTCAACGCGCACCCGGGCTCGGCCGGAGCGCTGCAAGCCGCCTGCGCGCAGGCCCACGCGGAACTGCCCGATTCGCGCTGCCTCCTGGTCTCCTGGTGGGAGCTGCCGGAAGTGCAGTCGCTCGTCCTCGAGCTGTTCGGCGCGCGCGAGGGGCACCACGCGACCCCCGCCGAGCTCTCCATCGTCCGGCGCTTCTATCCGCGGGCGGTGCTCGAGCTCCCGCCGATGGAACGATTCGAGGCCGTGCAGCAGATGATGGCCTGGGGCGCGCAGGACTTCCGCCGCCGGTATCCCGACGGGCGCGTGGGCTCGGACCCGTCGCTCGCGTCGGCGTCCGCGGGCGATCGCATCTTCGCGGCGGCCTCCCGGGCGCTGGCCGAAGCGCACCTCCGGCTGGTCGAGGACCAGTGACCCGCGTGACGCCGGATTTTGCCCGCCGGAGCTTGCGAGCAGTTTTGCGGCGTCTTCAATTGCATTGACATTTTACAAATCGTTGGCCGGCCGGCGCGGGCGACTCCCGCTGGAGAACGGGCGAATCCGAAGGAGGGCGGAGCCCGCCCCACCCGCCACTCCATGGTGCGCGGATGTGAGCTAATACGCTGAAACTTTTGGATTTTTTAGGAGGCGCGCTACTCTGGTCGCCCAGGGGAGAAGCCGCCGTGGCCTTGACCGGAGACCTGAGCGAAACGCCGTTCACGGACCTGGTGCAGTTCTATTGCCAGCGCCGGGAGACCGTCGCGCTCGTGGTGCGCACCTCGCGCGGCGAGGGCACGTTCTT
>DASWGQ010000367.1:0-1556 GCA_036393595.1 Myxococcales bacterium | reverse complement strand
GGCGGTGGCGGCAGGCACTCCGGTGCTCGCCTCTCGCATCCCCGCCATGCGCGCCATCCTCGGCGCCGACTATCCGGGGCTCTTCCCCTTCGGCGACACGCGCGCGCTCGCCCGGCTCCTGCGCCGTGCGGAGAGCGACCCCCGCTTCCTCTCCGAGCTGCGGCGCCGCTGCCTCTTGGCGCGCCCCAGGCTCTCGCCGGCCAGGGAGAAGGCCGCGCTGCGCGCGGTGCTGGCCGACCTGGCCTAGAAGAGCGGACGCGCAGCGCTGGACGGCGGATCAGCGCGCCGGGCAGGAGCAGCTCGGCGGGATGCGGTCCCGGGAGCGGCGGCAACGCTGTTCCGCGGCGGCGCAGCGGCCGGCGAGATCCGCGTCGTCGCGGTGCCGGTCGGAGATGAGACAGATGCGCCGGGAGAGATCGCAGATCTGATCCACCAGCTCGCAGGCCCGCGCGCAGTCAGGCGGCTGCTCCCCGATGGACGCGGCGGACAGGGCCCGCTCCAACTCGTCGGCGCGCTGCTCCTGGGCGCGGGCCGCCGCGCGCTCCTCGTCGGTCGGGAACTCCGGCGGCACCATCCTCTTCACCGTCTACGAGCGCGTGCGCGCCCGCTCCGACGAGACTCCCTGGGACGACGACCGCAAGCTGCGCGGCATGAAGATGCGCCTTCTGGAGCAGGCCGCCGGCAAGCTCGCCGGGCAGGTCGTCTCCAAGGTGCGCCACCTGGCCGAAACGCGGGCCTGAGGAGCGGCCGGGGACGGCGCCGAGGAGGGCCAGGCGCCGTCCCAGCCCTACGGCGATGTCGTCCTGGAAAACAGCGCCGTGGCGAGGGGCGTGTCCAGGCGCGCCAGCGCCGCCGTGCGCACGCCCGCGTCCGAGACGGCGTACACGAAGGTGTTGCCGGCCTGGTCGGTGGCCATCACGCTGCGGCGCACCCAGGGCCGGTACCACCAGGTCCAGTCGCCGCTGCCTTGCTGGATGTAGACGTCGCTCAGGGACAGCGAGCCCAGGGGCGAGATGCCAGTCGCCGGGTCGACGGAGAAGATGCGGACGTCGCTGACGAACCCGTTCCACCATTGCCCGCCGGGCGCGGGTTGGATCCAGTCGCTGAACGGGATGGCGAGGAGCCCCGGCTTGCCCGGATCGGGGCGGTACCAGTTGAACGCGTGGTGGTCCCACAGCGCCTCGCTGTAGGCCCAGGCGGTGCCTACGAGGGCCTGGGCCGTACGGGCCGGCTTCGCCAGGTCGGTCACGTCGAACAGCGAGAGTTGGACGGAGCGCTTGCTCCAGTCGGGCCGCCCGGCGGAGTCGAGCGGCACCTCGTTGCCGATGGCCAGCAGGTGGCGTGCGTCGATGGGCTCCAGATAGGTCGAGAAGCCCGGCAGGGTCAGCTCGGCCACCTTTTTCGGGTGCGCGGGGTCGGTCAGGTCGAGCGTGACCAGCGGGTCGACGTACCGGAAGGTGACGGCATACCCGCGGTCGCCGGTGAAGCGCGTGGCCATCAGCCGCTCGCCCGCGACCAGCGAAGCGATCTCGCCGACCAGCACCAGCGCCTGGCCG
>DASWGQ010000366.1:0-3557 GCA_036393595.1 Myxococcales bacterium | reverse complement strand
TTGATCATTCCTGCGTAGCGGGGGCGCCTTCCTCGAGGGGGAGGTGGCACTTCTTGTACTTCTTGCCGCTGCCACAGGGGCAGGGATCGTTGCGGCCGACGCGGGGGCCGGCGCGGGTGACGGTGCCCTGCGGGGCGGCCGGGGCGCCGTCGCCCCGTGGCGCGGGGGCCTCGCCGTGCGTCTCGACGGTCCGGATCGCCCGGCGCTGGGGCATCGAGGGAAGGCTGGCGGACGCGGCGCCCTGGGCCGGCGCACGCGTCGCCGTCTGCGCGGCCGCCGGCTGCTGCACCGGCTCGATGCGCATGGTGGTGGCGATGATGCTGGAGGCGATGCGGCCCTTCATGATCTGGAAGAGCTCGAAGCCTTCCTTCTTGTACTCGATCTTCGGGTCCTTCTGGCCGTACCCGCGCAGGTGGATGCCTTGTCGTAAGTGATCCATCTGCAGCAGGTGGTCCTTCCACAGCTGGTCGATGGCGTAGAGGTACGAGTACTGCACGAACTCGCGGTACATGTCCCCGTAGCTCTCGAACTTGAACTTCAGCTTCTTCTCGACCACGTTGAAGATGTCGAGCTGCAACCGTTCCCGGTCCGGCGCGGCGTCCTTGAGGTTGATGTCCACGTTGAACTGCTCGCGCACGCGGAGCGCCAGCGCGTCCGGCTCCCACTCCTCGCTCTTCGAGCGCGGCACCGCCTCCTCGACCATCTCGATGATCAAGTCCTCGATCAGGTCGTAGAGCTGCTCCTCCTGGTCCTTCCAGGAGACCATCTTCTCGTGGCGGGTCTTCTTCTTCGTCTTGGGGTCCTCGGTGAACCAGACCAGCGGCATGCCCGCTCCCGCCGCCAGCACCTCCTTGCGCATCCCGTAGATGGTCTTGCGCTGCTGGTTCATCACGTCGTCGTATTCGAGCAGGTTCTTGCGGATGTCGAAGTTCTGCCCCTCGACGCGCTTCTGCGCGCCCTCGATCGCCTTGGTGAGCCAGGGGTGCTCGATGGGCTCGTTTTCCTGGACGCCGAACGTCTCCATCAGCTTGGAGATGCGGTCCGAGGCGAAGATCCGCATCAGGTCGTCCTCGAGCGACAGGTAGAACTTGGACGAGCCCGGGTCTCCCTGGCGGCCCCCGCGGCCGCGCAGCTGGTTGTCGATGCGGCGCGACTCGTGCCGCTCGGTGCCGAGGATGTGCAAGCCGCCGACGCCGACCACCTCGTCGTGCTCGGCGGAGCACTCCGCCCGGTAGCGCGACAGGGCCGCGTCGTAGCGCTGCTTCCACTCGCCGTGCATCCTGGCCAGCTCGGCGTCGACCTCGGCGGCCGTCACCGGGGCGAACTTGCCGTCCCCGGCGCCCCTCGCCGGGGCCGGCCCCCCTCTGTCGCCTGCGGCGACATCTCCCCCGCCAGGCGGGGGAGTCCCTTTGGCCTTCGCCACCCGCTCCTGCACCAGGCGGCCTTCGATCTCCTCCGCGTTGGGCTCCTGCCCCGCCTCGCGCTTGGCGAGGAACTCGGGGTTGCCGCCCAGGAGGATGTCGGTGCCGCGTCCGGCCATGTTGGTGGAGATGGTGAGGCGCCCCTTGCGCCCGGCCTGCGCGACGATCTCCGCCTCGCGCTCGTGCTGCTTGGCGTTCAGCACGTCGTGCGGGACGCCGCGCTTCTTCAAGAGGCCGGAGAGCACCTCGCTCTTGGCGATGCTCACCGTGCCCACCAGCACCGGCTGCCCCTTCTTCCACTTCTCCTCGATCTCGTTGCAGACCGCGGTGAACTTCTCGCGCTCGGTCTTGTAGACCGTGTCCTGCTGGTCGGAGCGGATGTTCTTCTTGTTGGTGGGGATCACCAGCACGTCGAGGCGGTAGATCTTGTTGAACTCCTCGGCCTCCGTGTCGGCGGTGCCGGTCATGCCGCACAGCTTGGTGTAGAGGCGGAAGTAGTTCTGGAAGGAGACCGTCGCCAGCGTCTGGTTCTCGTTCTCGATCTTGACGTTCTCCTTCGCCTCCACCGCCTGGTGCAGCCCGTCCGACCAGCGCCGCCCCGGCATCAGGCGGCCGGTGAAGTCGTCGACGATGATCACCTCGCCGTCCTTGACCACGTACTCGTGGTCCTTGCGGTACAGCGTGTGCGCGCGCAGCGCCTGCTCGACGTGGTGGAGCGTCTCGATCTGCTCGGGGTCGTAGAGGTTCCCGACGGCCAGCCGCGCCTCGACCTTCTCCACGCCCTCGTCGCTGAGCACCACCGAGCGCGCCTTCTCGTCCACCGTGTAGTCGCGGTCGCGGATGAGCCCGGGGATGACCTTGTTGATCTTGTAGTATTTGTCGGTCGACTCCTCCGAGGGGCCGCTGATGATGAGCGGCGTGCGGGCCTCGTCGATGAGGATCGAGTCCACCTCGTCGACGATGGCGTAGTGCAGCTCGCGCTGCACGTAATCCTGAAGGCGGAACTTCATGTTGTCGCGCAGGTAGTCGAACCCGAACTCGTTGTTCTGGCCGTAGGTGATGTCGCAGCCGTACTCGTGCTGGCGCTGCTTGTCGGTGAGCCCGTGCACCACGCAGCCGGTGGTGAGGCCCAGCGCGCGGTAGAGGCGTCCCATCCACTCCGCGTCGCGGCGGGCCAGGTAGTCGTTCACGGTGACGACGTGGACGCCCTTGCCTTCCAGCGAATTGAGCACGCAGGGAAGCGTGGCGACCAGCGTCTTGCCTTCGCCGGTCTTCATCTCGGCGATGGTCCCGCGGTGCAGCGCCATCCCGCCGACCAGCTGCACGTCGAAGTGGCGCATGCCCAGCGCGCGGACGCTCGCCTCGCGGGTGAGCGCGAAGCAGTCGGGCAGCAGGCGGTCGAGCACCGCCGACTTCTCCTTCTCGGGGGCGTCCGACACTTCCTTGTGGAAGGCGCGGATCTGCTCGCGCATGCGCTCGTCGGAGAGCGACTTCGCCCAGCCCTCGCGCTCGTTGATGCGCGCGACCACGGGCTGCATGCGGCGCAGCTCGCGCTGGTTCTTGGTGCCGACGATCTTCTTCAGGACGTAGTCGAACATGGTCTGGAAGCCTTCGTGAAGCGAAGCGGAAAGGAACGGAAAGGCGGGGAGCCCGCGCGGCGGGCGGACGCGCTACGAGCGCGCGGCCGGAGGAGCCTGGCTCGGCGCCGGTCCCGACGGGGCGCGCCAAGCGGCTGCGCGCTCGCCGGCCGGAGGAGCGCTCGCGGCCTCGCGACCCGTCGGACGCGCGGCGGTCCGCCGCTCGACGCGGGCAGGCACGGACCGGGAGGCGGCGCGCTGCGCGAACGCGGAGTGCTGCTGCTCGGCGGCGCCGCGGGCGGCGGCGAGCGACGCGCAGGCGAAGGCACCCGGCGAAGCCAGGCCCATCAGCACCGCCGCGCATGCCGCTGCGAACGCTCCGCGCATCTTCCTCCCAGGATCCGGTCAAGCGTAAGCGGTGGGGCACGCTTGTCAAGCGAACGGCCCACTCGCCAGCCGCCGCCGATAGGGCGGAGCTGTGCTCTACGCAGGCCGGTGGGGCGGCTTGGCTACTCCTCCAGGATGAACTTGCGCGGGTTGTCCGCCACGCCGTTCACGC
>DASWGQ010000365.1:0-7830 GCA_036393595.1 Myxococcales bacterium | reverse complement strand
GGAGGAGGTGGTGGGCTCGGCCATGCGGGCGCTTTCTACTCCGAGACGGCCCCGCAGGCGAGCTTCCGACTGTGTGCTCCCAGCCGCTGCCGCAATCGGCGGCGCCGCAGTCGGACTGTCCGGTCGACGACTCCCGTCTTGTCGGGAGGGCGGGCCGTCCGCTCCGCCTTTCCCACCAGCTCCGGCCGCGCCAGCCGCTGAACGGGCTACAAGCGTTTCACGCGGAGAGCGCGGAGGAAAAAGAGAGCGCGCGGGGTTTGGTTTTCAAAAGAAAATCTCAGCGCGCTCCGCGCCCTCAGCGCGCTCCGCGTGAAACGCCTGGAGTCCTGCTCGCGGCTAGATCATCACCCGGGGGACGCGGGCGCCGATGGCGCAGAACAGCTCGTACGGGATGGTGTCGCACAGGTCGGACAGGTCCTGCGCGGTGATGCGTTCCCCGCCCTGCCCGCCGAGGAGGACCACCTCGTCCCCGACGCGCGCGCCCGGGACGTCGGTCGCGTCGATCATCATCATGTCCATGCACACCGTGCCCACCTGCTTCACGCGGCGGCCGCCGAGCAGCACCTCGGTCTTGTTGGTCAGGCTGCGGCGGTAGCCGTCGGCGTATCCGACCGGCAGCGTGGCGATCGCGCTGTCGCGCCGCGCGGTCCAGCGATGGCCGTACGAGATCGGAGTGCCCGCCGGAACGCGCTTGAGGTGCGAGATCCCGGTCACCCAGCTCATCGCCGGCTTCAGATTGGCCAGTCCGGCGAAGCGCGGAGCGGGCACGGCGCCGTACAGCATCAGGCCAGGACGCACCATGTCGTGGTGCGAGCTGGGCAGGTCGATCGTCGCCGCGCTGTTCGCCAGGTGGCTGAGCTGGAGCGGCTGCCCCGCGTCGAGCAGCGCCCTGCGTCCCTCGACGAACAGCTCCATCGCCAGCCGCGTCGAGGTGGGGTCGCGAAGGTCCGCGTTGGCGAAATGCGAGCACAGGCCGGTGATGCGCACCTCCGGCCGGCCGCGCAGGTGCGCGATGAGCCCGGGCAGCTCCTCGGGCAGCGCTCCGATGCGGCCCATGCCGGTGTCGAGCTTGAGGTGCGCATCGGCGGCGGCGCCTCGGGCGCGCGCCGCGGCGGCGAGCTGGTCGATCATCTCGGGGCGGTACACGAGCGGTGTCAGCCGGTGCTGCAGCAAGAGCCCGTAGTCCGTGTACTGCCCGCCCAGGACCAGGATCGGCGCCGTCACGCCGACGTGGCGCAGCGCGAGCCCCTCCTCCACGAGCGCGACCCCCAGCCAGTCCGCGCCGGCCTGCAGGAAGGCCTTGGCCGCGATGGCGGCTCCGTGGCCGTAGCCGTCCGCCTTCACCACCGCCATCACGCGGCTGCGGGGCGCCGCCCGGCGCGCCTCGCGGAGGTTGTGCATCAAGGCATGTGCGTCGATGCGCGCCTCGGTGGGCCGGACGCGCAGATCGAAAGCGCGGCGGGCGCTATCGCCCAAGGCTGGGGCGGCGGATTCGGACACGCGAGGCCTCCCGTTGCCACTTTACAATGCATCCATGGCCGCCGCGCTGAAAAGCGCAGCGCCGCCGGATGCGGCTGCGGCTACCGAATCTGCGGTTGGCTTTCCGCCGCGCGCTGGGTAGGGTCGGCCCGATGACACATGCAAACCGCGTCGGCGGCGACATCGACGCCTTCTGCACACGCTGCAAGATGGAGCTGGGCCATACCATCCTGGCCATGGTCGGCAGGAAACCCGTCCGGGTGCGCTGCAATACGTGCGGCGGCGAGCACAACTACCGCGGCACGACGGCTCCCCCCCGCAAGGGATCGTGGGTGCCCGCGTCCGAGCGCGCCGCCCGTCCCGCGGTGACCAGCTGGGAGGCGCTGCTGCGCGAGAAGGACCTGTCCCGCGCGCGGCGCTACACCGCCAGGGAGCGCTTCGAGGCGGAGGACGTGCTCGAGCACCCGGTCTTCGGCATCGGGCTGGTGCAGGAGGTCCGCGGGGACAAGATCAGCGTCGCGTTCAAGGCGGACGTGAAGACGCTGGTGCACGGGAAGGGCTGACCGCCCCCGCCCTCCGGCCGGCGCGAAGCAGCTCCAGCGAGGCGGCGAGGTCCTCGGGCAACGGCGCCTCGACCTGCAGGAAGCCGCGTCCGGAAGGATGCGGCAGGCGCAGCGCGGCCGCGTGCAGCGGAGTGCGCAAGAGCGCCGCCGCGTCCGGGTCCGTGGAGCCGGGGTGCAACCCGCGGCGGAGCACGGGGCCGGGCTCGCCGTACCGCGGGTCGAGCAGCAGCGGATGCCCGAGAGCGGCGAGGTGCACGCGGACCTGGTGGGTGCGGCCGGTGAACGGCCGGCAGGAGCACCACGTCGCGGCTCCGAACCTCTCGACCGGCGTGAAGTCCGTCCGCGCCGCCTGGCCACGCGCGTCTCCGCGTCCAGCCACGCGCATCGTGCCGCGCCGCCCCTCGATCAGCGGTAGCTCGCAGCGCACGGGCGACCCCAGGTCGCCCCGGACCAGCGCCAGGTACGTCTTCTCCGCGCGCCGCGACTCGAACGCCGCATTCAGGGCGCGGTGGGCCTCTCGCGTGAGACCGAAGAGCACCACTCCGCTGGTGTCCCGGTCCAGCCGGTGCACCGGCAGCGCCCCCGGCGCGACGGCCCGCACCTGCGCGGAGAGCACCTCCCCCTCCCCCGCCCCCCGCCCCGGCACGGTCAGCACCCCTGCCGCCTTGTCGACGGCCATCACCCACTCATCCCGATACAACACCCGCATCCGACTTACGCTCCCACTCTCGCCGCTCGTCGTCTACCGCCCGTCCTGACAAAACGATCGCACCACGGAGCACACTGAGAACACGGAGAAACCGGTCTTCAAGAAAACAAATCCGTGAGCTCCGTGCCCTCCGTGGTGCAGTTGTTTTTCCTGGCGAGGCATCTGGAGCGTCGGGCAAGGGGCGGGCGGATGGTTGCCTGGCTGTGCACTTGGCGCACACGCCCTGCCGGTCCACTATTCAACGGGAGGGCAGCGTGGAGCTCATCGACCATCTCTGGCGCGACATCGACCGCCTGGCGCGGGCGGGCGCGCGACCCATCGACGTCCTCGTCGACCCGGGCACCTGGGTCGTCCTCACCTACCGGCTCGGGCGCGCCTTGCGGCGGTTGCCGCGACTCCTCCGCCTGCCCGCCAGGTGCGCGCACAAGCCGTTCGAGCTGCTCGTCGGCACGCTCGCGCGCGTGGCACTCCCGCCATCCGCGGAGGTGGGCGGCGGCTTGCGCGTGGGCCGGGTGGGCGGGATCCGCGTCGCCGCGGACGCGTACATCGGCCGCGACTGCGACCTCGCCGAGGACGTCACCATCGCGGCCTCCGGCGGCGCGCCCTGGATCGGCGATCGCGTGCAGATCGGCCCCGGCGCCAGGCTCATCGGCCCCATCCGGGTCGGCAACGACGCGGCCATCGGCCCCAACGCCGTGGTCGAGACCGACGTGCCCGACGGCGCGACCGTGGGCGGCATCCCTTCGCGCGTCGTCGCCGGAAACGGGTCGCGCGGCCTGCTGGTGCCCGGCCGCAAGCGCCCGCCGCTGATGGACGCCGTACGCGGAATGGTGCGTGGCGTCCTACCCCGGCCCACGCAGCTCCTGCTGCGCGGCTGAAAGTCTCGCGGCGACGGCGCCTGCTCTCGGGTACGCTGCCCCGCGGTGCGCCGCGCGTTCCTCTTCCTGCTCCTCGCCTCCGCCGCCGCGCGCGCGCAATCGCGGGCGCCCCTGGGGGCGCGCACGCAGGGTCCGCTGCGCGAGCTGTTCCTCGACGTGACGGGCGCCGATGCGCGCAGCCTCGCCGCGCCCGAGCTGGACTTGCGCTACACCATCGCGAACACGTGGAACGAGGGGATGACGCTGACGGCCGGGCCGCACGTCGCGTCGCAGGAGCTGGACGAGCAGGCCGACTCGATCGCGCTGCGGGTGCGGGTGCCATGGTCGCGCGCTCTCGGACCCGCGTTCGCGCGCGTCTCGACCGCCGTGGAGGGCCGCCTGACCCTGCACTGGGGTGGCTACACCGACCGGACGATCGAGCGCTGGCACGCGCTGAGCGGTGCCTTCAACTTCCGCCGCGATGCCAATCCGCGGAACGAGCTGCATCTCCTGTTCGCCGACGACGGGGGCACTGCCTTCGCCTTGAGCCGCGGTTCGGCCCTTGCGCTGGGCGACCTGGTCCTGCGCAACCAGGTCACCTTGGCCGAGGCCGCCAATTGGGGAGTCGCGGCGCGGCTGGACCTGAAGCTCCCGATCGGCCCGCTCGGCAGCGCCGGCGGATCGGGCGGGTTCGATGCGGGCGCGGGCCTCCTGGGGACCTTCGAGCCTACCGGCTGGCTGACGCTGCACGGCTTTCTGGCGCTGAGCGCGTTGTCGGAGCTGGCCTGCACCTGCTCGCTGCAGCCCAAGACCTGGCACTTCACCGCGGAGCTGTCGCTGGCCGCCTCCTGGGGCAAGACCACCTTCCTGATCGAGGATCGCGCGCTGTCGCCGCTCTTCCCCGCCGGCTGGAACCGCGAGCCGGCGAACGGCGACGACGGCCTGCTCTCCTCGGGCGTCTTCGCCGATTTCCGCGTGCACAACCAGTTGAGCTTCGCGGTGCGCCGCGGGCGCTTCACCGTCTGGTTCAGCGAGGACTTCACGCCGGGGCCCAACCCGCGCAGCACGTTGAAGTGGGCCTGGAGCAGCAACGCGCCCGACGCGCTGTTCGGCGTGTCTTTTACGCAGCCGCTGTAGCCGCGTTCCGCGGAGCCGGCGAACGAACATCGCGCCGCCGAAATTCGGCTACGCCAGCTCCTCGATCGGCCGCACGTCCACCGGGCACAGGTCGGCCAGCGCCTTGCGGCCCACCTCGCCGTCGCCGACCACCACGATCTGCGCTCCGTCGCGGGCGGGCGAGAGCCGCGCCGCGGCCTCGCGGGCCTGGGCGGCCGTCACCGCGCCGATCCGGCTGCGGTAGGTGGCGAGGTGCTCGAGCCCGAGCCCGTCGAGGATCGCGTCCGCCACCTGCTCGGCCAGCGCCTCGTTGCTCTCGAGCCCCAGCGGGAAGAGGCCGGCCAGGTACGACCTCGCCTTCTCCAGCGCGTCCGAAGGCGGCCCGGTGCGCGCGTACTCGCGCATCTTCTCCAGCGCCACGTCGACCAGCTCGCGCAGGGTCTCGTTCTTGGTGAAGGAGGAGAAGACCGACAACCCCGCGTGGCGCGCCATCGCCAGGCGCGTCGAGACGCTGTACGAGAGGCCCCGGTCGACGCGGATCGCGTCCACCAGGAGCGAGGTGAACCCGCCCCCCAGCGCGGTGTTCTCGACCACCCCCGGCATGTAGAGCGGCGAGCGCCGCGGGATTCCCGTCGCGACGATGCGCAGCTGCGCCTGGGTCGAGTCGGGCTTGTGCCACACCAGCGCGCGCATCCCCTCCCGGGGCAGCGCGGCGAAGTCCAGCGGCGCCCGCCGGGCCTCCGAGGGCCAGCGCACCTGCGCGAGCCGCGCGCGCGCCAGCGCCAGGAGCTCTTCCGGGGGAGCCGTGCCTACCAGAGCGAGGAGCGCGCCGCGCGCGTTGAAACGGCTGGCGTGGAAGCCGAGCGCATCCTCCCGCTGGAAGGTCTCCACGTCGCGGCGGAAGCCGTGCGCCGGATGCCCGTACGGGTGGTGCGCGCCGTAGCCGAGCGTCACTACCCCGCGCGCCGCCACGCTGCTCGGCTCGTCGAGGTCGCTCTGCAGCGAGGCCAGGGTCCGCCGGCGCGCCGAGGCCACCTCCTCCTCGGCGAAGGACGGCTCGAGCGCGACCTCCAGCAGCGCGTCCAGCGCCTGCTGGGAGAGATCGCCGGGCACGGTCAGGGTCAGGGCCGCCTCGTCGAGCGACACCTCGATGCCCAGGCCGGTTCCCATGCTCTCGATCAGCTCGTCCACCCCGCGCGCGTCGCGCCGCATCGTCCCGCGCCGCAGGAGATCCGCCGTGAATTGCGCCAGCCCGGCCTTGCCGCGCGGGTCCTCCGCGGCGCCGGCGGGCACGCTCAGGCGGGCGTGGAAGAGAGGAACGGCGCGCCTCTGGATGGCGAGCAGCATGAGCCCCGAGGGCTCCTGCGCGACCTGGAGCGGCGGCAGGGCGACGTCGCGGATCACGCCCGGACCCCCTCGGGCAGCTCGCCCGGCGCCAGAGTGACCAGGTTGCGCCGGTGCGGCGCGAAGGTCCCGCGGGCCACCCGCTGCACGTCCTCCGGCGTCACCGCCTGGTAACGGTCGGGGAGGTCGAGGAACGCGCGCCAGCTCCCCAGCATGACCTCCATCTGTCCCAGGGTGTGCGCGCGGCCGTTGGCCGTCTGCAGGCCGCGGAGGAGGCCCGAGCGGACGAAGTTCTTCGCGCGCTGCAGCTCCGCGTCGCGCATGGGCTCGTCCGCCAGGCGCGCGAGCTCGGCCCAGAGCGCCGACTCCGCCCGCGCCGGGTCGACCCCCGGATTGAGCTTCAAGGAGATCTGGAAGAGCCCCGGATCCATCCGCCAGCCGAAGTACACGTTGGCGTCGACGCACAGCTCCTGCTCGTAGACCAGCGCGCGCTTGAGGCGCGCCCCCTCGCCGTAGCTGAGCGACGCCTCGATGAGGTCCAGCACCAGCGAGTCCGGCTGGCGGCCGTTCGAAGTGCGGAACCCCGCCAGGAGCGCGGGGGCCTGCGCCGGATAGTGGATGACCGCGCGGCGCTCGCCCTTCTGCCGCGGCTCGCCGTCCGGCACCTCGGGCAACGGCTCGCCCTGCCGGATGCCGCCGTACAGCTTGTCGATGCGCTTCAGCGCGTCGGCCGGGTCGAAGTCGCCCACCAGCAGCACCGTGCAGTTGTTGGGCGCGTAGTAGGTGCGGAAGTAGCGCTCGCAGTCCTGCCGGGTGATGCGGTTCAGGTCGCTCATCCAGCCGACCACCGGCCAGCGGTACGGGTGCGCCTGGAAGGCCAGCGCCGAGAGCGCCTCGTCCATCATGCCGTCGAGGTCGTTGTCGGTGCGGAAGCGGCGCTCCTCCTTCACCACCTCGCGCTCGCGCTGCAGGGAGTCGTCGTCGATGATGAGCGACGCCATCCGGTCGGACTCGAGATCGAGCACCAGCGGCAGCGCCTCGGAGGCGAAGTCCTCGTAGTACGCCGTGACGTCGGTCGAGGTGTACGCGTTGCTGGTGCCGCCGGCCGACTCCAGCCGGCGATCGAACTCCTTGGGCCCGTATTTCTTCGAGCCGTTGAACATCATGTGCTCGAAGAGGTGGCTGATGCCGGTGATCCCCGGCCGCTCGTTGCGCGAGCCGACGCGGAAGAAGCTGTACAGGGTGGCGATGGGCAATCCCCGATCCGGCAGCAGCCTGACCTGGAGCCCGTTGCCGAGCGCGTGCTCCTGCACCGGGAAGTCGCGCGGATCGAGTCCCATCTACTCTCCGTCCTCCTCCCCCGCCCGCCCGGCCGCTTGCCGGGCGAGCAGCTGCTGCTCCGCCGGGGTGAGGAGCTTCTTGCGCGCGTTGCAGGGCTTGCAGCTGGCGACCACGTTGCCTCGTACGCTGCGTCCGCCCCGCGCGACCGGCACCACGTGGTCCATCGTCAGCTCGCGCTCGGAGAAGGTTCCGCCGCAGTACGCGCACAGCCCCCGCTGCAGGCGCCGGCGCCACCAGGCGCTCGCCCGCAGCTGCCTCGCTTTCTCCCTCTCGCGACGCACGTGCACGGGGTCCGCCTCCACCTCGACCCAGGTGGGTACTTCCAGATCCTCGGGCACGGAACCCTTCTAACCCGGAAGCCGAATTCGTGCTGCCGGGAGGTCCGCGCTTGGGTGACCGCGGCGCACATCACCCCGGGGCC
>DASWGQ010000364.1:0-2846 GCA_036393595.1 Myxococcales bacterium | reverse complement strand
CGAAGGGCCGGCGGTGCAGGAGTCGGCTGTACCCGGGTGGACCGCGGGGTGGATCGAAGCTGCGCCCGCCCATGTGGTCGCCCAGGACGAACTGGGCGAGCGTCTCGAACATGGGCAGCTCGACCTCTTGCGCCTGGCCGGTGCGCTCCCGGCAGAGCAGGGCGGCGAGGATGACGTGCACCGCGTTCACGCCCACCACGCGGTCGGCCATGTTCGCGGGCACGTACGCCGGCGCGCCGCCCGCGCGCGCGAGCAGAGCGGGGAGCCCGCACGCTCCCTGGATGAGGTCGTCGTAGGCGGGCTTCCCGGCGTACGGACCTTTGCTCCCGAACCCGAGCAAGCTGGCGTACACGATGCGCGGATTCGCCGCGCGCACCTCGTCGTAAGCCAGCCGCAGCCGCCGCATGGCCGCGGGGCGCACGTTGTGCACGAACACGTCGGCCTTCTCGCACAATCTTAGCAAAGCGCGCCGCCCGCCCTCCTTCTTCACGTCGAGCACCACTCCGCGCTTGTTGCGGTTCATCTGTAAGTGAAGGTGCCCCATCCTGGGGCCCTTCATCGGGGCGGCGCCACGCATGATGTCGCCTTCGGGCGGCTCCACCTTGATCACGTCGGCGCCGTAGTCGGCCAGGATCTGGGTCGCGTACGGACCCATGATCACCGTAGTCAGGTCGATGATGCGGATCCCCTGCAGCGGGCCGGAAGCGTTCATGCCGATCAGTATCCCGCGGCGCAGCCGTCGGAGCGCGGCTCCGACCCGCCTTGCAAGGCGCGGGTCGCGGGGTCGATGAGGATCGCCTGGTATCCGCCGCCGTTGCGATCCGTCCAGACGGCCTGGTGCCCGCGGCCGACCAGCTCCGCGAACACCTCCTCGGGAATGCCTCGCTCGACGGACAGGACCCCGCCGCCTTGCGCCTCCGGGCGGCCCGTCGGGGTGGGGGAGCCCAGGTGCTCGATGCGCGGCGCCTCGCCGGCGGCCTGCACGTCCATGCCGAAGTCGAGGAGGTTGACCAGCACCTGCACCTGCCCCTGCGGCTGCATGTCCGCTCCCATCACGCCGAACACCAGCCACGGGCGCCCGCCGCGCGTGGCCAGCGCCGGGATGATGGTGTGGAAAGGCCGCTTGCGCGGCTCGAGCCGGTTGGGATGCGCGGGATCGAGCGAGAACTGGGACCCGCGGTTCTGCAGCGCGAACCCCAGCCTGCCCGGGACCATGCGTGACCCGAAGGGCTTGAAGATGCTCTGGATGAGCGAGACGCAGTTCCGCTGCGCGTCGACCGCGGAGAGGTAGATGGTGTCGCCGCGCAGCGGATCTCCGGCGGGCAGCCCCGTGCGCGCGCGAGAAGGATCGACGAGCTTGCGGCGCTCGGCCGCGTACGCCTTCGAGATGAGCCGGTCGATGGGAACGCGGACCTTCTCCGGGTCGCCGAGGAAGCGCGCGCGGTCGGCGTAGGCGAGCTTCTTCGCCTCGACGAAGAGGTGCCAGAAGTCCGGGGAGAGCGGGCCGGAGCTGCGCAGGTCGTAACCCTCCAGGATATTGAGTATCTCCAACACCGTAATGCCCTGGCCGGGCGGCGGCAGCTCCCAGACGCGGACCTGGCGGTAGTCCGAGCCGACGGGCTCGACCCAGCTCGCGGCGGTTTCCGCGAGGTCGTCCGGCGCGAGGAGGCCGCCGCTCTCCTCCGAGAAGGCGAGCAGCTCGCGGGCGATGCGGCCGCGATAGAAGGCGTCAGGCCCGCCGCGGCCCAACTCGCGGTAGGTGGCGGCGAGATCGGGGTTGCGGAAGATCTCCCCGGCGCGCGGTGCCCGGCCCCCGGGCAAGAACGTGCGCGCCGAATCGGGGTAGGGCGCCAGCTCGGCCGCGCACGCCTGCCACGCGTCCGCGATGACGCCGCTCACGGGGAAGCCGTCCTCTGCGATGGCGACGGCGGGCTCGAGCAGCTCGGAGAGCGGGCGCGTTCCGAAGCGGGAGCGGAGCGCTTCCCATCCGTCGACCGCGCCCGGCACGGACCAGGAGAGCGGTCCGGCCTCGGGCAATTCCGTCAGGCCGCGCGCGCGCATGTCCTCGAGCCTCGCGCGCCCGGGTGAGCGGCCGCTGGCATTCAGGCCGTGGAGCTTGCCGGTGCGCGCCTCCCAGACGATGACGAAGAGGTCGCCGCCGATGCCGCAGGACATGGGCTCGACCACGCCGAGCACCGCGTTGGCGGCGATCGCGGCGTCGATCGCGTTGCCGCCCCGGCGGAGCACGTCGATCCCGGCTTGCACGGCCAGGGGCTGGCTGGTGGCCACCATTCCGTTCGCCGCGTGCACGGCGGATCGTCCCACGCGTCCGGCGCGGCGGACGTGGCGCGGCGTACCCAGCGGTGGATCTGCGGGCATCGAACCTCCTCTCGCGTCCGTCCCACGGCGCCCGGCGGCAGTCAACCCGGGTGGGCGCGCTCCGGATGGAGCCTCACAGGGAGACGCGACGCAGGCGCAGGGCGTTTCCGATCACGGACACCGAGCTGAGGCTCATCGCGGCGCTCGCGAACATCGGGCTCAGCAAGAGGCCGGCGAACGGGTAGAGCACGCCGGCGGCGAGCGGCACGCCGAGCATGTTGTACGCGAACGCCCAGAAGAGGTTCTGGCGGATGTTGCGGAGCGTGGCCTTGCTCAGACGGCGCGCCCGTGCGATGCCGCGCAGGTCGCCCTTGACGAGGACGATGCCGGCGCTCTCCATCGCCACGTCGGTCCCGGTGCCCATGGCGATTCCCACGTCGGCGGCGGCGAGCGCGGGAGCGTCGTTGATGCCGTCGCCCGCCATCGCAACCACGTGTCCCTGGCCGCGCAGGCGCTCGACCACGGCT
>DASWGQ010000363.1:0-17714 GCA_036393595.1 Myxococcales bacterium | reverse complement strand
AGCGCTGCAGCTCGGGAAAGGCGACGTTCACGGCGGCGCAGGATCCTCCCCCGGATCGGTCCTGTAAAGGGGACGAGAATCCCATGGCGGCGGTACCCGCGACAGGATAGAAAAAGGGGTCCCGAACGCACGAAAACCGGGTCCCCCACAGGTCCAACCGCATGGCTGAAGCAACCGCTCCCTCGCTCGTCCCCGTCGCCATCGAAGACGAGATGCGGCAGGCGTATCTCGACTACTCGATGTCCGTGATCGTCGGGCGCGCGCTCCCCGACGTGCGCGACGGCTTGAAGCCCGTCCACCGGCGCATCCTGTACGCGATGTTCGAGCAGGGCATGCTGCACAACCGGCGCTACTCGAAGTGCGCCGGCACGGTGGGCGAGGTGCTCAAGAAGTACCATCCGCACGGCGACGTCTCCGTCTACGACGCGCTGGTCCGGCTCGCGCAGGAATGGAACCTGCGCGCGCTTCTGGTCGACGGGCAGGGGAACTTCGGCTCCATGGACGGAGACAGCGCCGCGGCCTACCGGTACACGGAGGCGCGCCTCACCAAGCTGGCCGAGGCGATGCTCGCGGACATCGACAAGGAGACCGTCGACTTCGTCCCCAACTTCGACGACTCCACCACCGAGCCGACCGTCCTGCCCACGCGCTTCCCGAACCTCCTGGTCAACGGATCGGCGGGGATCGCCGTGGGGATGGCGACCAACGTGCCGCCCCACAACCTGGGCGAGGTGATCGAGAGCTGCGTCCACCTCATCGAGCACCCCGAAGCGCCGCTGCGCGACCTGCTCCACCCCAAGCTGGGCGGCACGCTGCCCGGCGGCATCCAGGGGCCCGACCTGCCGACCGGCGGGATCATCATGGGCGTGGCGCCGATCCGCGCCCTCTACGAGACCGGCCGCGGCATCCTGCGCATGCGCGCCAAGGTGGAGGTCGAGACCGACAAGAAGACCGGGCGCGACACCATCGTGGTGACCGAGGTGCCCTACCAGGTCAACAAGGCGCGCGCCATCCAGGGCATCGCCGAGCTGGTCAAGGAGAAGAAGCTCGAGGGGATCAGCGACCTGCGCGACGAATCCAGCCGCGAGGGCATCCGCGCGGTGGTCGAGACCAAGCGGGACGCGGTCACCGGAGTGGTGCTGAACAACCTCTACCAGCACAGCGCTCTCTTCCAGGACAGCTTCGGCGCCACCATGCTGGCCATCGACCGCGGGCAGCCGCGCACGCTGGGCCTCAAGCCCCTGCTCGAGCGCTTCATCGCGCACCGGCGCGACGTGGTCACCCGGCGGACGCGCTACGACCTGCGCAAGGCGCGCGAGCGCGAGCACATCCTGCTCGGCTACAAGATCGCGCTCGACCACATCGACGAGATCATCGCGGTGATCAAGGCGAGCGCCAACCGCGAGGTGGCCTCCACCCAGCTGCAGGCGCTCTACGGACTCTCGGAGATCCAGGCCAAGGCGATCCTCGAGATGCAGCTCCAGCGGCTCACCGGCCTGGAGAAGCAGAAGATCCTCGACGAGCTGGGCGAGGTGCAGAAGACGATCACGCGCCTGGAAGCGATCCTGAGCAGCGAGGAGCTGCTGCTCGAGGTGATCAAGGACGAGCTGCGCGAGGTGAGGCGGGATTTCGCCGACGCGCGAAGGACCGAGATCGTCGGCGAGGCCAGCGACCTGTCCGACGAGGACCTCATCGCCGACGAGGACATGGTCGTCACGGTGAGCCATACCGGCTACGTGAAGCGCAACCCGGTCTCGCTCTACCGGGCGCAGAAGCGAGGCGGCAAGGGCAAGACCGGCGCCATGACCTCGGACGACGACTTCATCGAGCAGATCTTCGTCGCCTCGACCCACGCTTATCTATTGTTGTTCACCAACAAGGGACGCGTGTTCTGGCTCAAGGTGCACGAGCTGCCCCAGGCGGGGCGCGCCGCCCGGGGCAAGGCGATCATCAACCTGGTGCCGCTCGGGCCGGAGGAGAAGCTCGCCGCGCTCTTGCCGGTGAAGGAGCTGCCGAGGAAGCTCGCCGCGGAAGCGGACGAGGCGGAGGGCGAGGACGCCGCCGAGGCGGAAACGCCCGGGGCGGAGGAGGCCGAGCGGCCCGGGAGCGCCCAGGACGAGGCGCGCGCGGCGGCCGAGGACGCGATCGCGGTCAGCAAGGGGCCCTACATCGTGTTCGTCACCCGCAACGGGCTGGTCAAGCGCACCGCGCTGTCCGCGTTCTCGCGCCCGCGGCCCAGCGGCCTCAAGGCGCTCTCCATCGAGGAGAACGACTCGCTCGTCAGCGTGATGCACGCGCGGGGGACCGAGGACGTGGTCATCGGCACCGCGAACGGGATGGCCATCCGCTTCGAGCAGAAGGAAGCTCGCGCGATGGGCCGCACGGCCTACGGCGTGAAGGGGATCACGCTCGAGGACGGCGATCACGTGGTGGGCGCCGAGCTGGTTCACTCCGGGTCGACCCTGCTCACCGTCACCGAGAACGGGTACGGGAAGCGGACCACCATCGACGAGTACCGGCGCACGCACCGCGGCGGCAAGGGCATCATCGACATCAAGACCACCGAGCGGAACGGCAAGGTGGTGGCGATGCTGCAGGTCACCGACGCCGACGAGGTGATGATCATCACCAACAAGGGAATGATCATCCGCACGCGGGTCGCGGAGGTCTCGCTGATCGGCCGCAACACGCAGGGCGTGCGGCTCATCGATCTCCGGCAGGAGGGCGAGAAGGTCGTCGGCGCGACGCGCGCCCCCGAGGAGCGCGTCGCGGATGCGGCCGCAGAGGTCGCCGCCGAGCAAGCCGGCGCGGGACACGAGGACGACGACGGCAGCCCCCCGGACGGCTCCGAGGAGACCTGACGGGTTGTCGCACACGGCACCACAAGGACGCCGATCGTGCGTGGAGGCGCACTTTTCATTCGTTGCAGGGTCCCTCTGAAACTGGTAGCGATTCTCTTGATGCCGCGAGGATCGATCGCGTTGGGAATCAGCGCCGCCCTGCTGCTGTGTGCCTGCGGCAAGAGCCCGGCGGCCAAGCTCGAGCAGGCGCGCGACCTCGCGCTCGCCGGGCACCACAACGCGGCGCTGATCGAGGCGCGCGCGGTCCTCTTCCAGCTGGGCGACGACCGCGCCGACGGGGCCGACGACGTCCGCCGCGGCGCCTTCAAGCTCGCCGGCGACCTCTGCGCCTTGCACCTCGACAAGCCGCGCTGCGCCGCGCAGGAGTACCGGGAGCTGGTGAAGCGGTACCCCACCGCTCCGGAGTCGTTCGAGGCGCGCGAGCGGCTCGGCGACCTCGACCTGCGGCTCGGCGACTTGCGCGGCGCGCTCGAGGCGTGGCGCGACCAGGTCGCCGCCGCCCCCGACCGCCCCGGGGCGGACGTCGCGCAGCTCAAGATCGCGCGGGCGCAGAGCGACCGGGCCGACTATCCGGAAGCGCGCGCGGCCGTCGCGGAGCTGCAGAAGCGCTGGCCGGATTCGAAGCTGGCTCCAGCGGCGGCGCTCCTCGCCGCCTCCACCTTCCATCTCTCCGGACGGCACGCCGACGCCGTCGGGGCATACCGCGGCGTGATCCAGCAATACCCGGGCACCCGGGAAGACGCGGAGGCCCGCTTCGAGATGGGCAACTGCCTGGTGGAGATGGGCGACGACGCCCACGCCGTGCAGGCCTTCACCCAGGCCCTCCGCACGCACGACTCGCCCGACGTGGTCCAGTTCGCGCTCGAGCGCGCGCAGCGGCGCCTCGACATGGCCAAGGCCGTGGACCCGCGGAACCTCTCCGCCGTCTTCGACCGCGGCCTCGCAAGAAACGGGCGGACGTCGACGCATTAAGCTGACGGCTCTGCCAACCACAGACGCTCTTCGATCCGGCGCCTTCGGCGCCTCTACGAGGGGGGAGCTCGCTCCCCCCTCGACCCCCCAACAGATCACGGTCAGCTGACGCGTCGCCGATCCCTCTTCCTGCGGACGTGCTAGTCCTTCCCGCCACATGAAGACCGCGAAGTCGCAGAAGGAGCTCGCGCGTGCCCGGGGGCTGTTCCCCGGAGGGGTCAACAGCCCCGTGCGCGCCTTCCGCGCCGTGGGCGGCGAGCCGCTCTTCATCGCGCGCGGCGAGGGTGCGCACCTCGTCGACGTGGACGGCAACCACCTGGTCGACTACGTGCTGAGCTGGGGCCCCCTCTTGGGCGGGCACGCGCACCCCGAGATCGTCCGGGCGGTGGCGGACGCGGCGGCGCACGGGACCAGCTTCGGAGCGCCCACCCCGCGCGAATCGGACCTGGCGGAGAAGGTGCGCGCGCTGGTGCCCTCGATGAAGAAGATGCGCTTCGTTTCGTCGGGCACCGAGGCGACCTCGGCCGCACTGCGCGTCGCGCGCGGATTCACCGGGCGCGAGCGGGTGGTGAAGTTCGAGGGGTGCTACCACGGTGCCACGGACAGCCTGCTCGTCCGGGCGGGCAGCGGAGTCGAGACGCTGGGGTTGCCCGATTCGCCCGGAGTGCCGGCGGCGGTGGCGAAGCTCACCACCGTCCTGCCCTTCAACGACGTCGAGGCGGTGCGCGGCTTCTTCCGCTCCCCGCAAGGCCGGGAGACGGCCTGCGCCATCGTCGAGCCCGTGGTCGGGAACATGGGCGTGCTCCTGCCCAGGGCGGGCTTTCTGGAGACCTTGCGCGAGGAGACCCGCGCCGCCGGGGCGCTGCTCGTCTTCGACGAGGTGATGACCGGCTTTCGCGTGGCGCGCGGCGGGGCGCAGCAGCGCTACGGCATCGAGCCGGACCTCACCTGCCTGGGCAAGGTGATCGGCGGCGGCTTGCCGGTCGGCGCCTTTGGAGGGCGCGAGGACGTGCTGGCGCAAGTGGCGCCGGACGGGCCCATCTACCAGGCCGGGACGCTCTCCGGGAACCCGGTCGCGATGGCGGCCGGCTGCGCGATGCTGGACCTGGTCCAGCAGCGCGGCTTCACCGAGCAGATCGAGAAGCGCGCCGAGGACCTGTGCGGCCAGCTCCGCGAGGCATGCGCGGCGGCGAAGGTGCCCGCGCAGGTCAACCAGGCGGGCTCGATGTGGACGTTGTTCTTCGCCCCCTCCGAGGTGTTCGACTACCCGAGCGCGAAGCGGTCCGACGTGAAGCGGTTCGCGGCCGTCTACCGGGTGCTCCTCGAGCGCGGGATCTACCTGCCGCCGAGCCAGTTCGAGGCCGCGTTCCTCTGCAGCGAGCACGGCGGCGAGGAGATCGATCAGACGGTGACGGCGCTCCGCGAAGCGCTGCGCGCCGCTTGACCGGGCGCCGGTTGCGTCACTGACCTGCTGGCCGGCGGCGCCTGCCCGACCCGGCCGCCCACCAGATGATCGCGAGCACGATGATCGCGACGATGATCCACCAGACCCACGCGCCGCCGCCGCCGCCGCCCGCGGCCGCGTCGCCCGCGCGGCCGGCGGGACCCGCGCCGGTGCCCGCGGGGGCATTGCCCGGAGAACCGGGCGAGCCCTGGCCGGCTTGCGCAAGCGCCAGTGCTGGAGCCCACAGGAGCATGGAGAGGAAGGAGAGAATCGAGCGCACCATGACGACCTCCTTGTGGAGGAAGTCTCGGCACGACCAGGCGCGGTGTGAACCGGAGACGGGCGTTAGCCGGCCAGGTCGGCGACCGTGAGCAACAGCGCGGCGGCCCAGGTTGCGAGCAGCATGGCCCTGGCGAACTTGGGGCGCACGGGAGCGACCGGCGGAGCGCCGCGCAGCATCCGCGAGACGCCCAGGAGCGAGACGCCGACCGCGGCGAGGAACACCAGCAGGCCGGTGCCGGAGAAGCGCACCCGCCCGGCGAACAGGCGCGCAGGCAGGTCGAGGGTCAGGTAGGCCGCCACTGCGTACAGGAGCGGCAGCCCGAACATCAGCAGGAGGTCCGCCGCCGTGCCGACCAGGTCGGCGACCGCCGCGCCGGTCTTGCGCGTGACCGCCGCGACCAGGCGGACCACTTCGAGGCGCAGCGTTCGTCGCTGCGCGGCGCGGGAGGAGGCGAGCAAGGACCCGGACGGCCGGAGCATGGGCCTAAGGATATCACCGTGGCCCAAGGAAAAATCCCGAGAGGTTCCCGTTCATTGACGGCCCGAACGGGGCCATGCTATCAGGCCCTGCCATTTTGCGGGGCGGGCGGCGATTTGCTTCCGAAGCGGCCCAGCGAGGGTGGGGAAGAGGACGCCGCCGCGTCGTACCGGCGGGCGGCGCCCTACCTCGACGCGAGTTGGCAGCTGATCGGGTAGGTGGCGCTGTGGACGGTGGTGGGCTGGTTCGCGGATCGCAAGCTGCACACCACGCCCTGGCTCCTGGCGTCGGGAGCGGTGGTCGGGACGGGGCTGGGGTTCTATCTGTTCTTCAAGACCCTGCTGGCGATCGGAAGGAAGAATTGACGCAGGCCGCAGCCTCCGCCCCGACCCGCCCGGCCCTCCTGCCGTACGCGCTCGCCTCCGCGGCGCTGTGCGGGCTGGGTCTCGCGGCGGCGTCGCAGATCGGCGAGCCGCGCGCCGCTCTCTTCGGCGCCGTCGCCGCGACCGCGTCGGCGCTCTGCGCGCTCCCGGCCCTGGCGCTCGGCGCGCCCCACGGCACCAGCGGCATCCTGGCCGGGTTCGTGGCGGGCTTCTTCGCGCGCATGGTGGCGGTCGCGGCCGGCCTGATCCTGTCCGGCGCGCGCGGCGGCGCCGCGTTCGCGTACGCCTCGTCCTTCTTCGCCCTCTACGCGCTCACGCAGGCGGTGGAAGTCGCCTACGTGTGGGGCTCGTCGCGCAGGCGGCGGGCCGGAGCCTGAACGATGCCCATCGCGTTCGCCGTAGCCCTCCTCCTCGCCCAAGCCGCGCACCCGGCCGGGCCCCCGCGGGGCGAGGTGCAGGAGCAGAAGCCCGCCCCGGTTCCCGAGAGCGAGAAGCCGCGCGCCACCGGGCACGGCGTGACCCCGGGCAAGCAGGAAGCCGCGCCCGGCGCCCACGAGGCGCGCCAGGACGGCGAGGGGGAAGGAAAGCCCGGCGAGGCGCACGAAGAGGGCGGGGTCGCCGAGCACATCTTCCACCACGTGGCCGACGAGGTGTGGGTCCCGCTGGGCTTCTGGATCGGCGCGCACCACATCGATCTCTCCATCACCAAGCACGTCATCAACATGTGGATCGCCGCGGGCATCCTGCTGCTCGTGCTCGCCGCGGCGGTGCGGCGGCGGGCCATCGTGCCCAAGGGCGGCTACAACCTGCTCGAGACGTTCGTGGTGTTCGTGCGCGACGAGATCGCGGAGAAGAACATCGGGCACCACGCCCCGGAGTACACGCCGTACCTGTGCAGCGCATTCTTCTTCATCCTCTTCATGAACCTCACCGGGCTTCTCCCCGTCCCGTCGATCGCCGGGAAGTTCCCCGGCATCTCCACCGCCACCGGCAACCTGGGCGTCACCGTGGTGCTGGCGCTGTTCACGTTCGTGATCACGCAGATCGCCGGGATGCGCGCGCAGGGCGCCCTGGGCTACTGGATGCACCTGGTCCCGGCGGGCGTGCCGAAGTGGCTCTTCCCGATCATGGTGCCGGTGGAGGTCCTGGGGCTCTTCACCAAGCCCTTCGCCCTCACCGTCCGCCTCTTCGCCAACATGGTGGCGGGGCACATCGTCATCTATTTCCTCATCGCGCTGACGGTTCTCATCTCCCCGCTGGTCGCTCCGGTGTCGGTCGCCTTCGCGCTCGGCATCTACCTGCTGGAGCTCTTCGTCGCGCTCGTCCAGGCGTATATCTTCACGATGCTTTCCGCCGTGTTCATCGGCATGACGCAGCACGGGCACTGAAGCAAGCGCAGCACGCGGGCAGGGCCGTAAGGCGGCCTCGGGTCCATACCCCGCGACAATCCGCCTCTCCCGGCCGCCCGGGCAGCGAGGCATTCGAAGAAGCAGGAGGAGTCACGTGAACCAGTTCTCTCTCGGATACCTGGCTGCAGGGCTCGGCGTCGGGCTGGCGATGCTCGGCGCCGGATACGGCATCGGCAAGGTGGGGGCGGCGGCGATGGAAGGCACCGCGCGCCAGCCGTCCGCGGGTGGAGACATCCGCACCACCATGATCATCGCGGCGGCGCTCATCGAAGGCGTCACCCTGTTCGCCGAGGTGGTCTGCATCATCCTGGCCGGCACCAAGGCCTGAAACGGGGCGGCCGGGCCGGGAGCTTTTCGAGTAAGCTCCCGGCCTGCGTCGGAGGTCCAAGATGCTGGTCGCTGCAGGTCTCACCGACATCAACGTGGCGCTGGTCGTCTGGACCACGGTCACCTTCGCGCTCCTGATCGTCGTGCTGGGCAAGTTCGCCTGGGGGCCCGTTCTCCAGATGATCGAGACGCGCGAGAAGACCATCGCCGACGCGATCGAGTCCGCCAAGCGCGAGCGCGCCGAGGCGGAGAAGGCGGCGGCGGAGATGCGCGCGGCCCTGGAGAAGGCCCGGGTCGAGGCGGCCGAGATGGTGCGCAAGAACCAGCAGGAAGTCGCCGCCGCCAAGGCGGAGCTGATCGAGCACGCGCGCAAGGAGTCGGAGGAGCTGCTCAAGCAGGCCCGGGCCACCATCGAGGAGGAGCGGCGCGCGGCGGTCGCCGAGCTGCGCTCGCAAGTGGTCGATCTGGCCATCGAGGCCGCGGGCAGGCTGCTCGCCACGCAGATGGACGAGAAGAGGCAGCGGCAGCTGATCGAGGAGTACCTGGAGAAGCTGCCCAAGGAAGCGCGCGTCTAGCCGCGCCCTCAGAGGACCACGGAGCTCCGATGATATTGAGACTGAGTCTCAATATCATCGATAGGGTACCAGCGCCGCGCGCCGGGAGCAAGCGGCACCTTGCGGCGCAGCGCCCCGGGCGTGACGAGCCCATGACAATGAAGGCGCACATCCTGCGCCGATGCGAGCGCTCCTGGTTCATCCCCGAACACCCCCGACCTACTGGGGTTTCCAGCACAGCCTGCCGATCGCGGGCAAGGCCGCTTCCCTGCCCCCTCTGGGTCTGTTGAGCCTGGCCCCGCTGCTCCCCGCGGGCTGGGAATTGCGGGTGGTGGACGAGAACACCGAGCCGCTGCGCGACGAGGCCCTCCGCTGGGCGGACGTGGTGCTCTTGACCGGGATGATCATCCACGTTCCGGCCATGCGCGAGGTCCTGGCGCGTGCCCGGCGCCTGCGCAAGCGCACGGTGGTAGGCGGACCGGCGGTGAACACCGACCCCGGGCTGTTCCCGGAGGCCGACCACCTGTTCCGCGGCGAGGCCGAGGGGCGGACCGACGGCCTGGTGCGCGCGCTCCAGGCGCCCGGCGAGAAGGCCCCGCGCTTGCTGTCGCCGGAGACGGAGGAGCGCCCGTCGATGGAGATCGTCCCGCGGCCGCGGTTCGACCTCATCGATCACAAGCGTTACGCCTCGATGAGCGTGCAGTACTCCCGCGGCTGCCCCTTCCAGTGCGAGTTCTGCGACATCATCGAGGTCTTCGGCCGCAAGCCCCGCACCAAGACGCCCGCGCAGGTCACCGCCGAGCTGGATGCGCTGCGCGCCACCGGCTACCGGGGCAGCGTCTTCTTCGTCGACGACAACTTCATCGGGAACCGGGTGGCGGTGGCCGGGATGCTGCCGCACGTCAAGCGGTGGCAGGAGCAGCACGGGTTCCCCTTCGAGTTCTATACCGAGGCGAGCGTCGATCTCGCCACCAAGCCCGAGCTGATCGACTCGATGGTGGACACGGGCTTCACCTCCGTCTTCCTGGGGATCGAGTCCCCTTCGCCCGAGTCGCTCAAGGAGACGCACAAGTTCCAGAACCTGCGGCTCGATCCCGCCGAGGCGGTACGCCGCATCACCCGCGCGGGGCTCCAGGTCTTCGCCGGGTTCATCGTCGGGTTCGACAACGACGGGCCGGAGATCTTCCAGCTGCAGCGCGACTTCATCTCCTCGGTCCCGGTGCCGGTGGCGATGATCGGCGTGCTCACCGCGCTGCCCGGGACCCAGCTCACCCGGCGCCTGGAGAAGGAAGGGCGGCTCCGCATCGTGACCACCGGCGACCAGTTCGACCGGCCGAACTTCCGCACCACGATGGAGGAGAAGACGCTGCTGGCCGGATACGCCGACCTCCTCGGGCAACTGTACCAGCCCGACTCGTTCTACAAGCGCTGCGAGCTCCTCATCGATACGGTCGGCCGCCCCAAGGCGCCGCTGCACTGGCGGCCGGGCGGGCTCCGCGTGCTCCTGCGCACCCTGTGGAGCATCGGGGTGCGCTCGCCCCGGCGCCGCGAGTTCTGGCGGCTGGTCGTGCGCACCCTGCGCCGCGCTCCGCACGCCTTCCCCCGGGCCATCGAGCTGGCCATCCAGGGCGAGCACCTGATCCGGTACACGCGCGAGGACGTGCTCCCGCGGCTCGGGCGAGCGCTGCAGGCGGTCCGCGCGGAGCCGCCGGCGGGGGCCGCGCCGCTGCGCGCGCAGGCGGCCGCCGCTCAGCCCTTGTAGAGCGCCTCGTACTGCTCGGCGGCGCGGTCCCAGGAATGGTCGCGCGCCATGGCGCGCTGCATGGCGGCGCGCCAGGCGGATCGGTCCGCCCAGAGCGCCAGCGCCCGATCCACCGCCGCGAGCAGCCCCTCGAGGTCCTCGTTGTCGAAGCGGAAGCCCCACCCGTCCGGGCCCTCGCGGATGGAGTCGTTGAGCCCGCCGACCGCGTGCACGACCGGCAGCGTCCCGTAGCGCAGCGAGTAGAGCTGGTTCAGCCCGCACGGCTCGAACCGGCTGGGCATCAGGAAGACGTCCGCGCCTCCCTCGATGCGGTGGGCGAGCGCGTCGTCGAACCGGATCTGCACCGACACGCGGGTCGGATGGCGCTCGGCGAGCGCCCGGAACTCCTGCTCCAGGATCGAGTCGCCCATCCCGAGCAGCACGAACTGCACTTTGCGCTCCAGCATCCGCGGCAGCGCCTGGGCCAACAGGTCGTACCCCTTCTGGTGCGCAAGCCGCCCGATGGCGGCGGTCAGAAGGGCGCGCTCGTCCACGTCGAGGCCCAGCTCGCGCTGCAGCGCCGCCTTGTCGGCCGCCTTTCCGGACGGATCCTGCGCCGAGTACCGCTGCGGGAGCGCCGGATCCACCTCGGGGCTCCAGCGCGAGTAGTCGACCCCGTTCATGATCCCGAAGAGGTCCTGCTGACGGTGCCTGAGCAGG
This sequence comes from Myxococcales bacterium, assembly GCA_036393595.1. GTDB lineage: Bacteria > Myxococcota > Myxococcia > Myxococcales > 40CM-4-68-19 > VBKO01. Next base: position 6,543 of record DASWGQ010000363.1, on the reverse strand, counting down.
CCCTCCAGCCCGGCGCCCGTCTCCGGGCTCTGGACGATCTCCCGCGCGTAGGTGGGGCTGACCGTCGTCAGCTTGTCGGCGAACACCAGCCCCGCCTTCATGAGATTGAGCTGTCCATAGAACTCGAGCGCGTCGGGGTGGAACAGATCGCCGGGCAGGGCGAGATCGCTCATCGCCTCGCGCGGGAACACGCCCTGGTAGGCGAGGTTGTGGATGGTGAACACGCTGCGCGCCTTGAACGGCGCGGGCCGCCCCGACCATCCGCGCTTCAGGATCAGCGGGGTGAGCGCCGCCTGCCAGTCGTGGGCGTGCACGCAGTCGGGCAGGAAGTTGATCTGCTTGGCGGCCTCCAGCGCGCCGGCGCAGAGCAGCGCGAAACGCTTGTGGTTGTCGCGGTAGTCCTTGCCGGACTCGCCGTACAACTCCTTGCGGTCGTACCAGGGGTTCTGCAGGAGGATGTACCGCAGCCGCTCCGCCGGCGCGGCCACGTGCACCGAGGCGGAGGCGTTCAGGTGCGGGAACTGCACCTCCACGCGGCGTCCGGTGTCGCGGATGTTCGCCGCTGACGCGTCGATCACGCCGTAGCGCGGCAGCACCACCAGCACGTCGTGCCCGCGCGCGGCCAGCGCCCGCGGCAGCGCGCCGATCACGTCCCCCAGCCCGCCCGTCTTGATGAAGGGCGCCGCCTCGGACGCGACGAACAGGATCTTCACTCTACGCCTCCGTCTGGCGGAGGAAGGCGGCGGCCTCCTCCGGAGGGGTGGGGTTGATGAAGAAGCCGCTGCCCCACTCGAATCCCGCCGTCAGCGCGAGGACCGGCCTCACTTCCAGGTGCCAGTGATACCAGTCGGAGGGCGGTTCGCGCAGCGGCAGCGTGTGGAGATTGAAATTGTAGGCCGGCTTGTCCAGCGCAAGGTCGAGCTTGCGAAGGGAGAGGCGCAGGGCCTCGGCCAGGCCGCGCACCTCCTGGGCCGTGCTCTGCTCGTAGACGGACCGGTGCTCGCGGGGGAGGACGAGCAGCTCGAAGGGAGCGCGGGACGCCCAGGGGGAGAGCGCCACGAAGCCGTCGGTCTCCAGCACCACGCGCGAGCGCTCCCTCGCCTCCTGGGCGAGGATGTCGCAAAAGACGCAGCGCTCCTTCTCCTCGAAGTGCTTGCGCGCGCCCGAAAGCTCCTGCTGCAGCTCGGCGGGAACCAGGGGGAGCGCCACCAGTTGGGAATGCGGGTGCTTGAGGGTGGAGCCCGAGGCCGCTCCGCTGTTCTTGAAGAAGAGCGCGCTGCGCAGGCGCACGTCGCGCGACAGGTCGAGCATGCGCTCCTGCGCCGCCCGCAGCACCTGCTCGACCTGCTCCGGGCTTTGCTGCGGCAGCTCGCGGGCGTGCTCGGGGGTCTCGATGATCACCTCGTGCGCGCCGACGCCGCCCATCACGTCGTACATTCCCAGGCCGGCGCGCACCATCCGCTCCTCGGTGCGCAGGACCGGGAACCGGTTGGGCACCACCCGCAGCGTCCACCCCGGGCCGTCGCGCCGGCCGCCGTTCTCGCGGTGGACGAGCACCTCCGGCGGAGTCATCGCTTCGTGCCCGGGGCAGAAGGGACAGCTGGCTGGATCGTCCTGGTCGGCCACCGTGCGCACCAGCGCGTTCGGCCGGTCGGCGCGCTCCGGTGCGACGATCACCCAGCGGCCCACCACGGGGTCCCTGCGCAGCTCGGGCATGGCCGCGCACCATAACATTCCCGGGACAAGGAGCCTGAATCGACCACTCTGCCGACGGTGGGACGCTCTTCGATCCGGCGCCTTCGGCGCCTCTACAAGGGGCGAGCTCGCTCCCCCCTCGACCCCCCAACAGATCACCGTCCTCTGGATCGGGCGCTCAGGTCAGACGCGCCAATGGGCGAGCTCGAACTTGCGATCCGGGACGGTCAGCGCGATCTCGCCGTAGCGCGGGAGACGGTCCACCTCCGCCTCGTCGCGCAGGATCCGCAGCGTCAGCGCGATCCGCTCGCCCGGCTGCAGGCCCAGCGCCTCGCGGGAGAGCGCCAGCTCCACCAGGACACCGGTCCGCCCCGACCCGCACCGCGCGCCCCGCTCGTCGGTGGCAGGGCTCTCCGCTCCGCCGGGGACCAGGCGCATCCGCACCGTCTTCTCGCCGGCGCCGCCGGGCCTGGCGAGGAGCACGCGCAGCTCGCCGGTGAGATCCGCGCCTTTGGCGGGATCCAGGCGCAGGTAGAGGTGCGTCCTCGAGAACCCGAACCACACCTGGGTGAACGCGCCCTGGCCGCGGAACATCGAGCCGCCGCTGGTGGTGCCGGGGCGGTAGCAACCGGCGCCGGCCCACTCGTAGTAGCCCTTGGTGTACCCGTCGATCGCAGGCTCGATGAGCCGCGAGGGCTGGACGACGACGGCGGACGCCTGGGCGGCGTCCTTGTGCGGCGCGATGATGGGGCGCCCGAGCCGTTCGGGCGGCGGGAGCCCGAGGGCGCGCCAGGCCTGCGCGACGCGGCGGCGGAAGAGCGCGTCGAACTCCGGCGCGTTCTCGGTGGTGAAGTCGTCGCCGTACCACCAGAACCAGTCGCTGCCTTCGGCGACCAGGAGTTGCCCCCGCGCCTCCTCGAGCTGCTGCCGCGGCAGCTCGGCCTTCTCCTCCGCCTCGGCGAGCGCCGCGCGCGCCTCGCCGAGCAGCGTCCAGGCGGCGTTGTCCTCCGGGTGACCGATCCAGATGCGGAAGTTCGAGTCGATCCAGCTCCCGGAGTGGATGCGGGCGATGCGGGCCCGCGCCGGACGCTCGCGCAGCTCGTCGCGCGGCAGCACGGTGCGCACCGCGCCGCCGGAGAGGCCCTGGTACAGCGCCTCGAGGAACCCCTCCCCCGAGCTGGGGTAGTGTTCCCAGGGGTTCTCCCCGTCGAGCGCGAGCGTGACCAGCGCCTCCGGCTCGGTGTCGGCGATGCGGGAGATCAGGTCCTGCGCCGCCTCGCGCGGGTCGCTCTTCGCGTACCGGAACCCGATCCGGTCGGACAGCTCGCGGTCGCGGAAGAGCACGGTCACGGCGTGGTCGGCCCCCGCGAGATACGGGTGGTAATGGGCCGGGTAGCCGTCGGGCAGCGCGGACCCCAGCTCCAGCTCGCTGCGCTCCAGGATGCCCTGGTCGGTCGCGCACCAGCGCACGCCGCAGGCGGCGAGAAGGTCGATCACCTCGGGCGAGACCGAGCCTTCGGAGGGCCACATCCCGTGCGGAGCCTGGCCGAACTCCGCCCGCGCGCGCTCGATCCCGCGCACGACCTGCTCGCGGGCGTCCTGGGGGTGGGAGAACCGCGGCGGTAGCGAGGCGGCCGGCATCGCGCGCCGGGCCGAGTCGCTGTCGACGACCAGCGGCAGGATGGGATGGTAGAAGGGCGAGCAGGTGATCTCCACCTGCCCGCGCTCGGCCAGCGCGCGCCAGCGGGGCACGATGCGGGACGCGATCCGCCTCTGGGCGTCGACGGCCGCGATCTTCTCTTCCTCGGTGTACCCGCGTTCCTTGGCGACCAGCTCGGAGATGCGCGGCTCCTCGCGGCGGGCGGTGAAGCCCATCCAAGCGAGCACGAAGTGGACCTGCACGTCGCGCAGCTCCTGCGCGGTGAAGGCGGCCTGCCGCTCGAGCAGGTCGATCTGGCGCAGGTCGGTGCCGCGCTTGTCGAGCAGCTCCGAGTAGCGCGCCACCGGCCTCACCCAGACGTTCCAGTCGACGGAGAAGCCTTCGCGCAGGACGTGGGCGCGCTCTTCCGGCGTGAGCGACTCGGCGGGCTTGCGCGCGAGCTGCTCGTCCGCGTCCTGGGTCCCGGCCACGTAAGCCTCGAGCTGCGAAAGGAGCGAAGGCGCCCAGTTCGCCACCGCCTTGACTTGTGGATGGCGCTCCAGCGCCGCGGCCATGTCGGTATAGGCGCGCGAGGCGTGCTGCCGCACCCAGGGCAGGATGGGCCGGCCGGTCTGCGGGTCTCGGTACTCGGGTTGGTGCAGGTGCCAGAGGAAGACGGCTCGGACGGCCATTTCACCTCGTCAGTCGGAGAGCCTCATTCCCTTCGGCACCACCACGATGCCTTGCGGGCTCACGAAGAACCGCTTGCGATCCTCCTCCGGATCGTAGCCGATCCGCAGGCCCTGCGGGATTTCCACGTTCTTGTCGATGATCGCGCGCCGGATCTGCGCGTGACGGCCGACGTTGACGCCTTCGAAGAGGATGCTCTCGTCCACGTCGGCGAAGGAGTTGACGCGCACGAGCGGGGAGAGGACCGATCGGTTCACGCGGCCGCCGGAGAGGATGCACCCCTCGGAGATCACCGAGTCGGTCGCGGTCCCGACGCGCTTCTCGGCCACGTTGGCGAAGACGAACTTGGCCGGGGCGCCGGTGTGGTTGGGGGCGGTGAAGATGGGCCACTGCTCGTTGTAGAGGGACAAGGCGGGGTCCACGTCGCACAGGCCCATGTTGGCTTCGTAGTACGTGTCCAGGTCGCCGACGTCGCGCCAGTAGCCGACCTCCCTGGGTCCCTGTCCGGGCACCTGGTTCTGGGCGAAGTCGTACACCGAGACGCGCGACTTCTTGAACATCTCGCTGATGATCGACTTGCCGAAGTCGTGGGCCGAGTCCTTGCCCGCGTCGCGCACGATCTCGCGCACCAGGGCCTCGGTGGTGAACAGGTAGTTGCCCATCGAGGCGAGGACCTTGGTGGGGTCGCCCAGCATCGGCTTGGGGTTCTTGGGCTTTTCCTGGAAGTCGACCATGCGGCCGGAATCATCGGCGGTGATGACGCCGAAGGACGATGCCTCCTCGATGGGCACCGGGATGGCGGCGACCGTGCAGTCGGCTTTCTGCCGGAGGTGGAAATCGAGCATCTGCCTCACGTCCATGCGGTAGATGTGGTCGGCTCCGAAGACGAACACGTAGTCGGGCTCCTCGTCGGTGACCAGGTTCAGGTTCTGGTAGATGGCGTCGGCCGACCCCCGGTACCACTCGGGGCCGGTGCGCTGCTGCGCCGGGACCGCCTCGACGAACTGGCCGAGCATGGAGCTCAGGCGCCACCCGCGCGAGATGTGCGTGTTCAGCGAGTCGGACTTGTACTGCGTGAGCACCTTCATCCGCAGGACGCCCGAGTTGGCGAAGTTGGAGAGGACGAAATCGATGATCCGGTACCGCCCGCCGAACGGCACGGCAGGCTTGGCGCGTTCGTGCGTGAGCGGAGCGAGCCTGCGGCCTTCACCGCCGGCCAGGATCATGGCGAGCGTCTTGGCGGACATGCCCGGACGCTAGACTAAGGGCGCGGCCCGCTGCAACCGCCGGCGAAGCTTCTAGCCGCCGCCGTATTCGGCGGCGCTACGCTTTTCATGGCGCGGACGTTTTGGGATGCGTTCTAGCCGCGCGCGGTCCGGGCGGCGGCGCGCGCGGGGACGGCCGCCGCGCGCTGTCCTTCCTGCGGCAGGTCGGCGCCCTTGCCGAACCGCTCGATGACCTCGCCGATCTCCTGCTGCGCCCGGCGGACGAGCTGCGCGCGGTCGTGGAAGGTGAGGAACGCGCTCTTGAAGCCCGCCACCAGCACGTTGCGCACGTCGGCCACCGTCAGGTTGAACTGCCGCGCCAGGACGGTCAGCTCCTTGGTGACGGTGGTGTTGGTGATGAGCCGGTTGTCGGTGTTCACCGTCACTCGAAGGCCGAAGTCCAGGTAGAACTTGAACGGGTGGGCCGCCATGTCGGCCACCGCGCCCGTCTGCACGTTCGAGGACGGGCAGCACTCGATCGGGATGCGGTGGTCGTTGACGTAGTTGAGCAGGTCGCCGTCCTCGCGCAGCCGGACGCCGTGGCCGATGCGGTGCGCGCCGCAGTAGTGCAACGCCTGGGCGATGGAGGGCGGCCCGTACGCCTCTCCGGCGTGCACCGTGCAGTTCACGTTGTTGTTGAGGATGAGCTGGAAGGCTTCCTGGTGGTCCTTGGCCGGGTTCCCGTGCTCCGCGCCGGCGAGGTCGAACCCGAGCACGCCCTTGTTCTTGTAGGCGACCGACAGCTCGGCGAGCCGGAGCGAGGTCTCCGGGCTCATGTTGCGGATGCCGCACACCAGCACGCCGGCGATGATGCCGGTCTCGCGCTCGGCCTTGCGCAGCCCTTCCAGGACCGCCTCCACCACCACGGTGGGCTTGAGGCCCTTCTGCAAGTGGAGCACCGGGGAGTAGCGCACCTCCAGCAGGCGCACGTTCTCGGCGGCGGCGTCGATCGCCAGCTCGTACGCGGTGCGATAGAGGGCTGCCTCGGTCTGCAGCACGCTCAGGGTGATCTCGAACCCTTTGAGGTACTCCTCCAGGCTGCCGTGCCGCTGTCCGATCTTCATCGCCCGGGCGAGGCCCTCCTCGCTGTCGGCCGGAAGCCTTATCTTTTGGTCCTCCGCCAGCTCGAGCATGGTGCGCAGCCGCAGGGACCCGTCGAGGTGGCAGTGCAGGTCGGTCTTGGGGAGCGCATGGAGCAGCGCGTCGGTGACCGGCACGTCGGGCATCATGGATGGGATCTAGCCGATCCGGGGG
>DASWGQ010000362.1:0-15850 GCA_036393595.1 Myxococcales bacterium | reverse complement strand
TGGGAGTACCCGGGGCTGATGCCCATGTACCTCTGGATCGTGGACGGCGAGAAGGCGGTGTTCGCCATCCCCAGCTTCGGCGACCAGCTCACCGAGTACGGATTCGTCACCCAGGAGGCCGGGCTGGTGCAGGCCCTCCTCTCGGTGTGGTCGCGCTACGTCGAGGCCTCGAGGCGCGTGTCGTCCGCGCCCAACTTGACGTCGGTCAAGGCGAGCTGAACCGATCCGCGACGTCGCTCCCGTGACCAGCGAGACAGGCCGGCCACCGGAGCAACGCGCAGGCGAGATCTACGGAGTCGTCGCCACGCAGCCGCCGGCCGCGTTCGACCACTCGGGCTGGTACCCGAACCCGCCGGCGATGAAGAGCCCGGTCCAGGCGCACTTGTCGTCCGCCTCGAACCCGCGCCGGTCGAACCAGGCGTTGAGGTCCTCGTCGGTGACCGCCTCGCGCGTCTCGTGGCAGGAGAAGTGGTCGAAGTTCTGCGCCGTCGTCCAGCCCGCCGCCTGGCACCCGCCGCAGCTCGGATAGGGCATCGAGGCGTACTTCACGTCGCGTCCCGCCGAGGAGAAGTGCCCGTGGTACGCGCAGTACCGGAGGTTCGGACCGCCGCACGAGGTGGCGGTGCCGTCGGACGAGAACGAGGTCGCCGGGAGGAACACCTCGTAGATGGTGCTCGCGTCGAAGCCGACCACCGCGACGGCCTTGAGCACCTCCTGCTGCACGATCGCGTCGGTCGCGTTGGTCGGTGGCGTGCTCGAGTCGAAGAACGAGGTATTGCCCAGCGAGCTGGTGTGGATCGCGCCCGCGCCGTCCGAGTACTGCGTGATGGTGTTGTACTCGGCCGAGGTTCCGAACTGGCCGAAGAAGCTCTGGATGTGCGTGGCGATGGCGGCGTCCGAGCCGCCCGCGCCCCAACTCGGGCCCCAGAAGATGGGGACCACACGCGCGGAGTGGATGACCGGCCCGCCGTGGTAGACGAGGTTCTGGCCGCTGCGGCCGCCCGGTTTCGCGGCGTGCTCACGCTGGAACCTTTCCTGCGTGGGGAAGTGACGCGGCAGCGGGTTGTCGAGCTCGGGATATTGAGTAGCCGCGGCAGCCCCCGCGAGCGCGAGAGCGGCGACGACGAGCAGCATCTTCGGCATGTGTGGGTCCCCCCAGGCCCTGGGCAAAAGGCGCGGCGATGGTGCTGGGCGGCAGCGCTGCCGGTCAACGCGACGTTCGTCTGAGTTGCAGGGCGGTTACCGGCGGCGCGCCCGGTCCATCTCGCGCTTCGCGTCCTTCTCCGCGATTGCGTCGCGCTTGTCGGCGGCGCGCTTGCCCTTCGCCACGCCGATCTCGACCTTCACCCGGCCGTCCTTGAAGTAGAGCGAGAGCGGGATCAGCGCGTACCCGCCCTTCTGCTGCTGCTCGAGCAGCCGGTCGATCTCGCGCCGGTGCAGGAGCAGCTTGCGCGTGCGCTTCGGCTCGTGGTTCAGGAGCGGCCCCGCCGCCTTGTACGGCGGGATCTGCGCGTTGAGCAGGAACAGCTCGCCGTGCTGCCCGACCGCGTAGGCGTCGGACAGCTGCGCCGAGCCCTCGCGCAGGCTCTTCACCTCGGTGCCGGTGAGCGAGATGCCGGCCTCGACGCGCGACTCGACGTGGTAGTCGAAGAAGGCGCGGCGGTTCTTCGCGATGATCTTGACGTGCGACTTCTCGCCCTCGCTCATCCGCCCTCGCCCAGCGCGCCGTTGTCGATGAGCCTCGTCTTGCCCGCGAAGGCCGCCAGCAAGAGCCGCGTCGACTCGTCCGCCTGCGCGGGCCGCTGCAGCTCGATCGGATCGCGCAGCTCCGCGTAATCGGCGCGCAGCCCGTGCCGGTCCAGCACCTCGGCCGCAAGGCCCTCCAGGGCGGCGACGTCGCGCTCGCCCGCCGCGAACCGCGCGCGGGCCTCCGAGAGCGCGCGCGACAGGCCCAGCGCGCGCTGGCGTTCCTCGGGCGAGAGATAGGCGTTGCGCGACGAGAGCGCGAGCCCGTCCTTTTCGCGCACGATGGGGCGCCCCACCACGTCGGTCCCCAGGTTCAGGTCCTGGGCCATGCGGCGGATGACGAGCAACTGCTGGAAGTCCTTCTCGCCGAAGAAGGCGCACTCCGCCCGCGAGAGGGCGAACAGCTTCGCGACCACGGTGCACACGCCGCGGAAGTGCCCGGGGCGCCGCGCTCCGCACAGCGGCTGCGCCAGCGGCCCCGGCTCGACGTACGACTGGAAGCCGGCCGGGTACATCTCCTCCGGCCCGGCGGGCGCGAAGACGAAGGAGGCGCCGGCGGCCTCCGACTTGCGCAGGTCGCCGTCCAGGTCGCGCGGGTAGCGCGCCAGGTCCTCGTTGGGTCCGAACTGCGCCGGGTTCACGAAGATGGTCACCGCCACCGTCGGCGCCGCCTGCCGCGCGGCCCGGATGAGCGAGGTGTGGCCCTCGTGCAGGTACCCCATGGTCGGCACGAGGGCCAGCGGTCCGTCGAGGCGCGCTTCCTGGCAGGCGCGGCGGAAGTCGTGCGCGGTGCGGACCAGCGGCAGCACGGGTCACTCGCTCCCGGCCACGGAGTACAGCTTGACCGCGGCGGGCATCGCGCTCGGTTTCTCCGAGCTGAAGGTGTGCTCGGCGGAGGGGAAAGCGCCGCCGCGCACTTCCTCGCGGTAGCGGGCCGCCGCGTCGCCGATCACCTGCGCCAGGTTCGCATACTTCTTCACGAACCTTGGCGAGAACTCCGGGTCCATGCCGAGCAGGTCGTAGATCACCAGCACCTGCCCGTCGCAGTCCAGCCCCGCCCCGATGCCGACGGTCGGGATGGCGACGCTGCGGGTGATCTCCGCGCCCAGGTCGCCGGGGATGGCCTCGAGGATGAGCGAGTAGCAGCCCGCTTCCTCCAGCGCCCGGGCGTCCGCGATCAGCCGCGCCGCCTTGTCCTCGCCACGGCCCTGGACCACGTAGCCGCCCATCTTGTGGACCGACTGGGGGGTGAGCCCGATGTGGCCCATCACCGGGACGCCGGCGCGCACGATGCGCTCGATGACGTCGCAATACTCCGCGCCGCCCTCCAGCTTGACGGCCTCCATGCCGCCCTCGGCGACCAGCCGCATCGCGTTCTTCACCGCCTCGTCGGCGCCGGCCTGGTACGACCCGAACGGCATGTCCCCGACCAGGTGGGCGCGCTCGGTGCCCCGGGCGACGGCGGCGCAGTGGTAGACCATCTGGTCCATGGTGACCGGCAGCGTGGTGTCGTGCCCCTGCACCACCATGCCGAGCGAGTCCCCGACGAGCAGGACGTCGATCTGCGCCTGGTCCAGCAGCCGGGCGAAGGACGCGTCGTAGGCCGTGAGCATCGTGATGCGCTCGCCGGCCTGCTTCATCTTGCGGAGTGTGTGGATGGTAACCTTCTTCAAGGTTCACCTCCGGATTGTGGGGACCGCGCCTTCCGCGTCGCCGCGCGCCGGTCGCCGACCCCGAAGGGTTCAGCGCCGGACAGCTCGCCTCGGGCCACACCAGTCCGTATCGGAAGATAGCATTCCTGCGGCCCCGCGCTACTCACACAGGCCTACACCCGGGTGCCGAGGGGCTGGTAGTACTGCGTGCCCTTGCAGCGGGCGATGGCGCGGATCAGGTCGTCCAGGTCCTGCTCGCTCTCGGCGAAGTCGATGTCGCTGGTGTTGATCACCAGGAGCGGCGTCTCGTCCCAGCGGTGGAAGAAGTCGTTGTAGGTGCGCGAGAGCTCGCTCAGGTAGTCGGCGTCGAAGCGGCGCTCGAACTCGCGCCCGCGCTTCTTGATGCGCGCGAGCAGCACGTCCAGGCGCGCCTGCAGGTAGATGACCAGGTCCGGCTTCAGGACCCGCGGCCCGAGGTGCTCGTAGACGCGCTCGTAGAGAGCCAGCTCGTTCGGATCGAGGGTGATCGAGGCGAAGATCCGGTCCTTGGCGAACAGGTAGTCGGAGATGGTCACGCTGCTGAACAGGTCCTGCTGGAACAGGTCCTGCTGCTGCTTGAAGCGCGAGAGCAGGAAGAAGAGCTGGGTCTGGAAGGCGTACTTCTGCCGGTCCTGGTAGAAGCTCGCGAGGAACGGGTTCTCCTCGACGATCTCGTAGAGCCCCCGGCCCCGGAACCGCTTGCACAGCGCTCGCGTCAGCGTCGTCTTCCCGACGCCGATCGGCCCCTCGACCACGATGTAGCGGTGCTTCAGCCGGTCCATCGGGGGGCGCAGTCAAGCACAAGGCCGGGCTCGTTGCGAGCTTTGACATTCGCCCGGCCGTTCATTTGCGCACGAGCGGACCAGGACGCAGGATCGCCCGCATGGCGAGCAGCTTCCGGATCGACGATCCGTACAGCGGAGAGATCGTCGCCGAGCGCAGGTTCCTGGCGGCGGGCGAGATCGAAGACGTTCTGGCGCGCGCTTCCCGCGCCCAGCGCGCGTGGGCGCGCACCGGCGTCCCCGAGCGGGTCGCGCTCTGCGAGCGCTTCTGCGCCGCGTTCGAACAGGATTCGGAACGCATCGCTGCGGAGATCACCCGGCAGATGGGCAAGCCGCTCGCCCAGGCGCGCGGCGAGGTGAAGACGGCGGTGGCCCGCGCGCGGCACATGATGTCGATCGCCCCGGAGGCCCTCGCCGACGAGCGGCTGCCCCCTTCGCCGGGCTTCACCCGGTTCATCCGACACGAGCCGGTGGGCGTGGTGCTGGACATCAGCGCCTGGAACTACCCGCTGCTCATCACCGTCAACGTCGTCGTGCCGGCGGTGCTGGCCGGCGACGCGGTGCTGATCAAGCACGCGATGCGGACCGGCTTGTGCGGCGAGGCGTTCGAGCGCGCCTTCGCGAGCGCCGGGGCGCCGGAGGGGCTGGTCACCGCGGTGCACGCGGACCACGGCGTCTGCGCGCGCATCATCGCGCGGCCGGAAGTCGGGTACGTCAGCTTCACCGGGTCGGTGCGCGGAGGCCACGAGATCTACCGCGAGGCGAGCGAGCGGTTCATCGACGCCGGCCTGGAGCTGGGGGGCAAGGATCCCGCCTACGTCGCCCCCGACGCGGACCTCGATCACGCCGTCGCCAACCTGGTCGACGGCGCGTTCTACAACGCGGGCCAGAGCTGCTGCGGCATCGAGCGCATCTACGTGCACCGCAGCCTCTACCGGAGGTTCGTGGAGGGCGCGCTCGCCGAGGTGCGCAAGCTGCGCCCGGGCGACCCGATGGACGCGGCTACCACGCTGGGTCCGATGGCGCAGCCCGGCGCGCCGCAGAAGCTGGAGGCGCAGGTCGAGGAGGCGCGCGCGAAGGGCGGCCGGGTGCTGTGCGGGGGGAAGGCGGTGAGCGTCGGCGGAAAGGGCCGGTTCTTCGATCCCTGCCTGATCGCCGACGCGACCCACCAGATGCACGGGCTGATGGTCGAGGAGTCGTTCGGCCCGATCGTGGGCGTGGCCGAGGTGGCGGACGACGACGAGGCGGTGAGATTGATGAACGACAGCCCCTACGGGCTCACCGCCGCGATCTGGACCCGCGATCAGGAGCGCGCCTTGCGCATCGGCGCGCAGATCGAGACCGGGACCTTCTTCATGAACCGCTGCGACTACCTCGATCCGGCGCTGCCGTGGACGGGCGTGAAGGACAGCGGCAAGGGCAACTCGCTCTCGCGCTACGGCTTCCTCTCGCTGACCCGCCGCAAGTCGTTCCACCTGCGCACGCAAACCTGACAGGGCATTCGCGCGCGCGGTCAGGTCCGGAGCGCGTACCGCAGGAAGAGATACGACTCGTGCCTGCGCACGCCGAGGAGATCGACCGGCCGCCCAGCCAGGTCGACGCCGTCGATCAGCCCCTTGCGGCCGTCGGCGGCGAAGCGCCCGAACAAGGACGGCGACCGCGTCAGGAACAGCTCGTCGAGCAGCCCCTCGGCGGCGAGGTGAGAGGCGAGCGTCGGGCCGCCTTCGGTGAGGATGCGGCGGTAGCCCTGCGCGCGGAGCTTCTCGAGCAGCGGCCCGAGGCGGATCGGGCCCGATTCGACCCGCGTGGCCTTTGGCAACCGGCCGTGGAGCCGCGCCTCGCCGGCAGGCGTGGTGACGAGGATCGCGTCGCGGAGGGCGGGCTGCGCCGGATCGATCTCGCCGGTGGCGGTCACCAGGACCAGGGGAGGCTGCGGTGAAAGGCCCAGCCGCCGCCGCAGCTCGGCGAACTGCGGCGCGCACGCGGGATGGATCTGCTCGGCGTGCCAGAGGTGCCCGCCTGCCTTGCGGAACGTTCCCGCGCCGAGCAGCACGGCGTCGGCGCAGGCGCGCAAGAGCCCCATCACGAAACGGTCAGCCTCGCTGCCTCCGCTGATGATGTGCCCCGATTCCTCCCGGGTCCGCAGCGCGACCACCCCGTCGACCGAGGCGACGAAGTTCGCGTACACGCACTGCTCCCCGAGACCGAACGCGCCGCCGTAGCCGTTCCGGAGCGGCTCCGGCAGGTCGAACGCGGGCAAACCCTCCCGCTCGAACAAGAGCTGCAGCGGCCCCCCCGCGCACTCCATCATGGCATCTCGCGCTCCACGGCCGCGAATTCGGCGACCGAGAGCGTCTCGCCCCTGCGCCGGGGATCGATGCCCGCGCGCTCCAGCGCCTCGCGCCCGCCGGGCATGGGCTCGAGCGCATTCCACAGCGTCTTGCGGCGCTGCGCGAAGGCGGCCTTGACCAGCGCGCGGAAGCGGCGCTCGTCGCGCACCTCGGCGCGCGGCCGCGGCAGGAAATCGAGCACCAGCGCGCTCGACTCGACGTCCGGGGGCGGAGTGAACGCGCGCCGGTCGACCTGGAGCCCGATGCGCGCGTCCGCGACCTGCTGCACCAGCACGGAGAGCAGGCCGTAGTCGCGCCCGCCGGGCGGAGCCGCGACCCGCTCGGCCACCTCGCGCTGCAGGAGCAGCACCGCGCGCCGGAGCACGGCGCGGTGGTCGAGCAGGTGGAACAGGATCGGCGAGCTGAGGTGGTACGGGAGGTTCCCGCACACCACGATGCGCTCGCCGCGCGCTACCGCGGCGAGATCGAACGACTTGGCGTCCGCCTCGGCGACCTCGACTCGCGGCAGCTCGGTCCGGAGGATCGGCACCAGGTCCCGATCGCGCTCGACCGCGACCACGCGCGCCCCGGTGGCCAGGAGCGCGCGCGTCAGGTGCCCCAGCCCCGCTCCCAGCTCGACGACCGTCTCGCCCGGGCGGACCTCGGCGAGCTCCGCCAGCGCGCCGAGGATGCGCGGGTCGCCGAGGAAGTTCTGTCCCCACTCCTTCTTCGGACGCAGGCCATGGCGGCGCAGCAGCTCGGAGGGGCGCTGCGTCACAGCCGCCATCCGGGGTCGGCCGCGAGCCGCGACGGGGCACGCTCGCCGCGCGCGAGCCGGAGCGCGCCCGCCATCGCGATCATCGCGCCGTTGTCGGTGCACAGCCGCGGCGATGGCAAGTGCAGGGCGATGCCCTCGGCCTCGGCCCGCTCGGCGGCGAGCGCGCGCAGGCGCGAGTTGGCCGCGACCCCGCCGCACAGCACGAGGGCGGGGAGACGCGCCGCGCGCGCCGCCCGCATCGCACGCAGGGTGAGCGCGTCGCAGACTGCTTCCTGGAACGACGCGCACAGGTCGGCCAGCTCCTGCCCTTGCGGGACCCCGCGTAGGGCGCGCACGTGCTGCAGGACGGCGGTCTTGAGCCCGCTGAAAGAGAAGTCGAGCTCGTCCCGCGGACGGGCCGAGAGGCCACGCGGAAACGCGATCGCGCGCGGATCGCCGCCCTTCGCCAGGCGATCGACGTGCGCGCCTCCGGGGTACGGCAGGCCGAGCAGCTTGGCCACCTTGTCGAAAGCTTCTCCCGCGGCGTCGTCGAGCGTGTGCCCGAGCGCGCGGTAGCGGCCCGGCCCGCGCACCTCGTACAGCGAGGTGTGCCCACCCGAGACGACCAGCCCCAGCCAGGGCAGGGCCGGCGCGGTGTCGTCGAGGCAGACGGCGAGCAGGTGGCCCTCGAGGTGGTTCACGCCGGTGAGCGGCAGGCGCGCGGCGGCGGAGAGGGATTTGGCCATCTGCACGCCGACGAGCAGCGCTCCGACCAGGCCCGGACCGCTGGTCACGCCGATGCCGGACAGGTCGCGCAGCTCGCAGCCGGCCCGGCGCAGCGCCTCGTCGACCACGGGGAGGGCGCGCTGCAGGTGGTCACGCGAGGCGAGCTCCGGGACCACCCCGCCGTAGCGCGCGTGCAGGTCCGCCTGCGTGTGCACCACGTCGGAGAGAGCGCGGCCGCGAGGGCGCTCGCCCGCCGCCCCGTCGACCTCCACCACCGCGGCGGCGGTCTCGTCGCAGCTCGTCTCCAGGCCCAGGACGCGCACGGGCCCTGTCTACGCGGATTCCGCGAGGCCCGCGACCGAAAAGCGCAGCGCCGCCGACGATCTCAAGAGCGCAGCGCCGCCCTATCGGCGGCGGCTGGCGGCGACTGGTCCTACCGCGAGAGATTCGCCACGATGGCGCGCACGTCGCCGGCGAACTCCCCGTGCGGCTCGAGCTCCAGATAGCGCTTGTAGGCGACGATCGCTTCCTTCTCGCGACCGAGCCCCTGGAAGACCGTGCCGAGCAGGAGCTGGGCACGGGCGTTCCTGGGGTCCAGCTGGGCCGCCTGCTGCAGCGGCTTGACCGCGTTGCGCAGCTGATCGCCCTCGAGGAAGGCGTCGCCCAGCGCGAGCAGAGCGGGAACCGAGTCGGGACGCAGCGCGACGGCCTTGCGGAACTCGGCCACCGCCGCGCGGTACTTGCCCCGCTTGAGCAGCGTCTCGCCGCCGGCGAGCGCGCGCGCGTATTCGCCGGGATCGGCGCTCGTGGACACCGTGCTCGTCGCCAGGGCAGGCGCCCGCTCCTCCGCGGCGGAGGGCGCCGGTAGCGGGACCGCCGGGGCCGCCGCAGCCGCCGGTGCGGAAGTGGCCTGCGGCACCTCCGCCGGTGGGGCGGGCGCGCGATGCGGCCGCCGCACGAAGACCGCGGCGGAGGCGAGCGCCACCAGGGCGACGCCCGCCACCGCCAGGCGCCGGTGGGTGGTCCGCGAGCGCGCATCGAGCGCCGCGGCGCTGCTCGGGGCCGGCGCCGCAGCGACGGGAGGGCTGGGGCGCAGGGCTCCCAGCACGACGGCACTGCCGCCCTTGCGCTCCGTCACGGCGCCGGGATTCATCACCGCTTGCGCCTTCGGGTCCAGGGGCGCAGCACCGGTGTCCGCTGCCGCGACGGCAACCGCATCGGCGAGCGCCGCGCTGATCTCGTCCGAGGCCGCGTCATCGCTCCCGGTGCGCGCACGGGCCACTCCCCGCGGCTCCGCCGCCGCGTCCGCAGGCGCGGGCTGCTCCAGGTCCGGGCTCGCCCCCGGCGCGATCCACGGCCGCACCACGCGGGCGACGGGCAGGTCCGGCGCGAACCGCTTGGCGGCCTCTCCGACGGCGACCGACATGCGACGCGCGCCCTGCGGCATGGCATCGGTGCCGCCCGGCGTGGGCGGCAGCTCGAGCACGTGCGTGAGGCGGACGGGCCGCCCGGCAGTCATCGCCTGGCGGGCCTCCTCGGTTTCACGCCGCAACCGTTCGCGCCGCATGCCCCGCAGCGGAGGATAGCGGAACAGCGCGATCCGGCGGGCCGTCTTGACCGCCGCAGCGGCGCCGGCCGTCGCGACGGCAGCCAGGCGACGCGGCGCGGCCTCCGGATTGGACGGGTCGGCCGCTCCGGGTTGGCCGGAGGGAGGCGTCTCGAGCGCGTCGGCGGCGAGCGGCGGCGGGACCTCGAGGGCCGGAGCAGCCTCCGGCGCGGCGGCCAGCTCCGGATCCCGGGGCGGCGGCGGGTCGGAGCCGAGCCACTGCTGCAGCGAAGGTCTGGGACGGGCCGGCCCCACCGCGGCGCCGTGCACCAGCACGCCGTCGCTCATCAGCCGCTGCACGGCGGCCATGGTGGACAGATCGTCCAGGGGCGATTCGGAGAGGACCTCGCGCACGGTGCGGCTCCCGTCGAACAGGCGGAGCACGCCGTTCAGCTCGTCGGGCATCTCGGCCAGCTGCGCCGCCAGTGCGGGGAAATCCACCCCCAACACCGCGGAAAGGGGCAACGCCTCCGCCACCCGCGCCATCTCGTCGATGCGGCGCATGCCCTCCATCAACAGCGCCTGCGTCCCCGCCTCGGTGCGCGCCTCGCGGTCCACCGGGCCGAACTCGACGCGGAACGACCCCGATTCCCAGTTCAAGAGGCGGTAGAAGGCCGCCTCCCCGGCGACCGGATCGACCTCTGCGTCCACCACCTGCCCGTCCCGCACCCACACGCGAGCGCTGCGCCCGTCTCCCGCCTCGCACAGGACGGTCGCCGTCTTCTGCCAGTTCTCCAGGGAGGTGAAGAGGTCCACCAGGCCCAGGTCAGCCACGCTGCCGGTGAGCGCCGCGGCCGCCCCGCGCTGCGTGTAGCGGGCCTGCTCCCGCTGCGCGAGCAGGACGCGGATGCGCGCCACCAGCTCCTTGATGAGCAGGGGCTTCACCAGGAAATCGTCGGCGCCCGCCTGGAGGGCCGCCGACCGCGTCGGCTGCGCGCGGTCCGCGTTCATCAGCAGCACCGGCAGCCCGCCCAGGCGCGCGTCGCCGCGGAGGGCCCGGCAGAGCGCCACCCCGTCCTGCCCGGGTAGGTTCAGCTCGCACAGCACCAGGTCGGGTGGGTTGCGCTGCACCTTCCGCAGCGCCTCCGGCCCGTCCGCGGCCGTGGTGACGGCGAACCCTGCCTTGCGCAGCGCCACCTCGAGGATGCGCAGGCTCCGGGGGTCCGCGTCGACGACGAGCAGGCTCTGCTTGGGCAAGGTGCGCTCTTCTCGAACGGCGGGGCACGGCTCTCGTTCGAGAGCAGCACCCGCGCTCGGGGTGTGTCAAGGCTTCCGGCGGCCGAACAGGCCCGAGAGCACTCCGCCTTCCTTGTCCTTTCCCTTCGCCGGCCCCTTCCCCTGCCGGGTCTCCAGAAGTCGCAGCTCCAGCGACGCGTCGGAATGCTTCGGATCGAGCGAGAGCGCCTTGCGAAATGCTTCCGCGGCCGACTCCGGGTCCTTGGTGCGCCAGAGCACGCCGGCGACGTAGTGTGTGCGAGCGGTGCCTCCCGCCGCGCGCACTGCCCGGTTGATGAGCGACATCGCCTCTTCCTTCCCGGCCGCGGAGACCTTGGGGTCGGAGACGATTCCCCAGGCGAGGGCCGCCAGGGTTTCGCCGGTCGGGTCGAGGTCGACGGCCCGCCGCAGCTTGTGCAGGGCCGCGTCGAAGTCGCGCTTCTTGAGCAGGACCTCGCCCATCTTCAGCGAGAGGCTCGCCTCCTCCCTGCGCGAGGCGACCTTGCCGGTGCCGCCGTGTTTGAGCTGGTGGTCGTACCGGGCGCGCGCCTCGGGCGTCCCGAGATCGTCGTGCGCCTCCTTCAGCGCGCTGAACAGCGCCTGCAGGTGCGGCAGGATGCTGACCAGCCCGGGCGACGAGGACGCGCGATCGGGGTGGAACCGCTTCGCCGCCGCGAGGTAGGCGCTCTTGATCTGCTCCGTGGTCGCGGTATTGGGGACGCTCAGCCGCGTGTACGCGTTCTGGGTGTCGAGCGCGGCCACGCGCTGCTCCACCTCGACCACGAATGCGCGGGTGGCGGGATCCTCGTACTCGACCGGCGGCGACGGGCCCCGCGGCGGCTCCTCGACCAGCTCCGCGCCCTGCACCTGCGGGCCCCTACCCAGGTTCCGCAGGCCCTGCTGCAGCATGCGCTTGCGCAGCTCGCGGGCGCGCTCCTCGGCTGCCTCGTCGCGGTCGAGCTCGAGCGGCTCGTCGGCATCGTCGGCGGCGGCAGCGTCGAGCCGCCGCTCCACCTCCGAGAGCGGCTCCACCGGCGTCAGGTCGATCGCTTCCGCCTCCTGCGGAACGGGATCGGCGGCCCCGCCTTCCCGGGCCGGTTCGGCGCAGCCACAGAGCAGCAGCGAGACCAGCAGCGCCTCGGCCCGCGCGGGCGCGAGCTTGGAGGCGGAGACGAACTCGTCCACCTTGCGCGGCGTGGCGAGCAGCGCCGCCGCGCGCCGGTCGGGCGCATCGAGGGCAACCCGCGTCTGCATCTCCGCCCAGTCGGCGGAAAGCCGGGCCGGGCCGGCCAGCCAACGCAGCACGCGGACCCGTCGCGCGCGCAGCGCGTCCGTCTGCAGCGCATCCACCATGCACGAGACCGGGTCCACGGTGACCTCGCGCGCCCAGGCGGGCGGCGGCTCCCAGCCGCGCCACTCGTACTTGCCTTCGGCGAGGCCGAGCAAGACGTGCAGGTTCTCGCGGTGCTGCGCCGCCAGCGCGGCGCGCAGCTCCTCGGCGGTGAGGAGGCCCTGCTCGACCAGCAGCTCGCCGTGCCGCTTCTCCGCCTTGGCCGCCGCCTGCTGCGTCGATTCGATCTTCAGCGCGTCGATCCGGTCGGTGGCGAGGAGCACGTGCGCCAGGGTGCGAAACCCGGTGAAGCTCGCGGTCCCGCACATGTCACCGGAGCGGAAGAAGGCGCGGATCTCGCCGGTGCCGGGGGTCTCGATGGCCAGGGTGCCGCTGGCCCGCGACCGGAGCACCGCCGCCACGAGCTCGGCGACGGTCGTCTCGCCCAGGTCGCCCTCCGCCAGCGAGGGCAGCAGCTCGAAGGTGTCCACGCCGGCAACATCCTATCCGGACTCCTGGGACTCACCCAGGGAACTGCCCGGGTTTGCGGCACTGACGCAGCGCCTCGTACAGCACCACTCCCGCGCAGGTGGAGAGGTTCAGGCTGCGCGCCGACGGCTCCCGGATCATGGGCACGCGCACCCAGCGCTCCGGGAACCGCTCCAGGGCCTCCTCGGGCAGCCCCTGCTGCTCCTCGCCGAGGATCAGCCAGTCTCCGGGGCGGAAGCGCGCCTCCCACAGGCCGCGCGGCCCGCGGCTGGTGAAGAGGTGCACGTTGTCTCCGTTCAACCCACCTTCGCGCACCAGCTCGTCGAAGCTCGCATGGGTCGCGGCGTGCACCTTGTCCCAGTAGTCCAGCCCGGCGCGGCGGAGCTTCTTCTCGGTCAGCGCGAATCCCAGCGGCGCGACCAGGTGCAGGGGCGTGCCGGTGACGGCGCACAGCCTGGCCACGTTGCCGGTGTTGGGCGGGATCTGGGGCCGCACCAGCACCAGCTTGAGCCGCGGCTCGGGAGGATCGAGGAACACAGGCCGTCTCCTTCTTGGTATGTCGGAATTGTGTCCGGGCTGGCCATCATCGCGAATCCCAACGCGCACAGGAACCGGAACTGGCCGGTCGCCTCGCAGGCCCTGCGAAAGGCGGCGCCCGGGGCGGCGCTGTACGAGACGCGCACCGAGCGCGAGCTGCGGGAGGCGGCCGAGCGGGTGGGCCGCGACCGGCCGCGGGTGGTCGCCATCGCGGGGGGCGACGGAACGGTGACCCACACGGTCACCGCGCTGGCGGAGGCGCTGCAGGACCAGCTGCCTCCCCTGGCGCTCCTGGGCGGCGGGTCGTACGACTCCCTGGCGCCGCTCGGCGGCCGGGGAGCGGCGGAGGACCGGCTGAAGAGGCTCAGCGAGGCGATCTCGACCGGCGCGCAGCTCGAGACCACCGAGCGCGACACCATCCGGGTCCAACTGCCTTCCCGGGCGCCGGGGCGCTGCGGGTTCCGCTTCGGAGTGGGCCTTCCGGTCCGCTTCATCGAGGAGATCTACGGAACCGGCAAGGCGGGCTGGTGGGCCAGCTCGCGGGTGCTCGCGCGCGCGGCGGCGTCCTCGTTCGTGCGCGGGAAGTTCGCCCGGCGGCTGTTCGAGCGCATCGACCTGCGCGTCACCATCGACGGCGAGGAGTGGCCTCGGGTGCCCATCTACGGCGTGGTGGGCTCGAGCGTGGCCGAGGCGGGGCTGGGGCTCAAGCCGTTCCGCCGCGCCACCGAGCAGCCGGGGTCGTTCCAGGTGCTGGGCCTCACCGCCGGGCCGCGCAGCTTCGCGCTCGAGGTGCCGCGCCTCCTCCTGGGCCGGCCGGCGCGCCGCGACCGCCTGCTGGAAGCGGTGGCCGAGGAGGTCGAGCTGCGCGCGCCGCGACCGTTCGGGTACTTCCTCGACGGGGAGATCGAGGCAGCGCCGGGACGGCTGCTGGTCCGGGCGGGGCCGCGGGTCGAGCTGGTGCGGTCATGAACGGCGGGATCCGCCTGGTGAACCGGACGCGCGGCGCCATCCTGGCCGACCGCGTCGAGCGCGCCGAACGGGTGCTCGACCGGATGCGGGGCTTGCTGGGGCGCACGGCCCTCGGGGACGGCGAGGCGCTCGCCATCGCTCCCTGCGGCTCGATCCACACCTTCTTCATGAAGTTCGAGATCGACGCCGTATTCCTCGACCGGCGCGGGCGCGTGGTGCGCGCGCTCCCCGGGCTCCGCCCGTGGCGGGCGACGCGGTTCCACCTGCGGGCCGAGCAGGTGGTGGAGCTGCCCGCCGGAACGCTCGAGCGCACCGGCACGCGGGAGGGCGACGAGCTGGCGTTCGAGCCACCTGCGGCCGTTTGACCGGCCCGGCGCCCGTTTGCTAGCCTCACGATGAGGGGGAGGTGCGTTGCCCGCGCGCCGAAGACCCTGCGCTCATGCGAATCAACTACGCAGCGAAGACCGACGTCGGCATGAAGCGCGACAACAACGAGGACAACCTCCTCGTGTTCCCCGAGCAGAACGTGTTCGCCGTCTTCGACGGCATGGGCGGCCACGCGGCGGGCGAGGTGGCCAGCGCCATCGCGGTCAACGAGGTGAAGGAGTTCTTCACCTTCACCGGCAAGGACGAGGACGCCACCTGGCCGTTCAAGGCGGACCGCGAGAAGAGCTACGACGAGAACCGCGCCGTCACCGCCATCAAGCTCGCCAACCAGCGCATCATCGAGCAGAGCGAGCAGGACGGCGCGAAGAAGAACATGGGCACCACCGCGGTGATGGTGCACTTCGTGGAGCGCAACGGCGCCGGCGCCAAGGCGCTCATCGCGCACGTCGGCGACAGCCGCGTCTACCTTTTCCGCGACGGCCGCCTCCAGCGCGTCACCATCGATCACTCCCTGGTCGAGGAATACCTGCGGCTGGGCAAGATCACGGCGGAGGAGGCGAAGACCTTCCCGCAGAAGAACATCATCCTGCGCGCGCTCGGGCAGCAGAAGATCGTCGACGTCGAGGTCAACGCCTTCCAGCCGCGGCCCGGCGACATCTTCATGCTCTGCTCCGACGGCCTCTCCGGCATGGTCTCCGACGAGATGATGCAGGCGATCCTCCTGAAGACCCCCGTCCTCGACGCCGCCGCCAAGAAGCTGATCGACACCGCCAACGCCAACGGCGGGATCGACAACGTGACGGTCATCCTCGCCCAGTTCGTGCAGACCTGACCCAGCGCGGATCCAGGCGGCTCGCGCGCACATCCGCGGCTGCATCGATCGGCGCCCGCGGATCCGGGGGGCTCGCGCGCACATCTGCGGTACCTTCGACCAGCGCGCCGGGCTGCCGAGTTCGTGCGCTCTGCTCTCGCCGTCGGCTCACGGTCTTCGGGCGCTCGCCACGGCCCCCACCCCTCGGCGCCACCCAACGCTGAGCAGCCACGTTCGCGGCTCGCAGACCGGCGGTGGATCCGCGCAGCTGCCAGCGGCGGAGCTGAACGGGTCCGCCTCATCGTCGGGAACCTCTTCTCCCCGCGCTTTGGCGTGATGCGCGAAATTCCGCAGCACGTACGCGACCGCCCGCGCCGCCTCGGTCGGCGTGCGCACGACGCGCGAGTGATAGTGGTCCTCGAACACTGGACCATGACGCCCCATCACGCGGTTCAGCGCCTTCGCGATGCGGAT
>DASWGQ010000361.1:0-4789 GCA_036393595.1 Myxococcales bacterium | reverse complement strand
TGGGACAGCGAGAAGCTGTACGAGATCGGCGGTGACGCGATCGTGGGGAGCTACTTCTCCAACCACTACTCGCCCGACGACCCCAGCCCGCGCATCCAGGAGTTCGTCGCCAAGTACAAGAAAGCCTATGGCGGCCAGCTGCCGGATTCGCTCGCGGCGCAGGCCTACGACGCGGCCGGGATGCTGGTCGACGCGATGAAGCGGGCCAAGGACCTGACCGGGCCGTCGATCCGCGACGCGCTGGCGGCCACCAAGGACTACGCCGGCGTGACCGGCAACATCACGCTCGACCAGAACCGCAATCCGCTCAAGCCCGCCGTGGTGCTGAAGGTGGCCAAGGGCGGCAAGTACGAGTTCGTGACCAAGGTCTACCCCGAGGGGATGCAGCCCGAGAGCGGCTCCGGCGGCGACGCCGCGGCGAAGAAGTAGCGGTCGGAAGGCGCTCGGCTTGGCGGAGTTTTTCCAGCACATCATCAACGGCATCAGCGTGGGCGCGATCTACGCGCTCATCGCGCTCGGCTACACGATGGTGTACGGCGTCTTGAAGCTGATCAACTTCGCGCACGGCGACGTCTTCATGATCGGCGCGATGGTGGGCTGGTACGTCGCGCGATGGACGGGCGAGTCCCGGGACCCGAGCATCCCCGGCGCGCTGCTCGTCACCCTGGCGTCCATGCTGGCGTGCGCGATCCTGGGATTCGTGATCGAGCGGGCCGCCTACCGGCCGCTGCGCAACTCGCCGCGGCTGAATTCGCTGATCACCGCCATCGGGGTGAGCTTCTTCCTCGAGTACGGCGGCCAGTACGTCTTCGGGCCCAACCCGCGCGTCTTCACCGTGCTGCCGCGCCACCCCGGGCTGCACGTCGGGCCGGTCTCGCTCGGCTACGTGGACGTCGTGACGGTGGTCGTTTCCGTGGTGCTGATGTTCCTGCTGCAGCGGATCGTGTTCCACACCCGGATGGGCACGGCCATGCGCGCCGTCTCGTACAACTCGACCGTGGCGTCCCTGATGGGCGTGAACATCGACCTCGTCATCTCCTTCACCTTCGTTCTCGGCTCGGTGCTCGCCGCGGTCGCGGGCATCCTCTACGCGAGCAAGTACCCCAGCGTGCAGCCGCTGATGGGGCTGATGCCGGGCCTCAAGGCGTTCGTGGCCGCCGTCCTGGGCGGCATCGGCAACGTGCCCGGCGCGATGCTGGGCGGGCTGGTCCTGGGGCTCGCGGAGCAGATCGTCTCCGGGTACCTGAGCTCCTCGTGGCGGGACGCGGTGGCGTTCGGGATCCTCATCCTCGTGCTCCTGGTGCGGCCCACCGGCCTGCTCGGGCGCGGCGAAGCGGAGAAGGTCTAGATGGCGGGCCTCTTCGGCGGGTCCGCGCTGACGCAGGCCCGACGTGCGTTGCTCAGCTGGCTGCCCTTCGTCGCGGCGATCCCGCTCCTCTGGCTGGTGCAGCATTTCTGGGCCGAGCAGCCCGACTGGGAATACGCGTTCCAGAACATCAACCACATCGGCATCGCCATCATCCTGGCGGTCTCGCTCAACCTGGTGAACGGCCTCACCGGCCAGTTCTCCATCGGCCACGCCGGGTTCATGGCGGTGGGCGGCTACGTCTCCGCCGTGCTGCTCATGCGCGGGCCGGCGCAGGACCCGTACCGGCTGTTCTTCATCGCGTCGATCGCCGCGGGCGCCGGCGCGGCGGCGCTCGCCGGCTGGCTGGTGGGCAAGCCGTCCTTGCGGCTCCGCGGCGACTACCTCGCCATCGTCACCCTCGGATTCGGCGAGATCATCCGCGTCATCATCGAGAACACGCCGCTCTTCGGGCGCGCCATCGGGCTCTCGCCGATCCCGCGCTACGCGGACTTCACCTGGATCTGGACGGCCGCCATCGCGACCATCCTGATCACCAAGCGGCTGCGCGACTCGACGCACGGCCGCGCCTTCCTCTCCGTGCGCGAGGACGAGGTCGCCGCGGAGGCGATGGGCGTAGACACCACCGGCTACAAGGTGCGCGCCTTCGTGATCAGCGCGGGCATGGCGGGGGTCGCCGGCGCGCTCTCCGGCTCTTTCGAAGGAAACCTCTCGCCGCAGAGCTTCACCTTCGTCCGCTCGTTCGAGGTGGTGGCGATGGTCGTGCTGGGCGGGATGGGATCCATCACCGGATCGACCATCGCCGCCGCGGTGCTGACGCTCCTCCCCGAGTACCTGCGCGCGCTGGCGAGCCTGCGCATGGTCATCTACTCGATCGCGCTCGTCGTGCTGATGCTGGTGCGTCCGCGCGGCCTGCTGGGCACCCGCGAGATCTGGGACCTCTTGCCCTGGCGCCGCGGCAAGGGCGGGCCGCCGCCGGCCAAGGCGCCGGAGCTGTCCGAGGCGCTGATCGACGTGCGCCACGCGACCATCCGGTTCGGCGGACTCACCGCGGTCTGCGACTTCTCGCTGACGGTGAAGCCCCGTGAGCTGGTCGCGCTGATCGGCCCCAACGGCGCGGGCAAGACCACCGTCTTCAACCTGCTCACCGGCGTCTACCCGCCCACCGAGGGGAGCATCCTGGTGCGGGGCCGGGACACGCGCGGGCTCGCGCCGCACGACATCGCGCACCTCGGCCTGGCGCGCACCTTCCAGAACAGCCGCCTGTTCCGCGAGCTGACCGCGTTCGACAACGTGCGGCTGGGCTGCCACCACCTGACGCGCGAGTCGATGGCAGCCTCGGTGCGCAAGGGCGAGCTGGCCGAGGTCGAGGAGAGGTGGATCACCCAGCGGTCCGAGGAGCTGCTGGCGGTGATGGGCCTGCGCAACCGGCGCGACGACCAGGCGAAGAACCTGCCCTACGGGGAGCAGCGGCGGCTGGAGATCGCGCGCGCGCTCGCCACCGACCCGAAGGCGCTCCTGCTCGACGAGCCCGCCGCCGGCACCAACCAGAAGGAGAAGTCGGAGCTGATGCAGCTCATCCGCGACATCCGCGACCGCTTCGGCGTGGCCATCGTGCTCATCGAGCACGACATGAAGCTGGTGATGGGCGTCTCGGAGAGGATCCTGGTGCTGGACCACGGGGTCACCATCGCGCAGGGACTCCCGCGCGAGATCCAGACCAACCCGCGCGTGATCGAGGCCTACCTGGGCGAGAAGTACGCGCGCGAGCACGCCCGGCAGATCGCCGCCGGGCGGGTGCAGCCGTGAACGACGCGCTCCTGCGCCTGTCCGGGCTGGACGTGCACTACGGCGCCATCCACGCGCTGCGGGGGATCTCGCTCGATGTGCGCGAGGGCGAGATCGTCACCTTGATCGGCGCCAACGGCGCGGGGAAGACGACCACGCTCCGCGCCATCTCCGGGCTGATCAAGCCGTCGGGCGGCAGCATCGTCTACCGCGGGGAGCCGGTCGCGGGAGTGAAGCCCTACAAGCTGGTCGCGCGGGGCCTCTCCCACGCCCCGGAAGGGCGCGGCATCTTTCCCAACCTCACCGTGCGGGAAAATCTCATGCTGGGCGCGTTCCTGCGCCGCGACCAGGACGGCATCGAGAGCGACGTGCAGCGCGGCTTCAACCTCTTTCCCATCCTGCGCGAGCGCGAGCGGCAGATGGCCGGCACGCTCTCGGGCGGCGAGCAGCAGATGCTCTCCATCGCGCGGGCGCTGATGGCCCGGCCGAAACTGCTGCTGCTCGACGAGCCTTCCCTGGGGCTCGCCCCGCAGGTCACCGAAACCATCTTCCGCATCATCGAGGAGATCAACCGCGCCGGAGTGACCATCCTGCTGGTCGAGCAGAACGCCCACCTGGCGCTGGGCATCGCCCACCACGGGCACGTGCTGGAGACGGGACAGATGGTGCAGAGCGGCACGGGCCAGGAGCTGCTCCGCAGCCCCGAGGTGCGCAAGGCCTATCTGGGAGAGTAGCGCGACGCCGGTTGACACTCGCGGCGCCGCCCGGGATGCTCATCCGATGGGGCATCCGTCGCGGGACCGGCTCGCGCCACCGGCGCGCGAGCCTGCAATAAAGACGGGCGTCCAGACGTACTGGAACCGTATGTCCGCCACCCTGACCGGCACGGGTCTTCTGGCCCCGCGGACGGTCTGGCGCGCGGCCCTGTCGCGCCTGCGGTCGTTCGCTTCGCGCACGCAGGCTCCGCCGCCGCGTGAGCAGGCGCCGGACCGGGTGGTGTACGGGATGGCGCAGCCCCTGCTGGGCTTGCGCGTGCTGATCTCCGACCCCGAGCTGCTGCGCGAGGCCCTGGTCCCGGCCGCGTGGCTGGGCGCCTTCTGCGCGGTGGTGGCGGCGTTCTCGCACGACGGCACCGGCTGGTGGGACTGGGTGAAGTCCTTCTACAAGACGTTCGCGGTGCTGGCGCCGGTGCCGTCCATCGTGTTCGCCAAGCACTACGCGCGGCTGGCGGCCATGGTCCGGTGGCGGCTCGGGTTCGGCCCCTGCGGGCCGCGCGAGTACTCGATCGGGGTGTCCCTCAAGCGCGCCATCCAGCAGGCCATCGTGGTGGCGATCGGAGTCATCCCCTTCGCGGTGATCTGGAAGGTCCTCCCCGGCCTCGGCATCCTGATCTCCAACGCGTTGATCCTGGTGTGGGGCGTGCACTGGGTGGTGGTGGACGCGTTCGACGATGCGCGCGTGCTGCTGCCTGGCGAGACCATCCGCAGCGCCGAGGCCACCGACCGGCAGGCGCCGCCGCCGTGGTTCGTGCGGTGGTTCCGCCACGCCGGCGACCGGCTCCCGGTGATCGGCGGTCCGCTGCGCGCCTTCGCCCGCCTGTGCGATCGGCTCTCGCTGCCCTGGCGGGGCGAGATC
>DASWGQ010000360.1:0-2550 GCA_036393595.1 Myxococcales bacterium | reverse complement strand
CCACGTCTTCACCACCGTGAAGGACGACCAGACCTCGGCGAAGATCACCGTGCTGCAGGGCGAGAGCGAGATCGCCGCGCAGAACGAGCTCCTGGGCGAGTTCATGATGACCGGGCTGCGCAAGGCCAAGCGCGGCGAGGTGGACATCGACGTCATCTTCGACATCAGCGCCGACGGCATCGTCTCCGTCTCCGCGCTCGACGTGCAGACCGGGCTGCGCCAGAGCATCACCGTCACCGCCAGCTCGGGCCTGACCGAGGACGAGATCAAGACCGCCGCCAAGGCCAACGAGGAGTGGATGCTCGGGCAGAAGGAGGACCCCGAGTTCCAGAAGCACAAGGCGCGCGCGGAGGAGGTCTTCCGCCAGTTCGACGAGCTGTGGCCGCGCCTGAAGCAGGCCGCCGCCGACGGGCTGGGCAACGAGCCGTTGCAGCGGGCCGAGGCGGCGCTGAGCGTCGCCCGGCTGCAGATCCAGCAGAAGGAGACGGCGGGGCTCGTATCCAGCATCGACCGGCTCGAGCGCATGCTCGGCGCGCTGCGCGGCGCGGTGGAGCGTGGGCTCGTGTCGCCCCGGGGCAGCTCTTGAGCACGCCCCCGCCCAAGGAGAACAAGTTCTCCGCCCTGCTGCTGGAAGGCCTCGATCACTACCGCAAGGGCCGCATGCTGGAGGCGGTGCGCGCCTGGGAGGAGGCGTACACGCTTGAGCCTTCCAACCTGCGCGCGCGCGAGTTCCTGCGCAGCGCGCTGGAGCGGATCCACGCGCACATGGCTCCGCCCGCCGCGCCGCAGCAGGCCGCGCATCCGTGGCTCCCGCCGCCCGCCACGCAGCAGCAGGTGCCGGTGGACGCGGCGCGCAAGCCCGCCGTCCGGCTCCCCTTCGATCCGCCGTCGGGGGAGTTGAAGACGAAGGCGCCGCTGCAAGAAAGCCCGTGGGACGACGGTCCCTCGATGGCCATCCCGCAGGACACGCCGCCGCCGGGCGCCGAGGCCGAGGCCGGCGGAGCCTGGACCATCCACCAGGAGCCGATGCCGGTCCCTCCCGGGGAGGACGACGAGCTGACCGCCTGGACGTCCGGGGCGCGCGAGCTGGTCGCGCTCAACGATTTCTCCGGGGCGATGGAGCTGCTGGCGAAGATCCTCGCCCGCAGGCCCCAGGAGGAGGAGGCGCAGAAGCTCCACGCGCTCTGCGAGGAGAACCTGACCCAGATGTACGAGAGCAAGCTCGGCGCGATGGACCGGATCCCCGCCGTCGTCCTGCCCCCGGACGAGATCATCTGGCTGAACCTCGATCCCCGCGCTGGCTTCGTGCTGGCGCAGATCGACGGCACGGTCACCTTCGAGGACCTCTACGCCATCTGCGGCCTGCACCGCCTGGACACCGCCCGCATCCTCTCCCAGCTGCTGGAGGAAGGCGTGGTGTCGGCGGAAAGCGCGGCCGCGGCCAAGGCGAAGCGGGCGTCACCCCGCGGGTGAGGCACCGCGCACCGCCTCACTCGCGTCGTCCCGATCGAGCGGCCACGAGCACCACCGCCGCGCCGACGAGGTAGGCGAGAATCCAACCTGGCCACCCGCTCGGAATGAATACGGGGAAGAGCGTCAAGAGACCTGCAGCGAGGAAAACTGGCGAGAGCACGAGCGCGACGACGACAAGCTTGCGTCCACGCGGCCGGATCTCCCACCCCATGTACACCTCTCAACCGGCAGTGTAGCGGCGAACCGCCGCTGCGCACCGCGATGCGTTCGTCTTCGCGCGCTTCCGTCACTCGACCGATGGGCGGCACGCCGCAATCGTGGAACTCTGCCGATTCAAGATGACTGCTGCTCGCCAACTGGAAATGAAGTTGCCGACGTGGGGAGGCAAGAGGAAGCGCGCCGGGCGCAAGCCAAGCGGTGCCCGAGCTGGGGTTCCGCACGTCCCGCGAGATCGCTTGTCACCGCACCATCCGGTGCATGTCACGTGGCGCATGATGCCCCACGTTTGGAATTTGCGCAGCCGCCGCAGCTTCCGCGTGCTCTCGCAAGCGTTCGCGGGAGGCTGTGATCGGCGCGGGTTCAGGCTCGTCCACTTTTCCGTGCAAGGCAACCACCTGCATCTGGTAGTCGAGGCACCGGACGAGGAGCGCCTCTCGCGCGGGCTGCAGGGCCTGGCGGTGCGCATCGCGCGCAGGTTGAACCGGATGATGGGGCGCAAGGGAAGAGTGTTCGCGGATCGATATCACGGGCACGTGCTGCGGACGCCGTCCGAGGTCGCGCGTGCGGTCGCCTACGTACTCGGAAACTTCTTCGTGCACGCAGTCCGGCGAGGCGAGCGCGTCGACGCGGGGCAGCCGGACGGCTACAGCTCCGCCGTCACGGTGGAGACGGGTCCACCGCTGGTCGCTCCGGCGAGGACTTGGCTGCTGACGGTCGGGTGGAGACGAGCGCGCCTTCCATAGTGGCGACGTATGCTTCGGGCATGGACCTCCTGGTGAACATCGACGTGCCCGAGTTGGAGCCGGCGATCGCCTTCTACACGCGCGCGCTCGGGCTCACCGTCGGACGGCGCTTCGG